>NZ_JAQFJF010000004.1:0-156221 GCF_030439905.1 Streptococcus sp. SN3
AATATTCATTCATATCATGATAAAAAATAATATACTTTATCTAATTACGTTCCTTTCCATTTCCGAATCACAGGACATAAGACATCACCTCCTTTGTTTGTGAATGAATAATTTTGTAAATTCATTCACTGACGCTTCTAAGAAAAGGAATTTCCTCTATTTGGAAAAAATCCCCTTAACAAAATATTTCACTAAAGTCTCAAGACTATCGAAGTAGCCTGAAAATTCCTGCTCCGTGACATGCATGTCTATGTAGTAAATCAAGTCATAAACCTTCATGATCTCAGCTATTTTCTCTTTCGAAAAGCCCTCTTCCTGCAAGCGCTGGCTGAAGGTCTGAATCAGAAACTGATGAAAAGCGTTGGACGCTCGTCCAGAATCCTGATTATAGTAATCATGCAGAATCTGAGAAATGCCTGGTTTGTTCCACTCAGCCAGAATTTTATTGGGTGAAATCAATTCAAAAGTGACTGCAAAAAGCTGTTCAACGATTGCCTCGGGCTCGCCCTGCCAGTCTACGCGTTGCATGATTTCCTCACGTATACGGCTATTTTCAGCTACATAAACCTCCAAGAAGATAGCTTCCTTGGACTCATAATACTTGTAAAAGGATCCGACAGCCATCTGACTTCTCTTAGCAATATCAGAAATTCCAGCTGCCTTATAGCCTTTTTCCGCAAAGACTTCTCTAGCCGCAGCCAGGAGCTCATTTTTTTTATCCATTTCCATGCCTCTTTTATGAATGAATTATATTTTGTGTTCATTCATATTTTAACACAATCTTGCCACTTGTCAAGCATTTATGTTATACTATACAAAAAAAGATAGTTTGCTAATCAAATTATTTTTTTAGATTATATTTTGGAGGTTGAGCTATGCTCAAGGAAAGACGAAACCAGGGTACCATCGCCCTACTGGTAATTTCTCTTATTTTTCTAGTTGTTGCTGCAGTAATGGGCTTTATCCAATACCAAAAGGTCAACACCAAGACCGCCTATGACCGAAATAGCGAGTCGGGAGCAGATTCAGCAGTCTATGCTGAAGTGTCATATATTTTTCCAGAGGCCCTGATTGAAGTAGAAGATAATACTCAAGTTTGGCTGGTTGCCTATCAAGACGGATATGTTGGTCTGCAGGCTAAAAAAGGGGACAAGCAGATTGCCCAGCTCTTGGAAAAAGAGAAAAAGGGCGAGCTGGAAAAAAATCCTGTCCGAATCGTTGGCTCCTATGTTAATGCTAACTCCCCTAAAAAAAATCAGGGATATATCTCTAATTATGGCAGCCTCGTTCGCGGTCTCTTAGCAGACAATCCCGAAGTCATCACAGTAATGTCAAGCAGCTCCTATATCTCTATCACTGAATTTGAATCTGACAATCTTGCATTCATGTTCTACATTCTGTTTTTGATTGGACTCAGTGTTCTCTTTGTCGTTATAGGAATTATCGGCCGCAAGAAAAATATCGCTGCCTACGAAGAAATCTATGCAGCCTATCCAGAGGCCAAGAACAATCTCAATATCCTGCTTGAGCAAGCTTCTTTCCACGACGATGTGCTAAAAATTGCTGTCTATAAAGACCATCTCATTACCTACTATAGAGGTTTCAAGGCGATTGATCTCAAACAGGTCGTCCATCTCTACCACCACATTCTCACCATGCAGCGCGGCTTCGTTGCTTCAAACAGAAACTCAACCTTAGTTGCTATTCGGAACAATCAAAAGAAATACCAAATGCCTTTTAAGAATATTGGTAAAACAACAGACACTAAACTTCAGTCAACCTTTGACTACCTCTACAACCACTTCCCTCATATCCGATTGGGAGTGTAATATCACATAAGACTCAAGCTAGAAAATCTAGCTTGAGTTTTTTAGATACAAAAAGACAGGAGCAGGATACGATCCAGCTCCATTTATTTTTATGATATGCTTGTCAGAACGTTTTTCAGCAAGTTACTTGCCTTCTTTTTCCTTTCTGCGCTTGGCCAAGGCGCTGTTAATCTTCTTGGTCTTAAGATTTGTATCCAAGTAAAGAAAGAGCCATACAAAGAGGTAAATCAGAATAAAATCCAGCCAAAAATGCCAGTTAGCAATTAAAAATCCCCAGTTATTATAGACCATGAAACAGCATACTAAGACTGCGACAGCGGCGAAATGCAGTAAAATCGAGACTAAAAAAGAGAATCGGTCTTCAAGAGTTTTTAACATTGAACTGATAATCCCAATCAAGCCGCTCATCACCATGACACTGAAGATATTACTTGTTGTGGGCGGATTTTTTTGAATAGAGAGAGCAAGGACAATCAGATAGACTGCACTCCCTGTCTGGATGCCCATTAATATAGCATGTAGACATTTTTTAATACTCATCACTTACCTCCTAGATTCCCAGATATTCCATCAAGAGCTTGACATAACGACGGCTGACTTCGGTTTTGATTTGATTAGTCAGCTTGGCCGTCATATTGCCAGAAAAGCTGTCAGACAAAGACTCCAGATGGTCAATATTGATGACAGCATGCCGAGAAACCTGGATAAAGTTCGAGCTACTAATCCGCTGCTGAAAGCGAGTCAAGGTCTCTGTCGTCTGGTAAATGCCTTCTCTGCTGTAAATCATCAACGTTGTCTGGTTGATGTCTGCTAGGATAATATCTTCAGTCTTCAGCATGATAAGCTTATCGTCCGACTTGATAGGCAGGACGCCACTTGGCCCTGCCTTGTACTGCTCTAAATAATCTAAGATGGCCTTGGCTTCTGCCCCTAGCTGGTCTGCCTTGACCACAACCAGCGGTTCCTGAGATGAAATGGTTGGATCTGTTTCAAATTTTGCTTGCAAGAGGAAGCTCCCTATTCACATTCTATTGTAGTTTCAGCCGGCGGATGGCAATCATATTTTGCACTATCCAAATAAGCGCTATTGCAACTAAAACTATTCCAACTATATAGAAAGTTTCTGTCCTTGTCAAGAGCTCCTGCCATTCAATGCGAATTCCCATTGTTTTTTCAAAAGCTGCTTGAGGCTGGCTGTTATTGGCAAAAGTATCTGCTAGACTTTCCTTCATGAGAACCTGTCTGAATAGAGATGTCATGTAGTTAGAAGGCGTAATCTTCATTAGATTTTGCGCCATTTTCGGCAAGGTTCCAATGGGTATATAGGTTCCCACTAGAAAACCAGAAGTCGCTCCGACTACTGTCGCTAATTTACCTAGACTATCCACTGATTTGAAACATTGAACAATCAGAGCGTTTATCAGTGTAGCTAAGAGGCTGTTCAAAAGCATCAGAAGCATCAGGTAAAGAAGACTCCCCCATTCAAAAGAAATTTTATCCGCCAGCGTAAAATAGCTGAGCATAAAGGCAAACATAATGACCTGCATTACAAAGCCGATAATAACAGAGCTGACAAGATAACTAAGATGCAAGCCCCATGGTCCCAAGTCTGTGATAAAGAGGTCGTCTGTCACCTTCCGCTCCCGGTCTTCGACCTGCCGAGAGAAAGCTGCCAATGTGGTCGTTAATCCTGTAACTGCCAACACGCCGCCAATCAGCCACAAGTCCATCAGCTGGCTGGAATGAGCTTTGTAATTATTTTTCAAAAAAACGATATAAAGCACAAAGGGAATAATCGCTCCGAAGAGGGATAAAATTACCCCACTGCGGTTGCGGAAATAAAGTAAAAAATTACGTTTTATCAAAGCGAGCATATTAGCGTACCTCTCTTCCTGTCAGTGCCATAAAGGCATCGTCCATGGTTCCGGGTTGGAATTCAAATTGTTCGATATAGGGAGCTGCCTGAGCCAATAAGGTCAGTGCTTCTTGAGTCGTTTTAGGGTGAAGGATAAATTCCCCTTCCTTGACTTGCTCCCAAGCGCAGCCTCTGGGCAAACTTTTCTCTAAACCTACTGAGTCTTGACTCAAAATCCGTAAGACATTACGGGCGTAGTTTCCCTTAATCTGGTCTGCGGAGCCTTGGGCAATGACCTGACCATGATCTACGATATAAATCTTATCTGCGTCGTCAGCTTCATTGAGATAGTGGGTTGTCAAGACAATGGTCATCTGCTCTTCTTTCTGAATTTGCTTGAGCAAACTCCAAATACTCTCCCGAGTCTGAATGTCCAGGCCTGTTGTTGGCTCATCCAGGAAGAGCAGGTCGGGACTATTGAGCAGGGCTCGCGCAATGTCCACCCGACGCTTTTGTCCGCCAGACAGTGTCCCATAAGGCTGCTTGACAAAGGCTGATAAACCTAGCTGAGACACCAAGTGCTCAATTCTACCTGCCGGCATCTCCTTGTACTGCTTGGCTCTGATGGTCAGATTTTCCAAAACTGTCAGCCGGGCATCCAACACACTGTTTTGGAAAACCGCACCCAGTCTAGGCTTTTCAGCATAGCAAATCTGCCCGGATGTCGGCCGCAAGAGACCTATCAGCATCTGAATAGTTGTCGATTTTCCTGCACCATTAGGGCCTAGAATAGCTGTAAAACTGCCTCTCTCAATCTGAATATTCAGATCATTAACTGCCACCTTATCGCCATAAACCTTGCTAAGATTTTTCGTTTCTACTAACATGATCTTTTCTCCTTTTCTTTACTTCTGAGACTATGATAGCAAGTCTTTTTTGAAAAATCTCATCTTTTTGGACAAGCGGTAAAATGAGGGAGATGAGAGGTGAAAATCCAGACATCAAAAAATCCCCGACCATTCGGTCAGGGAAGTTTATTAGCGTGCGACAATCTTGCGGTAACTGCGTGAAGTCAGTAAGAAAACTAAAATATAGGTCAGGAGGAAGACTCCGCAAGTTGCAAGTGTTGTCTGAATCAAAAGAGGAAGATTGGTCACACCCAATAGGGCAACTATCAAGCGCAACATGTGAAAGACCGCTGCTACATGTAGAAAAGCAAAGATGAGAGGTAAGAAGAAGACAGTCAAGATTTGCTTTCGAATGGTACTTCTAGTCTGCTTTTCATCTAAACCAACTTTTTGCAAGATGATAAAGCCATCGCGATCTTCATATCCTTCAGAGATTTGCTTGTAGTAAATCACGAGAACAGCTCCTAGAAGGAAGATAACGGAGAGGAAGACACCGATGAAGAGTAAGGTTCCAGTAAGTTCTTGATAGCTCTTTTCTGCGCTGTAACGGTCACTAGCCATTGCGAAGCTACCATCTTGACCCTGTTCCTGATCCAAAGTGTCCCTCAACCCCAGCTGGACTTGCTCGACAAACTTTTTACTGCCCTTAGTCTCTGAAGCAACTCCAATGTAGTAGTAATGATCCACATCGAGATTAACCTCTTTGCTATCATTGACCACCATATAGAGACCCTGCTCCATGGTCACATCGTTTGGATTAGGAATTTCCCCATGCGTGAAATTCGACGATAAAAACTGCTTAATCTTCCAGTCCTTACCATTCACTCGGAGAGGATTGTCCTTATTTAAGGAAATATTTTTTCCATAGACAAGAGTTTCATCGTCTGCCATGTCTATCTTTTCCCCAGTCATTTTTTCATAATCCTGACGATTGATGACCGTAATCGTGCCAGCAGACTTAGTCAAGATACTTGTATCCGACTCCATCTCTCTTTGCATTGGAACTGTCACATCATTACCAGCCAGTTTCGTAATGAAGGCTGATTGGTAGAGATAGGTAGTATAGCTTGGCTTCTTCAGATCTGTGTCCTGAGCGACTTGCTGGACCTTGTCTAACAGAGCCTCCTTCTGATCGGTCGATTTCGGCAAGACCACGCTGACATTGTAATCCTTTGGATGCAAGGTTGTAATATAATCCTGACCCCCAACATAGATATTGATTGTACCAACCAGAGTCACTAAGAGCATGGTAGATAGAATGGAGATAGTTGCCAATCCTGCTGCATTTTTACGCATCCGCGAGATGAGATTGGAAACAGAAATGAAATTCTGCGTTTTGTAGTAGTAGCCTTTGCGCTTTTTGAGAAATTGCAATAGTGTAATTGAACCTGCATTAAAAAGCAGATAAGTTGCTAGGATAACCATGATCACAGCTATAAAGAAATTGCCGATAGCAGCGACAGGCTTGGTAACGGTCAAAGCCATATAATAAGCCACACCCATGAGCAGGAGCCCCAGCAAGGTTTGCAGAAAAAGGAAGCGTCCTTTCTTCTCGCCTGCTTTCTTTTCTTTCATTAGATTAAGAGAGCTATAGCGTAGAAGGCGCGTAGAGTTGAGCAACAAAATCACCGCAAAAGCGACACCTAGACTGATTAGAGTCATCCCGACGTTCTGCCATTGGAAGGTCGAGTCAAGAACTGCCGGCATTCCCATCAATTTCAAAAGGACTGCGTAAAGCATCTTGTCCAAAGCCAAGCCAGACAAGACTCCCAGACCGACTGTAGTCAGATAAAAGACACAGAGTTCAAAGAAGGTCATGACTAGCAGATGCTTTTTCTCCATGCCTAGCAGACTATAGACTCCCAACTCTCGGGATCGGTTTTTCATGACGAAGCTATTAGCATAGGTAATGAGGATAAGGACGGCAATCTGAATGACATGGATACCAAACTGCAAGGTCATGCGAGCAGCTGCACCGCCATAAGAGGCCTCCATATTGGGGCTATGAGCTAGTGAGACAAAACTATACAAAATCGCTGTTGCCAGTACCGTCGCCAGAGCAAATGGATAATACAAACTGCGATTTTTAACCAGATTGGACAAAGCCAGTTTACTCGTTAGTTTGAACATAATTGCCCACCTCACTTGCCATAACTGTCAGAGTGTCAGAAATCTCTTGGAACATCTGCCGCTCGGTCTTCTCACCTCGGAAGATTTGATTATAAAGGATCCCATCCTTGATAAAGAGCACCCGCTTAGCGCGGCTAGCAGCTGCCGTTGAGTGAGTTACCATGAGAATAGTTTGACCGCGGGCATTGATATCATCAAAGACATCTAGCAGGGCTGCTGAAGACTTGGAATCCAAGGCTCCCGTCGGCTCGTCCGCCAGCAGAATCTCAGGATCTGTGATGATAGCTCGAGCTACTGCAACCCGCTGCTTCTGGCCACCAGAAATCTCATAAGGAAACTTCTCTTGGAGTTTATTTATCCCCAGCTCATTGCAGGTGGTGACCAGCATTTGCATCATCTCGGTAATGGGACGACGCGAGAGAACCAGAGGCAGGAGAATATTATCCTTGACCGACAGGGTATCCAGCAGATTGAAATCCTGAAAGACAAAACCTAATTTCTCCCTACGGAAGCTGGAAGCCTGGCTGTTTTTAATGGTTGCTGTGTCAGTTCCGTTGAGAAAGACGCGGCCCTCAGTCGGCTTGTCCAGCATGGCCAGGATGTTGAGCAGGGTGGACTTACCGGAGCCCGACTCCCCCATGATGGCGACATATTCGCCCTTTTCTACCGTAAAGTGAATGTCCTTAAGTGCCTCTACTTGACTACCCTGAAAACGGGTTTTATAAATTTTTTTCACGTGCTGTACGTCTAATAATGTCATCTTGTTTCCTTTCTGTCTAGCAGGCACCTATCAAAGCCCCGCTTTTAACAATATTTATAAACTGCATCCTAATTGATAAGTCTATTTTATCTCAATACCAACCGCCCTGCCATAACCTAAGCTTACATTTTAAAGTGCAATCTTACACTTTTGTAAGATGAGATGAGCTTCATTTTACCCAAAAGGCAATCAAAGCAATTAGCCAAAGGTGGGCTGGATAGAAAATATAGAAGAAATATTTGCTCCACTTGCTGCTGGATCCTCGCTCACCATTGTAGAAGTGCAAGAGAGGAAGAACAGTGATAAAGAGCCAGTCTGAATTATAGAGCAGCATTGATAGCGTGTCCTGCAGAGTTGGATAAATTTGAATACTCATGGCAAAGAGAATTCCCGCCCAAACTACATAGGTCAAGTTTCTGAAAAAGACTTGATTTCTAAAAAGGTAGGTCAAGAGCATGAAAGGAAGCAGAGCCATGCCACCTTCGCTAAAGAGAAGCCCAGCCAGCAAGACTAATACTCCTGCTGCTATCCGCAAACCAGACTTCCTATCCTTAGCAGCTCCGCCATTTTCAGAAAAGCCAAAGAAAAGACTCAGCATGAGGACCCCGCAGGCCAAGGTCAGGAAGATGTTGTGAGTGAGGTAAATGCCCTTCTCCTGAAAGAGAAGCGTCAGGATACAGTTTCCTGTTTGCATCAGGGCTGCCCAAAAGAAGAGCCGCATATTGTAAGCCAGGCGGTTGCGAGTGTGGAGAAAGCCTTCCACTGCCATGAAGGCAAATGCGACTCCGACACAGCGGGTTAGGGCATGCAAGACGCCATCCCAGCCGTCCGGCACTAGCCCCGGTATCTGACTGATATGGTCAAAAACCATAAGAAATGCCATGAAGAGCTTCAACTGAAAAGCATTTATACCTTTTGATTTCATTTTTCTGTCTCCTTCTTATTTCTTGCCTCTATGATAATAAAAAAGAAAGGCCGGTACCATAACCTAACCTTTCATTTCAAACAAAAAACCTTACAAAATTGTAAGATTTAATTCTTTTGTTGAAAATCATCTAACTCTAGTAAGGAGAGTTCGTCTAAAGTAATTCCTTCTTTTCTACTTAAGCGAATAGATTGTTGCATGACTAAATTATCATATATATTCCTAACAAATCTTCCATTCGAAAAATTATCGTTTGACAAACCAAGTTCATCTGAAAAGAAAGATAATAAAACTCTCCTCAAGTCTTCGCTTATTTTATAATCATCTTTTAAACATAGAACATCTAAAATTTCCAATAATTCTAAAGCAGTATAGTCATTAAATTCTATAAATCGATTAAAGCGAGACTTTAACCCGGCGTTTAATTCAAAAAAAGTACACATCGGTTTTGTGTAACCTGCAACAATAACAACCAAATCTTCACGAAAGTCTTCCAAAGCTTTCGTGAGTTCGGTTAAACATTCACGCCCGTACGAATCACTATTTTCATTTTCAGTTATACTGTACGCTTCATCAATAAATAATACTCCACCTTTAGCTTGTTCAATTACTTTTTTTACTTTTAAAGCTGTCTGACCTTGATAACCAGCAATCAAATCTGTTCTCGAAGCCTCAATAAAATGACCTTTCGATAATAAACCTAATTGTTTGTACATTCTTCCTATGATTCTAGCAACAGTTGTCTTTCCTGTTCCCGGATTTCCTGTAAAGGCCATATGTAAAGTACGGAAAGGTATTTTTAAACCTTCTATTTTTCTTAAAGACTGAACCTTTTGATAAGCAACTAAATTATTAATTTCTTTCTTAACATTCTCTAATCCAATTAATTGATTTAACTCTTTTTGCAAATCTTCTAAAGAAATATTTTCATCTAGTTTTGGCTGTATTTTATTTTTGGAATCTCGTATATAAGAATATCCAACAAACTTCAACAAATCATCCGATACAATTTTTGCAAGCTTTCTAGTTTCTCTCCCTGTTGCTTCATTTTTATATATTTTAGAAATCTCTCTTAAAAAAATTGTCGCATTATTATCAGAGTAATTTGAGATAACCTTTTGCACTAGAGAAATAAGGGAACCGTGCGAGCCAGTAATTGCATCTAATTTTATAGTTAAATCCATCAATTCAGTTTGATAACTATTCATAGTGACTACCTCAATAAACTAAAAAATAATATAAATATTAAAGTAGCAATTGTAAATCCTAATAATATAAAGACAGTTGTCAACTTATTAGAAACATTTTGAAACTGTTGATGAGTATTTGTCAACTCTAATTGTAATTTAAAAATTTGATTATCTTTACTCACTTTATATTCATTATTTAAAATGACACTTTTTTCTAACTGCTTCACCTGAGTCTCCACTTGTTTAATTAAATTAATAGATTCATTTGTATTAATTTTAGAGTTAAAATCATTAATATCATCTTTGAATTTTTTCAAAACTTGAAGAGTAGACTCTTGTCTCTTAATACTATTATCCAGCCTTTTTTGCTCTATTTGAATATTCTGATTTGTTTTTTCTATTGCTTTTACAGTACTCAAAATAGCTTGAATATAATCTTTATCCAGGATCTCAAGTGCTTGATAAACTTGTCCAAACTCCTTAATTAAGTCTTGTTGTCTATCATAAAAATTAGCAAAATAATTTTGTATTTGTTCGATTAACTTATTAAACTCTGTCCCCGTCACACCATGCTCTGAAAATTCTAAATCGAAAATTTTTTCATGAGTACGAACTTTCTCGAACTTCAAATTTTCTGTATCTTGCTCAGCAAATTTCTTTAATTGTTCCTTAGCTACTTCAAAATCATGATTAGTGATTTGTAGACCCAATCTATTTTCCATAATAACTCCTAATTTGATAATTCATCTAATAATGCATCAATATCTGCAAATTCATCCTCCGATTTTTCAGCACAATCCGAGGTCAATTTAGTAAAGCTTTCTTCCATTTTGCTTACAGCAAATTGATGTCTTTCTTCTATCGTACTCAAAGCAGATAATTTATCAGATTGTGACATTAACATTCCTAAATCTGTCAAACGAGCCTGAAGAATTAATTTATCATTATTTCCATCAATTTTTTTATTATTTAACTCATTTATTTGTCTTAATATTATAGTTTGATCAATTAATTTTAACACAAAAGCTCCTGAAACACCTGCTACTGTTGCTCCCATAAAGGTTCCAATAATACTTGCCAGACTCCCCAACAACGGAATTTCTATAGCGAGTGTTGGAACAGCCCCAGCTATACTTGCTGCAATTGTATCACTTAAAACAATAGCACTAGTTGTTGTTACTCCAGCTATAATAATTTTTCCAAGCTCCAACATAATAGTATTTATGTTTTTAGTATTATTTTCAGGATTCCTAAGGTAGTCTATTACATCTTTCAAAGATGACCAACCTTGTTGGACAAACGTCCAGATTCTCATAAAAGTTCCTACAACTGGACCGATAATTGAAGTTGCTAATACTGCAATCATTGATTCCCCAACACTTATAATATGTTGAGATAGTTTAGAGACAAAGGAACTAATGGCTTCTTTGGCTTTTCCAATAAATGTATTGAAGTTCTTTTCTTTTTCACTAAACCAAATGATAAACTTCTTGATAATTTCTTTCAAAAACTCAGATAAAAGCTGGAAAATTGCTGCTTTTAATGCTTTACCAGTTACTTTAAAAGCTTCTTTGCGCCGTGATAATTTGCCAGATTTTATCGCTTTTTCTTTTGCTTCTTTTTTTCTATTCTTTAGTTCTTCTCTAGCTTCTACCTCATCTTTTTCTAATTGTTTTCTATCAATATTGAATCTTTCTTCAGGTCTTTGTCTATTTCTTTCAGAGTTTAAGAACTCTGTCATAGTCTTATCACCTTTTGACATATTTGCGGAAGCATCTAAATCATGCAAATTTTGAGAACTATTTGCAAAATCTTTAACTTCTTCTTTAGAAAAATATGTAGCAAGTTCAATATCATTCAACTGCTCTTTTATAGAAATTGTGTGATCTTTATGAATAGAAGCTGAACCCTTTTCTCTATTCTTATCAAAAAATTTACGAGCACTTTTCTTGAGAACTCTATCGCCTTTTTTATTAAAAGTAAAATTACTTTGCCATACATTATACCTTTCTTTATAATCTACATCCTGATTATGAGTTGCAAATTTAGCTTTCTCAAAATTTTTCGATGTTTGTATGTGCGCTGATTTTCTTAAATCTAATGTCTGACCTCGATTTTCCTTTATAAATTCCTCGCCCAATTGAACAGCTAGTTGATTTTGTACTTGTTCCCAAATGATATCTTGTATAGCTTCTTCAAGATAACGATTATTTTGTAAATTATCTCGTTCTATATCAATTGATGTCAAATCCCCTAATATTCTATCTAAATCACTCTCAAGTTCCTTTTCCAACTCTCTTAGATTATGATAAATTGCATTATTCTCTTGTAATCCTAAATCACTATTCTTATTAACCATTTTATCTCCTCTTATTTAAAGCAATGATTTTCTCCATTTCAACATGATTTCTCACAGTACTTACTATCTCTAAAACTAGATAAACTAGTGTTTATTATTCTCTAAATCTTATATAAAAATTCTTTTACTGCTTTCTTATCTTCATCATTTCCAGACTGACTGGCTAGGCAGTCCCAGACTTTTAGCAAATTTCTTGCCCAAACCAGTCAGACTATCATAAACCACTACTAGCAACTTTCTTCCTCCTACTCAAAGATCAATTTCTTCTCAGGAAAGGCGATGGAAACCGTCGTTCCCTGACCAACTTGAGAGTCTATAGAAATCTTGTGTCCCAACTGGTCAGCAATTTTCTTGGACAGATAAAGACCTAAGCCTGATGACTGCTGGGTCAGACGACCATTGTAGCCTGAGAAACCACGCTCAAAAACCCGCAGCAAATCAGCATTTTGAATGCCCAGACCCGTGTCCTTGATGTAGAGTCTGTCCTCATGAAAATAAATCTCTATGCTGCCTTCTTTGGTGTATTTAAGACTATTAGACAGGACCTGCTCCAAAATCACTAGAAACCACTTTTTATCAGTGACAATCGTGTGGTCTAGGTCATGAAGATTGAGACTGAGTCCTTGCTGAATAAAGAAAAGGGCATATTTCTTGACTACTTCTCTGACCAAATCAGCCAGATTTTCCTGCTTCAGCACTAGATCGTCGTGGAAGCTTTCCAGACGGAGGTACTGAAGCACCAGATGAACGTAGGATTCGATCTTGAAGAGCTCCTGCTCCAACTGAGACTTGGCTTCCTTATCCTTCAAGTCTCCAATCAAAAGTGAGCTGGCTGCAATAGGTGTCTTGACTTGATGAACCCAAAGAGTATAGTAGTCCAGCAAATCATTGTATTTTTCCTGCTCAACCAAGAGCTGATTCTTCTGTTCATACTCCAACTCTTCCACTCTTTCCTGCAAAAGCTTTTCTAGAGGAGTCTGCGCCTGAGCAGATGCCTGCAGCTTCTGGCTGCGATAAGCCTTATAGGACGTCCAAGCATCTGCTCCGATAAACAAGAAAGACAGAAAAGCCAGCAAGAGCGCAACGTATTCCAGCAGACTGCGGTAAGCATCGAAGACAAAGGCAAAGAGCAGAATAAAGCCTAGCAGCAAAATCAACAGAGCTAGAAAAAATCGCCGCGAATAAAGGTAAGACTTAAGAAAGAAAAATTTATCCTGTGTGTCCATTGATGAGACCGTATCCTATTCCTTTTTTGGTTTCGATGAAGTTTTTCAGTCCGTGCTCTTCAAGCTTCTTACGCAGGCGAGCCACATTGACCGATAGGGTATTGTCATCGATGAAAAAATCGCTGTTCCAGAGTTCCTTCATCAGATCATCACGCGCTACGATACCATCTGCGTGCTCAAAGAGGACCCGCAAAATCTGAAATTCGTTCTTGGTCAAGGTCACCACTTTGCCATCAAAGACCAGATCTGTCGACTTGAGATTAAGAATGACACCCTGGTGCTCCAAGAGACTCTGGTCGTTTCCAAACTCATAGGAACGGCGCAGCAAGCCCTGAACCTTAGCCAGAAAGACATTATTGTCAAAAGGCTTGGTCACATAGTCATCTGCCCCCATATTGATAGCCATGACAATGTCCATGGACTGATCACGGGAAGACAGAAACATGATGGGCACCGTTGAAATCTTACGGATTTCCTGACACCAGTGATAGCCGTTAAACAAGGGCAAGCCGATATCCATCAGCACCAGATGCGGCTCCTCTCGGACAAAGACAGTCAGCACATCCATAAAGTCCTCGACTGCCACTACCTGAAAGCCCCATTGTTCCAGCATTTTCTTAATCATCTGACGGATGACTGGATCATCTTCTACTAGTAAAATCTTGTGCATCTTTCCCTCCCGATTGCTTGCTAGTAACATTATACCAAAAAATGCGACTGCTTGTTTATCATCCTCAGTCTAAGGTAGGATTTTTCTGGAAAAAAGAAATTCTATCAGAAAAATATGCTATACTAACTAGTAGAAATTGGAGATAAAACATGAGCAATATTTTTACTTACCTTGAAGAAGTCCAGCATGACAGCATTTATGATAAACCTTTCAATGAACTGGATTTGCTAATTCTAACAGAGATGACCTACTTGCCTTTTGACCAACTAGTGCATGAAGACATGTCCCCCTACTGCGACTGCCGGTTGCTGGATTTGGCCGATCAAGTACCGCGTGACCTCTCCATGATGGTCAGCAAAAACCGACTAAAACTGCTGGATTTGGCCGCAGCCTCTACCCGCTTTAAAAATCTAAAACTGATGGGCTATGTCAATGACGTTGACCAAGATATCCAGAAGCAATTCGCTGCCTTGATTTTCAAAATCAAGCCCGATACCTATGTCCTGGTCTTTCGCGGAACGGACGACTCTATCGTCGGCTGGAAGGAAGACTTCCACATGACCTATATGGCTCAAATCCCTGCTCAGAAAATGGCCGCCCGCTACCTGCAGAGAGCCTTAGAAAACCTGCCCGGTAACTTTATCCTAACTGGCCATTCCAAAGGGGGAAACCTAGCTTCTTATGCAGCCAGTCAGATGGAAGCATCGCTTCAAGACCGTATTGAAGCCATCTACAGCTATGACTCTCCCGGTCTCAATCACTCTGTCACCGAAAGTAATGGCTATCAGGCCATGGTTGAAAGGATGAAACGCTACCTGCCTCAGAACTCCATCGTCGGCATGATGCTGGAAACACCTAAGGAAGCTAGGATTGTTAAAAGCAGTGCCATCGGCGGCTTTGCCCAGCACGATACCTTTTCGTGGAAAACCAAGGGAGACTCTTTCCTATTGCTGGATACACTAGATGCAGAGAGCCTGCAGATTGACAAAACGTTTAAAAATTGGGTAAGTACCGTTTCAGATGAAGAACTTAAAGACTTTTTCGACTTCTTTTTCGGACTGATTTTAGATGCTGGTATCCAGTCTGTCGACGAACTGTCCAATGTTGAAAACTTTAACAAAGTTCTCGATATCCTGAAAAATGCTCAATCTCTATCAGACCAAGAACGTGACATGCTGCTGCGCTTGTCCAAGCTTCTACTGAATATGCGTGTCCAAAGCTGGAAAGATGACATTAGCATACCTAATCTTTCTGAAATTGGCAAAGATATCCGAGAAAACCTATCACGCTGGAGCAAGCAGCTACCTTTCGGCCAGTCTGAGACTGATAAAGTGGAAGAGACTGCTACAGAAGTTCACGAGTAAAATCACAAATCTCTTCTATAGCTTGGCTAACGGAAGAATTGACCTATCCATACCAAAAACAAAACAGGCTCTTATCTTGACAGCTTGTTTTTTCTTTGTTAAAATGTAACAAAAACATTTACAACTAAGTAGTGATAAAAACAGAAAGGATACCATCATGAAATCTATCAAAGGAATCGCCCTTATCGCCGTCAGCATAATCCTGACTATCTATGCTTGGGCTTCAGCTGGGATGACCAACTTTATCGTACCTGGTCTAGCCTTGACTACCCTCTCGCTAACTTTTTTACTTGCGACTCGGAACTCCCTATTGGAAAAATGGTTCCATGGCATCGAAAAGATGTACGCCTATCATAAGTTTACAGCTATCTTTTCCGTCGTCCTGCTTGCTCTCCACAATGTTGCCATGGGTGGCAGTCTCTGGGGCTCTCATCTAGCAGCCCAGCTTGGAAATGTCGGCATCTATCTCTTTGTCAGTATTGTTCTGGTGGCCTATCTTGGCAAGCACATCAAGTATGAGGCTTGGCGCTGGATTCACCGCTTTGTCTATCTGGCCTATATCTTTGGTCTCTTCCACGCCTATATGCTGATGGGCGGTCGACTCCTGACACCGACCTTGCTAGGCTTCGTAGTCGGATTCTACGCTATCATCGGTTTAGCTTCTGGCTTTTATATCATCTTCCTCTATCAAAGTTTGGCCTTTCGCCATCTGGGAAAAATCATTCAGGTCAAACGCCTGAACCACGATACCGTGGAGTTGAAGATCCAGCTTAGTCAAAAGCTAGACTACCAGTATGGGCAGTTTGCCTTTGTCAAGATTTTCCAAGAGGGATTTGAAAAAGCGCCACATCCTTTCTCTATCTCTGGCGGTCATGACAACATTGTTTACTTTACTATCAAGAACTCTGGTGACCATACTAAAAAACTTTATGACAAGATCCAAGAGGGAACCAAGGTCACCATTGACCGAGCTTATGGCCACATGATACTTGACCAAGGGCAGGAAAAGCAGATTTGGATTGCTGGTGGGATTGGCATTACGCCCTTCATCTCCTATATCCGAGAAAATCCTAATCTGAATCGTCCAGTCAGCTTCTACTATGCTTATACCGGAGCAGAAAACGCTGTTTACCTAGACCTACTCAAAGACTACGCAGCCAAGAATCCGCAGTTTGACCTTCATTTGGTCGATAGCAAGGTCTCCGGCTATTTGGACTTCAAGAATTATCCTCTGGACGACAAAACTACGGTCTTCATGTGCGGACCTGTCAAGATGATGGATAAACTAGCCAACGAATTTAAAAAGACCAATCCTAAAGCAGATCTGGTCTATGAAGGCTTTAAATTTAAATAAAGAAGGCAAAAAGAGGAGTTCAATCCTCTTTTTTACTCTATTTGAATTTAACTAATTTTGAAAAAGATAAAATTTCTATCACTCAATATCCAAAAATAGACTTTTCAAACTACAAAAATATACGGAAAAGATTAATTCCAATCAGAATGAGAAAGAAAATAGAAAATCCGATAAACAAATATTTAAAATACTTTTCATTGCTGATGTAGCGCTCAACATATGCCTCTTCTGGATTCTTAGGATTATAATAGACCGTCATACCTGAGCCGACGGGAAATATTTTTTTCAAGTCTAGACTCCTATCCGAGCCGTAAACATAGTCACTTGAAAAGACATCTTTTTGGATTTTTCCTGAAGATGCAGGGATAAACTGTTTATACTTAAGACTTTTTCGATATTGTTTGCCGCGAACGGTATACTCTACAATAGGCAAGGCTACCTGAGGTGGCTTACCATGGCGACTATAGATAGTACTGTTATATCCTACTACTTTGCCTGATACTAAAGATGTAGATTTACTTCTAAGAGTAGCCCAAGCACCACAATCATAAACATAGGATTCATTACTATCTCCTTCGTTACTTTGATATTCAATACATATTGTATCAAAATTGTCATCGATACCAAATCCTCTATAAGATATCCTTTTGGTCTCAAAAAAATTATCGTTTTTCGATATATTTTTCTTGAAACACAATAAAAAATAGATTATAATAAAAGGAAAAGAAAATCTACTGCCGGCTGATTTTCGATAGAGGTAAGCATCATGAAAAAGATTGAATTAAAAAATAATTTTTTGCTCAAAGATATCGTTACTCTTCTGAATCTTATCATAGTGGGTTATGCTGCTATTTTGGTGTTTCTTACTATCCTAAGTGTGATTTCTTACACCGGTCTTTCCGACAGGTTGGGAATAAAGCTCAATGTTCAATTTCTGCCCTCAGTTGATTTTTCAAATTTGTGGAGTATTCTAACCTTTGTTATAAATCTTCTCACAGCTTCTTTGACTATTTATCTCATCTATCTTGCTCGTAATTTCATCAAAAATTTGATTGGTGGAAAGATTTTTGATTCATCAAACACGCAACTAGCTGATAGGGCATGGAAAGTCTTTCTGGCTCTGACCTTTCTTTCCGTTAAGGTTGCTGCATCAGGCAATCCCATCGCCCTCCCCTTCTCTTTTAACGCCAGTATGAGCTTTACACCTCTCTTGGGTGCTCTGATTATTTGGCTGATGATGAAAATTCTGGAAAAAGGGATTGATATAGCTGAAGAAAATGAATTTACTATCTAGGAGGCTGCTATCATGATTATCGTTAATCTTGATGTTCAGCTGGCCAAGAAAAAGATGAAACTGGGAGAACTAGCCGATATCATCGGCATCACAAACGCCAACCTTTCCATCCTCAAAACAGGCAAGGCTAAGGCTATCCGCTTTAGCACCCTCAATGCTATCTGTAAAGCCCTTGATTGCCAGCCCGGAGACATCCTAGAATTTACAGATGATGAAGAATAAAAAAACTCCCGTCCTAGCCGATTTTATTTAGCTAAGAATGGGAGTTTTGCTTTTCTATTCAATCATTTGTGTTTCAGCTAGTTTCTTATACCAGCGAGCGGATTTCTTCGGATAGCGTTCCTGCGTTTCGAAGTCTACGTAGAATAAGCCGTAGCGTTTTTCATAACCGTTAGACCAAGAAAAGACATCCATCAGAGACCAGATAAAGTAGCCCTTGACATTAGCCCCATCCACAATCGCATCAGATAAAACTTCCAAATGCTGCTTGACGTAGTCAATACGAGCATCGTCGTAAACCGTATTGTCCACAAATTCATCCTTATAACCCAGACCATTTTCTGTGATATAGATCTTCTTGTAGTTGGAATAATCTTTCTTAATCCGCATGATTTGGTCATAGAGACCTTGCGGATAGATAATCCAATCCCAATCAGTTTTTGGTATATGGGTTGGAGATTCTCTGCGCCCTACACCCTTAATCTGGTACTTGGAGCTTCCCTTTTCGCCTTTTCCGTTATGGATAATTTCTGTTTCACCGTCAAAGTCGCGCATCCAGTCACTCATATAGTAGTTGATGCCAAGGAAGTCATTGAGGTCTTTAGCCGCTTCTAGAGCCGCGAAGTCTTCATCTCGCAGATCCAGCTGGCCACCATTGACCTTAAGGATATGATTCACTCCTGCCAGAGTTACATCTGAATAGTGTCCCAGATAAGTCGCATCTAAGATGAACTTGTTATGAATAATATCTTCCAACTCTGCCGCTCTGACATCTGCTGGATTTTCTGGATCATAAGGATATTTTGTCGGAAGTGCATGAACGACACCGATTTCACCCTTGTATCCCTTGTCCTTATAGAGCTTAACAGCACGAGCATGGGAGACCATCATGTTGTGATGGGATTGGAAAACCTTGGCCAAGTCATACTGGATACCCGGAGGGAATTTTCCAACTAAGTACTGGCCATCGCCAATAGGGCCAATTTCATTGAAAGTCGTCCAATAGCGAACTTCTGGAAATTCTTCAAAACAGAAAGCCGCATAGTCTACAAAGTGCTCAATATTTTCCCGATTGAGGAAATCGCCATTTGAATGAAGAGCCTCTGGTGTATCAAAGTGGTGAAGGGTCACAAAAGGTTCTACATGACGCTTGTGACATTCTGCGAAAAGATTATGGTAAAATTCCACACCTTTTGGATTGACCTCGCCAAAGCCTGTCGGGAAAATCCGTGACCAAGCAATGGAAATTCGAATACCATTGACGCCATACTCCTCAGCCAATTTCAGATCCACTGGGTATTTATGGTAAAAGTCACTGGCAGGTTCTGCCGTGTACCAGTAGTTATCCTCTAGGTACTTATCCCAGGCAACAGGTCCTTTTCCATCTGTGTGGGTTGCTCCCTCAGCTTGATAGGCTGCTGTTGCACCACCGAAAATAAAATCTTTAGGTAAGCTTTTTGTCATCTTATTTTCCTTTCAATAGCCTTTGAGGTGAAACAAGTAAGTAAATAGGTGAATAACAGGGGAATTGAACTTTGCTTCACCTCAAATGAACTAACAAATTAGTTGTTGAATTGCTCCTGAACGAAGGCCAGTGCTCCTTTACCATCACGGGTTAGTTTGATGTATTGGGCACCTTCAGTCTTAGCCAGCTTGATACCCAATTTATCAGTTTCGGCCTTCATATCTTCAAAGTTGGAGGCAACTTGAGGAGCCAGGATAACTAGGTCAAACTCAGGCAGCATTTCACGGTGAGCACCGTATCCACCCGCTGCTGCTTTGACAGGAACATTGTATTCAGCTGCTGCTTTATTCAAAGCGTTGGCCAGCAATCCGCTAGTACCACCACCTGCACAGAGCACCAGAACATTGGTTTCTTCGCTAATATTGTTTTGCGCCGGAGCTTCTTCATCCACTCCTGCTTTTTCAAGGATAGCATCCGCTTTAGCAGTGTTAAAGTTAGCTGCTACTTTTTCTTTAAGAGCATCGTTAGCTTTGCCAGAACGTTCTTCTTCTAGGATTTGTTCATCATAAACCTTGACAAATGGATAGTAAATAATCACATCTACTACGACAAGAAGGGCTGCAAGAACAAAGGACAGAAGCTGGAAGTTGGTACCCAGCACAATTCCCAGAGGTCCAGGTGTCACCCAAGGAAGGTTGGCTGAGAAGGAGTTCATGTTCAAAGTATCAATAAAGAATTTGAAAATCCATACGTTTGCGATAGGTGCAAAGATAAATGGAATGAAGAAAATAGGATTCAGTACGATTGGTGCTCCAAAGAGAATAGGCTCATTGACACCAAAGAAAGTTGGGACAACAGATGCTCGACCAATTGCACGGTTACGCTCGGACTTACAGATCCACATGAAGAGGAATGGAACAATCAAGGTAGCACCAGTACCACCCATGGTAACGATGAACATTTGAGTACCAGAAGTGATGACCTTATCCGCATGCTGACCAGCTTGAACCAGAGCCAAGTTAGCATCGATATTGGCATAAGTAATGGCAGCAATGGCAGGCTCAACGATAGATGGACCATGAATTCCTACGAACCAGAAGAAAGCATAAGCACCAAAGATAAGAGTGATTCCTAGATAGCCATCAGCTGCTGAGAAAAGCGGAGCAAGAAGCGTTCCGATGGATTCTGCAACGGTTACTCCTAGACTTGCTTTAACAAGCAGTTCCAAACCGTAGAGCAGAACAACTGATACAGTAAATGGAATCAAGTCTTTAAATACTTGCGAAATATTTGGTGGAACTTCTTCTGGCATGCGAATGGTGACATTATTTTTCACACAAACCTTGTAGACATTAACCGTAACAAAGGCTGCGATGAAAGCTGTCAAAAGACCTTTCGTTCCCATGAAGGCAGTTAGGAAGCCACCTTCCTTGGCAGGTTCAGCCGCCATGAGAAGGAAGCCGACCATAGAAGCCAGCATAGTAGACAAGAAATTAATCTGGTTTGTCGCAGGCAGGTCGCGGTTGACAGAATCTGTCAGCGCCTTTGCAGTGGTCCCACCCACAAAGAAAGCCAGAATCCCCATCGAATAGCTATAAGGAGTCATTAGGAAAGTTTCAATGTCCTTAGACCAATGGAAGCCCCAAGCATTTGGCACATAGGCAATCAAGATAAAGATAGATGAGAAGAGGATGACTGGCATGCCAGCGATAAAGCCATCCCGAATAGCACGGAGATAGATATTCCGAGAAATCTTCTCAAAGAAAGGCTTCCCTTTCTCAATAAGTCCGATGAGTTTGTTCATTATTTTACTCCTCTTTTGTATAGTTCAATCAAATGGTGCATCATGTCTTTGAGCAAGATGGTAGTCATTAAGTGATCCTGGCCGTGCATCATGGTCACACTGTAAGCTAAGTCCTCACCAGCCGCTTCTTTTGTCAAGAGACTGGTCTGAGCGTGGTGAGCCTCAGCGATGCAGCCATTTGCTTCTTCTACCAAGGCATCTGCCTTAGCAAAATCCCCAGCCTCTGCGGCTTTCAAAGCTTCCAGAAGTTTGGAGCGAGCGTCACCAGCGTAGGCTACAATTTCAAAACCGAGCAATGTTACTTCTTCTCTATTCATGAGAGTTCCTCCTTGTATTCTTATGTAAAATGTTATTATTGTTTTCTATTTATAAAAGACGTTGAATATGCAACACCAGGTAGACCCGTTCGCTGCGGTAGAGATCAATTCCCGTCTTCTGGGCAATGATTTGGTAAATATCGCTTCCGACCTGATAGGCTTGAGGGTAGGTCATCTGAATCTGACTCTCCATTTCCAACAGGGAAACATTGTCATCACGGCTTCTGTCCAGATAGTCCAAAAGATAGTTCAGGTGAATCATAAAACGGTCATAAAAGTTGCTGTTTTCTGCACTTCTTTTAATGCCATTTTTCTTCATCTCTGCCTCAACAGCAGCCAGAATATCTTTTCGCCTGCCCAAATGGCTTTGTCCCTCAGAATTGGTCTCCCCTTCAGCATTGATAAAGTGATAGGCAATACGATTGACCTCGTCGCTAGGGAAATGATCCAACAACCGCTCGCGGTATATGGCTACCGCTTCCTGAGCAATCTGATAAGGAACAGGGTATTTGTCAGAAGCATCCGGCAGGTCACTCTCCTTGTACCGCCCCTGCTGCACAGCCTGATAAGAACAGTAGATGTGATCCGTCAGCGTGACATAGATATACTCCTGGACAGGGTAATCATACTTCTTAGAAAGGGTGTCAATCACATCATAAGTCACTGTGATAAAGTCTAGTGGAACATCTTTGAGCAAGGCCACAAAGTTTTCTTTAGACTCTTCCGTTCTTAGGCGAAAGATTTTCTCAATCTTACTTTCCAGAACGATGTCACCCTTCTTTTTATTAAAAGCTATGCCACTGCCAATCAGAACAACCTCTTCACCATTTTCATGTTTGGCTAGAGCAACATTGTTGTTCATAGGATGTATGATTCGATACATATCTCCTCCTTTTCATTTTCTAGGGTTCTGGCAAAACAAAAAGACCACAAACAAACCGAGGCTACTATCTTCCCTCAATTTATTTGCGGTCACGCCTAATCCAACTTAGTAACGCTCACCCTATTCAATTTATGATTTCATTATAGCATATCAGCCGCAGAATGTAAACCCTTACTTTATTTATTTTTTAACAAATTTTAGGCTCTTTCTTTCCAAGACGTAGCTGTTTTTTGAAGAACCTTGTTGAGTTCATCAATATTTTCAAATCCTGTTGTACGAAGCCACTTGCGAGCTGCTTCTTCACCTTGCTCAATGTAGTCTTTGACACTGCCAGCCCAAGTCGCACGTCCGCAAAGAACACCGTTGAAGTTAGCACCTGACTCATGAGCGAACACAAGTGTTTCTTGGAAAAGTTTCGCAGATACACCCGCACTCAAGTAGATGTATGGCAGGTTGGTTGCCTCATCTTGTTCCTTGAAGAAAGCAGCTGCTTCAGCTTTTGTATGCACCACTTCGCCATCGCCAAATCCTTCAACGTATTTAACATTGACTGGTACTTCCACTTTCAAGACATCAATATTGAAACGTGGATCTGAGAAGACCTTCATGGCACCGATAACTTTCTGTGGTTTCACTTTCGCGTACTCAGCGCTGGAAGCATCCGTAATCTTTTCATCGTAAGCCAAGATTTCAAGGAAGAAAGGAATATCTTCTGCCACACACTCTGAACCTACACGCTCGATATAAGCCTGTTTTTGTTGGTTGAGCTCGTCTGAGCTATCCACGTCATAGTAAAGGAGGAATTTCACCGCGTCCGCACCTTGTTCTTTGATGCGTTTTGCAGACCAAACATCCAGACAGTCAGGCAAGCGCTTAGTGTTAGAAGTATCATAACCTGTCTTCTCATAAGCCAACAAGAGCCCAGCATTCTTAGCCAAAGCTTTAGTAGCAGGCAGGCCATACTCAGGATCCAGCAGCATAGACGAAGCGTAAGGAGTCAGCTCTTCTGCAACCAAAACTTTCAGTTCTTCCATTTGAGCTACTGTTGGTTCTGCTTCCTGGTGTTGAGCCATGAGGCGTTTCAAAGCACCGCGTTGGTCAAATGCCAAGGCAGAAATGATGCCATTCTCGTCAGAAAGTTTTTCCATGTACTTGCGTTTTTGTTCTGTTAATACCATTCTTTATACCTCTTTTACTGTGATTTGATTGTATAGGACGTCGTAGTTTTCAACATTGACATGTCCAGTCATTTTTTCTTGGGCATTGAGCATGCCCAGAACATTTGCTTTCTTCAATAAAGAAGCATCATCTAACCGAAGACTCAAACCCGAAGAAATTCCTGCAACAGTTGAGTCCCCAGAGCCAACTGGATTGACCACTTGGATTTTAGGAATATCCACTTTATAGAAAGTGTCCCAGTGTTTGGCAAATGCGCCATCTGCACCGAGTGATACGATGATCCACTCGATTCCATCAAAGAGCGGTTCTGAAAGGACAGCTTTTAATTCATCCAAATCTTTTGAAACTTCGCGACCCAATAACTGAGAAAGTTCCTCATTATTAGGTTTGATGGCAGTTGGTTTGACATCTGATTTGAGCACAGCTTCCAGAGCTGCTCCAGAGCAATCCAGCACCACCTTATTGCCAGCTTGATTAGCAATTTCAACCAATTGAATATAATATTCAACAGGTAAACCATTTGGTAGACTTCCCGAGATACTAACTACCTCAGCTGATTCCATTAATGATTTAAAATGATGTAAAAAACCATTTGCCTCATCTGCTGTAATAGTCGGACCGGCTTCTAGGATTTCTGTTTGCTTGCCTTCGTGTAAGATTGCAATGCAATTCCTCGTATCCCCTGAAATATTATAAAAGCATTGTCTAACATTAGGATGGAGGTTTTGTAATAAGAACTCTCCATTAGTCCCACCAATCAGTCCTGTCGCAGCGACATTGTCTCCAATTTCTGCCAAGACCCTGGTTACGTTGAGACCCTTGCCGCCCGCTGTTTTACTGACTTCCACAACACGATTAACAGTATCTATTTTCAATTCTTCTAAAGGATAGGAAATATCGATAGAAGGATTCATGGTCACTGTAAGAATCATCTGGCTACCTCACTAGTCGTGGTACTCTCCACGATCCCATTTTTCAAGAAATTCTGTAAAGAAATTATCATCTGCCTGATGAGCATTGTGAGTCTCAACGTGCTCAATTTTTGCGATCAATTTTTTATTTTCTTCAGTTGGCTTGTACTCCGCATGAATGAAAGCTTCGATGATGTCACACATAAGGAGCTCACCAGTGATTTTTCCACCAAAACCGATAACATTGGCGTTGAGTTCTTCCTTAGCATAGAGAGCTGAAGTCATGTCACGTACCAAAGCTGAACGAACACCAGGCACCTTATTTACAGCGTTGTTGATACCAACACCTGTACCGCAAATACAAACACCAAGATCAGCTTGTCCGCTAACAACTGCTTCCCCTACTTTTTTACCAAAGATTGGGTAGTGAGTACGTGTATGGTCATAAGTACCAAAATCAAGAACTTCATAGCCTTTTGATTTTAGAAAATCTGAGACTGCCATTTTTTCATTGGTAACGATATGGTCACATCCAATTGCAATTTTCATTTGATTTCTCCTTTTCTTAGCACATCTTGTTGAGCATGTCGACCCGGATTTGATGGCGGCCGCCGTCGTATTTCCCATTGACAAAGCCTTTGGCAATATTCTTAGCCAGACCTTCACCAACGATTTCAGCTCCCATTGTAATCATGCGAGAGTTGTTATGGCCGCGAGTCATGTAGGCAGAGCGTTCGTCTGAAACTTCCGCTGCGACCATGCCTTTGATTTTAGTCGCTACCATGAATGGACCAGCCCCATAAGCGTCAATGACAATACCAAGATTTTCCTCTTGCTTATTCACTTCAGCCGCAACTGCAAGAGTCACATCAACAAAATCCTGACCTTCTTTCGTCACATCCACCACTTCAAAGTTTTCTCCGACGAGAAAATCCTTGACCACATCTTTCAGCTTGCTTCCAGCAGCATCTGCTCCAATAATAATTGCCATGAGCATTCTCCTTTGTTTGATTTTTTGCACAGAATATTGTTTATAAAAAACACTTTCCGTTTCCTATAAGCATACTATACTCCTTTAAAAGTTATTTGTCAACAGATTTTTGTTTATTTTAATCAAAATATTTTTAAAGATGATTAAAATAAACAAAAAAAGCCCTAAAAAGAGCTTTCTGATAATTTTTTCATCCATTTAAAATAAACTAAGAAATAATCTTGGTATAAACCTCCAGTTCTTCTTGAGCATTTTCAGACATCTGGTCTGTGATAACAGCTGTAATATCAGCCAAAGGACAGATAGAAGTGAAGTCTTCCTTGCCAATCTTAGAAGAATCAATCAATAGGTAAGTCTCTGTCGAGCGCTCCAAAGCTAGCTTCTGAGTATAGGCTTCTTCAAAAGAAGAGGTCATAATCTGCCCGTTTTTGATACCATTGCCACTGAAAAACATCTTAGTAAAGTACATCTTATCCATGATGGCATTGGTCATCTCGCCGACAAAGGCTTGAGTCGCTTCCCGCATCTCCCCACCAAGGAGAAAGACTTTGAAGGTATCCGACTTCTTCTTCAGAAGATCATGAAAGATCGGAAGGCAGTTGGTAATCACGCGCAGATGATGATTGCTGATTTCCTCAGCCAGCACTTCCACAGAAGTCCCCGGTCCAAGAAAAATAGTATCTCCATCTTCAATCAGCTCCACAGCCTTCTTGGCAACAGTCCGCTTGGCCTCAATATTCTGATAAAGTTTCTCTTCATGAGGGATTTCTCTGTACTTGAGGTGCTGATTACTTTTGGCCCCACCGTGAACACGAGTCAGCAACCCTTTACTTTCCAGCTCAATCAAGTCCCGCCGAACCGTCATATCTGAGACCTTCATACTCTCTACAATCTCAGCAACCGTCACTGTCCCAGTTCGATCCACCAGCTTAACTATTTCGTCCTGTCTCTGATTTTTACCCATACTATTCCCTCTCTACACTCTAGTTTTGTTTATTATAACTCATTTCTCTGTTTTTTTCCATATTATTTGTTTGTTTTAAACAAAAATGAGGGTTTGCGATATGGTATGGGACATAAAAAACACCTTGCAATGATGTGCAAGATGCTTTCCCCAGTTGATAGAACGACACATTTCACTATCAGCTAAACTGTAACAATACTCAAAAAGTTATGATTCCTATTTATTCATATTTTTAAAAGTTACTTTAGCCTCTGAGTCAATACTAGTCACGATATTTGTATAATAGGCTTCCGCTGATTCTGTAATAAGATTTTTATACTGTTTAATGTATGCTTCTTGTTCTTTATTGCTAAGAGATTTCGCAACATGCTCTCCAGTATCAATATTTTCTGTTGAACCGCTCAACAGCTGTCCACTCATATCATAGAGTTTATATCGATCTTTTGGATTATCTGAGACCTCTACACCTATGACTTCATATTTAGGTATAGTTAGCTCGTACTCATGTTCAGAGATTTTCCTAACCTTGACTCCTTCCTTAATCCCAAATTTAGCCGTATAATTAAGAATGATAATAGCTTTCTTAACAGACAGTGGAATACTGATATTGGTACCAGGAATCTTCTTATCTTTCTCAATCGTTTCAACCTTTTGAATCCCTATATCCAAAAAAACACTTTCGTTGACTTTCTCTAAGCGAGTTATTTGAGTATAGATTTGACTTCGCTCATCTGAAGCATTTTTCCCTTGAAAATATCCAATGATATTATAAGTTTTCGCAACAACAAAAAAGATAGCAAGAACGGCTACCACAATCCATATGTAAACTTTAGCCCCCAAAACTTTTTTTATGAAATCCTTAACTATTTTCATTATATTACTTCCTCCGAATCAAAAATGCTACTCCAAGACTGATGATAGCCAGAAAAGCTGCCAAATAAGGATTCAGCGGAAAGAGAATGACAATTAAAAGCAACAACAAAACAAGTGATGCAATTTTTACTATTTTCATAATATAACTCCTAAAACTTTTTCAATAAAAATTATATAAATATATATACCTTTTGTCAAGCGGTTTCAAAAAGAATATTACATCAAAAATCCCCCAGCAGCCTCCTGCTGGGGGATTGTCATTAGATAAAAACTTGTTATCCAATCAAACTTCCATTTGGGAGTTTTTCATCCACAGTAAGGAGAGTCAGTTGGTCACCGTGTTCAGCTGAGAGAATCATCCCTTGGCTGATATATTTTTTCATCATCTTACGTGGTTTGAGGTTGGCAACGATTTGAACTTTCTTACCGACCAGTTCTTGCTCGTTTGGATAGTATTTCGCAATTCCTGAGAGGATTTGACGGTCTTCACCATCACCAGCATCCAGGCGGAACTGAAGAAGTTTATCCGAGCCTTCAACTTTAAACACCTCTTTGACTTCTGCGACACGGATTTCCACCTTATCGAAGTCGTCAAACTTGATTTCCTTGCGGTTAAGTTTGAGCTCGACTTCTTCTGGATTCCATTCTTTTTCAACCGCAGGTTTGTTGCCTTCCATTTGTCCCTTGATATAGGCAATTTCTTCTTCCATATCCAGACGTGGGAAGATTGGTGTCCCTTTCTCTACAACTGTCAGGCCTGCTGGGAGCTGCTCAATTGCTAGGTTTTCCAGCGAAGCTGCTTGAGGCAAGCCAAGTTGGCTGAGGACAGACTTGCTGGTTTCCATCATGAAAGGCTCAATCATGTGGGCCACAACACGAAGGCTAGCTGCTAAGTGGCTCATGACACTTGCAAGTTGATTGCGGAGGGCTTCATCCTTAGCCAAGACCCAAGGAGCAGTTTCATCAATGTATTTATTGGTGCGGGAGATGAGCATCCAGACTGCTTCTAGGGCGCGTGGGTAGTCTACTGCATCCATGTGTCTGTAGTAGTCAGCGATGGATTGTGCTGCTACCTGAGCCAAAGCTCCGTCAAAATCCGTTACATTTTCTTCGTAGACTGGTATTTGACCGTCAAAGTACTTGTTAACCATGGAAACAGTACGGTTAAGCAGGTTCCCAAGGTCATTAGCTAACTCATAGTTGATACGACCTATATAGTCCTCAGGAGTGAAGGTTCCGTCTGAACCAACAGGAAGACTGCGCATAAGGTAATAACGCAATGCATCCAAACCATAGCGTTCTACCAGCATTTCAGGATAGACCACATTGCCCTTAGACTTGGACATCTTGCCATCTTTCATGACAAACCAACCGTGGGCAATCAAGCGGTCAGGTAGCTTAATATCCAGCATCATGAGCAGGATTGGCCAGTAGATAGAATGGAAACGCAGAATGTCCTTGCCCACCATGTGGAAGACTGTCCCATTCCAGAATTTATCGTAGTTAGCGTGATCATCCTGACCGTAGCCAAGAGCAGTCGCATAGTTAAGCAGGGCATCAATCCAGACATAAATTACGTGTTTAGGATTAGATGGCACTGGCACGCCCCAAGTAAAGGTCGTCCGAGATACAGCTAGGTCTTCCAGACCTGGCTCAATGAAGTTTTTCAGCATTTCATTAAGACGTCCGTCTGGTGTGATAAAGTCTGGATGAGATTTGAAAAATTCTACCAAGCGGTCTTGGTACTTGCTGAGGCGCAGGAAGTAAGACTCTTCTGATACCCACTCCACTTCATGTCCAGATGGCGCAATTCCGCCAGTTACTTTCCCATTTTCATCACGGAAGACTTCTGCCAGCTGGCTTTCTGTGAAGAATTCCTCATCTGATACAGAATACCAGCCTGAATATTCACCCAAGTAGATATCATCTTGGGCTAAGAGTCGTTCAAAGACATCGGCTACAACCTTTTCATGGTAGTCATCGGTCGTCCGGATAAACTTATCATAAGAAATATCCAGCAGTTTCCAGAGTTCCTTGACCCCAACTGCCATCCCATTGACATAAGCTTGAGGACTGATACCAGCTTCTTCAGCTTTTTGCTGAATCTTCTGTCCATGCTCGTCAAGGCCAGTCAGATAGAAAACATCGTAGCCCATGAGACGCTTGTAGCGAGCCAGAACATCACAAGCAATGGTCGTATAGGCAGACCCGATGTGGAGTTTACCGCTCGGATAGTAGATAGGGGTTGTAATATAAAAGTTCTTTTCAGACATGATTTCTCCTTACGAGGCAAATGAGACCTCTTTTTATTCGGAAATTGCCATTTATCACGCAGATAAACCACAAACTTCAACACTTTATTTTATCACCATTTGAAAAATAAAACAATTGATTGCTAACCTGGATGTATCTGCTAAGCAAAGGTGAAAATGGATGTATTTCTAAAAACAAAAATTAAATTGCAATATTTAGTGATTTATAATATAATAAGATAAATAAAATTATTTAGGAGATTATTATGATTTATGCATATCTTGATTTTTGGCGGAGAGCTTTTGACTTCGCTGGGCGGTCAGATCGCCCAGATTATTGGTGGGCTGTATTTGCCAATATGTTGATAGCTGTCTTATCTTTAATTTTCTTACTTATGGTTGGAGAGGAAGCAGCTCCTCTTCTATCACTAATTCAGATTTATGGTTTCTTTACTATCATTCCAAATCTATCTCTGTCCATTCGCCGTCTGAGAGATGCGGGTTACCATTGGGCTTTTATCTTCGTATCTTTTATTCCAGTTATTGGTAATTTCATTCTACTCTTCCTCCACTGTCAACCTTCAGAATACTAAAAAATTAACATTAATCACTTTCTGATAATCAGACCAACCCAAACTGTACTGCCCCCAAAAGTTAGATTTTTTGTATCTAACTTTTTTGGGGGTATTGCAAACAGGTTGGTTTTTATGTTACACTATTTCACTAAAACGCCCTGTATTTTCTGAAAACTTGCAAATATAAGCCAAATATAGTACACTAAATAAAAAAATAATAAAAGGATTTTTAATATGATTGATGCATATAAAAAGTTTTGGAAGGGCTATGTAGACTTTACTGGTCGCTCAACTCGTTCAGAATATTGGTGGCCCGTTCTGTGCCATATCTTGGTGATGATACTACTTCCTAGTTTTGCTCTTGTGATTGAAACAGCCTTAAATTCCGAGACTGGAGGAGTCTTATCTACCATCTTTGCTGGCCTGTTAGTTATCTATTTTATTTCGATTCTGCTTCCCTATCTCGCTATTCAGATTCGACGTCTGCGGGACGCTGGCTTTCATTGGGCACTTATCTTTTTATCCATTGTTCCATTTGGCCGCTTGGTTTTGACTATTCTTTATTGCCAACCTACAAAATATGAACCCGTTATAAATAATTACTATAATAATCAGAATTACCAAGAACAACAATTTGTCCAAAATTCTTATCAAAATCAGCAAAATTACCAAGGGCAGCAATTTGATCAGAACTCCTATCAAAATCAGCCCAATCCTCAACAAAATTTTGCATCAGCTGAAAACGAGCAAAGTCCATTTGAATAAAGCAAAAGCCATTCCGCTTCTGGAATGGCTTTCTCTTTGCAAGATTTTCTCAATACGTCACAACATTCAAGTTGCCACTTTCATACTCTGCGATGAAGATATTCGAAATATCGGTGTATCCGTCTTTAGCCAGTCTCTCCACCAGCCACTCTTCTGTTTTGTCAATAGACTCTAAAATATCAATCTGGACAACACCATCTGTGATAAGGGGATATTTAGGATTCTCTTCACCAGCTTGTACAATAATCAGCTGGCCGTTTTGCTCTATAACCGCCCGTTTGACCTGCTTGAGCTGGAAAATACCTTGGCTGCGTAGCTTCAAAGCTACATCTGCTGCTGAAAGACCAACAGAACGGCAGGCTTCGGGACTCAATTTCCCGTGCTGAATCAACGTTGTCGGCTTGCCATCAATCAAATGCTTAACCGCACGAACATTGTTATTGAGCCACTTTAGGGTCAAGACCAAGATGGTCCACATGATGAGAATGACCGCATACTGGAGGATGTTAATGGAGCTATTGTAAATCACCCCACCGATAATACCACCAAGAACATAGTTTTGAATCTGGTCGATTGCTGAATTAGGCGCCAGATTGCCTTTTCCCGTCACGTTGATGACAAAAACTAGTGAGAAAAGCCCCAGCGCTAGTTTAATTAGGATTTCAAGAAAATTCAATGTCATTTTTCAACCTCCACTATTTCGATATCTGTCGTCTTATGCAAGTCAATTTTTTCAAGCAGATATTTATCCGGCTCACTACCGCTCATAGCCCGATAAAAGTTCTTTCCGACCTTCAAAATCGCTCCATCCGTCGCGGCTGAAGTATTGACATAGACCTCCGACTTATCTACACCCAAGTCTTCTGAAATGACCTCAATAAAATGCAGAGAGGTTTGAAACTGGTTGTTAGAGTCTTGGTCAGTCTGAAAATTGCTAATGCCAATCAAGACCATGGCCACCAAAGCCAAAACAGAAATGATGGCTAGTTCCCGGAATTTTGAATCACGCTTATTGCGATAGGCCTTAAAAGCAAAAAATCCTGTCACAAGCAGCAGCAAGACAGAAAGTGCAACTGTCACCCAGTTTTGCTGACTAATCTGACTCAAAACATAATCATAAGAATAGAATTTCATGGCTTCCCCCTATTTTCTCGCTCTATTATAGAAAATCTTTCCTACTTTTTCAAGTCTCTTACAATCTCTTTGCTATAAATCAGTTCTAAATTTTGTTATAATAAACTCAGCAAACTTCTACTAGAAAAGGAAATTTTATGAAACTCATCTCTTGGAACATTGACTCTCTCAACGCTGCATTGACCAGTGATTCTGCCCGAGCTCAGCTCTCTCAGGCTGTCCTTCAAACCTTGCAAGCGGAAAATGCTGATATTATCGCCATTCAGGAAACAAAACTGTCTGCGACAGGTCCGACTAAAAAGCACCTGGAGATTTTGACAAATCTTTTCCCAGACTATGAAAACACCTGGCGCTCCTCCCAAGAGCCAGCACGTAAGGGCTATGCAGGAACCATGTTCCTCTACAAAAAAGAACTGACGCCAACCGTAACCTTCCCTGAAATCGGCGCTCCGTCAACCATGGATGTCGAAGGCCGCATCATTACGCTTGAATTTGACGGTTTCTTTGTCACTCAAGTTTATACGCCCAATGCTGGCGATGGACTTAAACGTTTGGATGACCGTCAAGTCTGGGATGCCAAATACGCTGAATACTTGGGAACACTAGATAAACAAAAACCAGTACTTGCAACTGGTGACTATAATGTGGCCCACAAGGAAATCGACTTGGCCAATCCAGCCAGCAACCGCCGTTCACCAGGCTTTACCGACGAAGAACGTGCTGGCTTCACCAACCTGCTGGCTAAAGGATTTACCGATACCTTCCGCCACTTGCACGGCGATATCCCTAACCAATACACTTGGTGGGCGCAGCGCAGCAAGACTTCTAAAATCAACAATACAGGCTGGAGAATCGACTACTGGCTGACCAGCAACCGCGTGGCTGACAAGGTGACCAAGTCTGATATGATTGACTCCGGTGCGCGCCAAGACCACACACCCATTGTCATGGAGATTGAACTCTAAGGAGAAAACGAATGGACTATCAAGCTGTCATTCCTGAATTTGTGGTTTCTGACATCGAAAAATCACGCCACTTCTACTGCGACCTGCTGGGATTCTCTGTCGAATACGAGCGTCCAGAGGAGAAATTTCTCTTCCTCTCGCTTGAAGACTGCCAACTTATGCTAGAAGAAGGCAGCACGGAAGAATTAGCTCAGCTGACCTATCCTTTCGGGCGCGGTGTCAATATTTCCTTTGGCATTGAAGATGTCCCTCAGCTCCACCAAAAACTGCTGGAAGCTGACTATCCCATCCATCGTCCGCTGACAAAAAGAGAATTTCGAGTGGGGAATAGCTTTATTTACCCTCATGAATTTGCGATTTTGGATCCAGATGGTTATTTTTTAAGATTTAGTGAATAAGAAAGCGAAGTCATCAGACCTCGCTTTTTATATGTCCTTAAAGTTATAGAGTTGCGGATAGTGATCGCACTCGGGATTTTTAGGATGACAGATAGCCCGGCCAAAGTAAATCATGGCTTGATGAGCTGGCAGCCAACGTTCCGGTGGAAGGACATCCATAACTCGCTTTTCTACTTCTAGTGGCGTTGCCGACTTTTTAACGATATCATGGTGCTTGCAAATGCGCTCCACATGAGTATCAACAGCAAAGGCTGGAATACCAAAGCCCACACTCATGACTACATTGGCCGTTTTGCGACCAACACCAGCTAGACTTTCCAATTCTGTCCGCGTTTGTGGTACTTGACCGTCAAAGTCATCCAAAAGCTGCTGGGCACATTTCTTCAAAAACTTGGCCTTGTTGCGATAGAGCCCTAGGCGGGAGATGTATTTAGCAATGTCTGCTTCACCAGCCGTAGCCATGTCTTGAGGACTTGGATAGGCTTCAAATAAAGCCGGCGTTGCCTTATTGACCGCAGCATCTGTCGTCTGAGCCGACAGCATGACCGCTACCAAAAGCTCAAAGTGATTGCGAAAATCCAGACTGGGCTTGGCATCAGGAAAAAGAGCAATAATCTCTTCAATGACATGTCGAGCCCGTTTTTTTGATAAAACCATGATTCTTCTTTCTAAGATTGAGATAGATTTATTATATCATGAAAAGCTTTTTAATGTCATTAGGAGCTTCTACTGACACGCTTTCTAACCCAGATTCGATCATACAATCTACTTGAACCACATTCTCTAAAAGAAAAATCATGACATCTTGTATATTCTTTCCATAATTCCAAATTCAGATTTCCTATTGAAGAGACTGAAACTTATTCTTTCCTTCCCACTTAGTACTCCTTATACCTAATTCCAATAGGAAGGAGTTCCTCACCATTTAAAGGTTTACTATTCTTCCTCATCATCAATCAAAAAGAAATCATAGTCTTTAAAAATAAAAGTATAACTATCTGCCTCCATCCTTGACAAAGCTGTCAACCAATTCGTAATAGAGGGCCAAATATTCGTCACAGCGAAATACGTACCTTGTTCAAAAAAGCGAAATAGCGCTACTTTATTAGGGATTTGTTTCCCGTCAAAAATGGCTGCAAAACCATCCAAATCCATCTTGCCAAAATCAGATTTTGATATATAATGATCAATTATCTTAATAGAAATAATTTATACTTTCTCAACTTTTACATCGTTTTCAGATACAACGTCCACTAAAAAATCCGTCGACATTAATTTGTAGTGATGGAGCTTTTTATTAGCTACATTTGCAGAAGCGACCAAGTCCCCAAACTCTGCATTCTCGACTTCATAGATATAATTGGTCAGATAAAGTGGTCTGTTCTCTGCCAATCCTTGCTCCCAGTAACTATCTATTAATTCTAGGCTTTCGTAGACTGAGCGGAAAGCCCAGACCTTTGTAAAGGTAAATTTAAACTTCTCTGAATCTTCCAAGTAGGCAATTAGAGTATCTCCATCTATATTTATCTCAATACCATAATCTCCAAAAGGAATGAAGCCCGGTTTAATTTTCGTCCATTTTTCCATATCATTTCTCCAAGTTCTATTTTCCGATAATTGTAACTAAAGTCATGTACATATTTGATTAGCAAATTTTCTAGTATTGACTGATACTCAAATCAGAATTTGCGGACACAAGAATCTCCACTACACTATCTTGAGTTATGATTATATAATGTTGTGAATACAGAGTTCTTGCACCACCATAGGCTGTATATCTGAGTTTCTTCACTAATTGACTATTCTTGACTTCATAAATGACATTTTGGAAATTATTTTTTTCAAATTTTTTAAACATTTCTTTATCTAGAATTGCAGATAAATACAATTCCCTGCTAAAAAATCGTGCTTCATCATAACAAAAACATGATAATTTAAAACAGTTCTTTTCTCCAATAAGCCTAATTTCTTGCTCATCTGCTAAAGTTGTCAATAAAACTTTTATCTTATAGTTATCTCTGGGAATCATATCTTTAAAGATTTCTATCCATTCTTCATTTTTAGTCTCCATATCTAATTTCATATGAAACTCCTCCTTTTCCTTGCTTTATTTGAAATTCCAGTGTTGGTCCTAGTTCACTTGTACTTCCAGGTCTAACAACAACCTTTGTTCCATTTTTAGCAACATCTACTTTATCTGCTAATTTTGTTGTATATGTCACCTCATCCACAGCTTCAAAAAAATGGGAAGAAATTCTATCTTAGAAAAAAGAGGCTTTCAATCCTTTCGCCTCTTTGCCCGTGACTAAATCTTTCCTATCTTCTTGATTTCAGTCTGTTTTTTTATTCTCTAACACAATTGGCTTATCCCTATTTCGTTTTGTCGTTTTATTCGACTACAGATGAATATAAAGCCTTTTTATCAAGCCTTATCTTCTCACAGCCCCAACTCTTCATACGCCTTCCGGTAACCAATCTGCAAGATTTGGTTATCTCGAACCAGAAGCGGTCGTTTAATCAGCATGCCGTCTGTCGATAATAAATCAGCAGCTTCCTGGGCTGTCAAATGCGGAACTTTTTCTTTGAGACCTAGCTCACGGTATTTGAGACCGCTAGTATTGAAAAAAGTCTTGAGCTCAAAGCTCGAGTTCTGGATCCAGTCTAGGAGCTGGTCCCGGCTAGGTGTATTTTGGACAATATCTACTGCTTCAAAGTCCACTCCTAATTGATTGAGCTCAGCCTTGGCCTTGCGGCAGGTAGAGCATTTTGGGTATTCGATAAATTGTAACATTATTTTTCCTCCGTCCCTATAATAGCCCAGCTAGCTCCTTCTTGTCAAGCCGAGACTTATTAGAAAAAGCCGACAAGCGAAAGGCTTATCGGCTGATACAGACTTATCCCCTAGGGAAGTATAGTCTGTTTTTTATCATTTCTTAATCAAACGCACGCGCACAATATTGTCGCTATTCTCAAATTTATCAACCAACTCCTGAATCTTGCTTTCGTCTGACTCATCCAGATCCAGCAAAGTATAGGCATAATCACCCTTGGAACGATTGATGATATTGTCGATATTGATATTTAAATCACTAACCGCTGTTGAAATCCGAGCTACGATATTCGGTACATTTTTGTTAATCAGGGTAATCCGATAAGGGGCTGAGAGAGCCTGACGGACATTAGGGAAATTCACAGAGTTGATAATCTCGCCCGTTTCCATGAAGCGGCGGATGGTTTTCCCAGCCATAATGGCACAGTTGAGCTCAGCTTCCTCTGTCGATCCGCCCAGATGCGGAAAGACTGTAATCTGCGGATGACGGAGCAGCTCATCTACACCAAAGTCTGTGATATAACGCTTGATAACACCAGCTTCTATAGCTTCAAAGAGGGCAGCATTGTCCACCAGCTCGCCACGGGCAAAGTTGATAAGGGTTGTTTCCTTTTGCATGAGACCAAAAGCAGCTTGATCAAAAGTAGCGCGTGTATCCTCAGTCAGGGGCACATGAATAGTGATATAATCACTCTTCTCAAAGATTTCCTTAATGTCTGCTACCCGCTTGACATGACTAGAGATATTCCAAGCTGTTTCAATGGATACATAAGGGTCATAGCCCAGGACATTCATTCCCAGACGATAGGCATCGTTAGCAATACGGCCACCAATTGCTCCTAGCCCAATGACTCCCAAAGTCTTCTCTGCAATCTCTGTCCCAGCAAACTGCTTCTTACCAGCTTCCACTTGCTTGGGAACATCAGCACCAGAAAGACCATTAGCCCAGCTGTTAGCTGCGATATAGTCACGTGCAGATAGGAGAATAGAAGCCAAGACTGCTTCTTTTACCGCATTAGCATTAGCTCCTGGTGTGTTGAAGACCACGATTCCTTGAGCTGTTGCCTGGTCGACAGGAATATTATTGGTTCCTGCGCCTGCCCGCGCAATGGCTTTGAGCTTGCTTGGAAATTCCTGTCCATGCAGGTTTTGACTGCGCAGGATATAAGCATCCGGATTGTCAGATTTGTCTCCGTCAATCTGAAAAGCATTGCCCAGCTCCTTAAGCCCGATTTGATTGATGTTGTTAAAGGTTTTAACACTAAAGACCATAGATTCCCTCCCTTAAGAATTTTCTTCTTCAAATTTCTGCATAAAGGCAATCAAGTCCTTGACTCCTTGGAGCGGAAAGGCATTGTAGAGACTGGCTCTCATGCCGCCTACGCTGCGGTGCCCCTTGATATTCTTGAATCCCGCTGCAACAGCCTCTTTGTTAAACTTGGCATCCAGCTCTGGAGTTGGTGATACAAAGGGAATATTGGCGACTGAGCGTTGCTCCTTATAACGGACTGGACTGCGATAAAAGTCAGACTGCTCAATGAAGTCGTACAAAAGGCCAGATTTTTCACGATTGCGCTTTTCCATTTCTGCTACGCCACCTAGCTCCTTGACCCACTCAAAGACCAGTTTGGCCATATAGATGGCAAAAGTCGGTGGTGTATTGTAAAGAGAGCCATTGTCCGCCTGAATGCGGTAATCCAACATGCTAGATAGAACTGGTTCGTCATCCAGCAAGTCTTCTCTGATGATGACAACTGTCACGCCGGCAGGTCCGATATTCTTCTGAGCCCCAGCATAAATCAAACCAAAATCCTCTACTCGGTATTGAGCAGCAAGGATATTAGAAGACATGTCCGCCACAATCGGCACGCCATTAGTCGCAGGAAGGTCATAAACAGCCGTTCCTTCGATAGTATTATTGGTTGTCAGATGCACATAAGCCGCCTGCGGATCAATCTCCTTTTCATCAAAAGAAGGAATTTCCGTGTAATTTAAATCCTCTGATGAAGCCAAGAGAATGGGCTCAAAAGGAATGAACTTAGACAGTTTGACTGCTTCGGTGTAAGCTTTCTTTCCCCAAGATCCAGCCACTAGGTAATAGGCCTTGCCGCCTTGGGCTAGATTAAGGGGAATCATGCTAAACTGGGTAGAAGCCCCACCCTGCAGAAATAGCACGCGGTAATTGTCTGGAATATCCATGAGCTCACGCAGCAAGCTCTCAGCTTCTTTGATAATATCGTCAAATTCCTTGGATCGGTGGGACAGCTCCATCACACTCATGCCACTTTGGGCATAGTCTAAAAACTCAGCCTGAGCTTTTTTCAAGACTTCCTTGGGCAATACTGCCGGTCCAGCAGAAAAATTGTAAATCGTCATATCCTACCTCCAAAATTTATTTTGTATATCATATCACAAAGTTTAGAAAATATCTATTTTATTTCAGAAATCTAGCACTTTTTTAGCCAATTCCCGAACATTGTTGAAATATAGATAAGCGAAACCAACCGTCTAATCCAGATAACAAAAAAATCCTGAGTTTAGGTCAGGATTAGATAGTCTTACTAAAAAGCTGAGTTACGCTTTTTCCAATTTTTAAACAGACAACTGATTGTATTGAGAAATTTCTGAGCTTCTATCAATCCTTATTTTCATGATAAACCGCATAGAGCTCGCTCTTGTTCCTGCCGTATTTCTTGGCCACTTCCTTGATGGCCTGATTTTTTTTGCTGCCAGCTTCAACTAAAAGATCAATCTCAGCTAGGATCTGCTCTTGAGAAATTTCTTGTGGAGCATCTTCTGCCGCCCCAGCTACAATCAAGAGACACTCTCCTTTAGGCGGATGTTCAGCCGTATAGGCCAGCAACTCTGAAATCAGCCCTCGTTGATACTCTTCGTGAATCTTAGTCAGCTCGCGCACCAAGACGACTTGGCGGTCACCATAAACTGCCAGCATATTTTCCATCGTAGACCGAACCCGATGAGGGGATTCGTAGAAAATCTGAGTCTCAGGATAGGATTTTTTGCTAGTAAAAAATTCCTTCTGCTGTCCAGCCTTTCTAGGCAGAAAACCATAGAAAATATGCGGTTGGGGAGCCAATCCGCTGGCAATCAAGGCTGTTATTCCAGCACTAGGACCAGGAATCGGTACTACAGTAATTCCAGCTTCTAGCGCTGCCTGAACCAAATCATGTCCAGGATCAGAAATACTGGGCAGACCAGCATCCGAAACCTGGGCTATATCACTTCCACTTTGAAGCATGTCCAAGAGAACTGGGATTTTCTCCTTAGCATTGTGCTCATGAAAACTGATCTGTTTGGTCTCAATCTCAAAATGCTTAAGCAGAAGGCCCGTATTTCTCGTATCTTCAGCCGCAATCCTGTCAACCTCTTTCAGGGTATTGACCATACGGATGCTCATATCATCCAGATTTCCGATAGGAGTCGCGACCAGATAAAGCTTGCCGTAGGCAGTTTCGCCCTTAAAACTTTTTTGAACCTGCATCGCTACTCCCTAAATAACAATTCATCACAGAACATACACTCTGCGTCATTCTCCCGGCGCTGGCCATAGAAATCCGTACAAACATGAAAGCCGTCATAGTAAAGCTTACGCAGATTATCCCGGTTTTTCTTGGTCTTGGTCGGAGCTTCCTTCTCCACCTCTCCCAAGCGCTCCCTCAGCTTGTCATTTTCCAGATGCAGAGCAATATTTTCCTCTACCACACTCTTGAGATTTTTCTTGACAGCCTCCACCTCAGCAAGGGTCACTAAAAGCGTCTGTGAAAAATCATCCAAGGCGTCAAATAAGTCTTTTTTATCCATTTTATACTCCTGTGCTGCCTCTTTTTACTTTCCCTTCAAAGTCATATATTCTAAAGCATTTTGAAAAGATACATTGGCCCGCCACATCGTCCGAGCCAGCAAAAGCTGCTCCAAGGCCTGTCGACCGTTTTCTGTTGCTATGCCCTTATAAAATAACACTTCCAAGAGCTTGAAGACCTGTTCCTGCTTCTCCTTATCATCAGCCAGCTTTACCAGACGCGAAACCTGCAGAAAAGCCTGACTGGAGCGAGTCTGAAAATCCTTGACAAAGCGCTCGCATTCGCTGACCAGCTCAAAAAAGGCGTTATTATGAGCCAAGCTTTCCGCTTCTGACTGAGTCTGACTATAGGCAGCTATCAGCTCCGCTCGACTTTTAATCAAGCCAACCTGTTCCAAACTATGCTGCAGAGCAGCTGTATTTTTCAAGAAATGATAAACCTGAGTCCGACTCCGAATCGTCGGCAGAATCAGCTGTTCATCAGCAGTCAGGAGAAAGATATAAATCTCGCTCTGCGGCTCCTCAATGACTTTGAGCAAGGAATTGGCTGCATTGACGTGCATCCGATCCGCATCGCAGATAATGAAAACCTGCCGACTGCCTTCTAAACCACTTTGAGAGAAGTTTCGGACCAGCTCCCGAACTCGGTCTGTTTTGATAATGTTATTAGCTGGTCGCACCACCGTTACATCAGAAAAATCTTCTTCTGCAATCAAACGACAAGAACGACAGGACTGACAAGGCCAGACGCCCTGCTTATTCTCACAAAAGAGACTCTGAGACAGGATTTGGGCCATTTCAAAACTGCCAAAAGCTCCGGTAAACAAGTAGGCGTGACTAAGCCGTCCCTGTTCCAAAATATGCTGAAACTGCTCAAACAAGCTGGGCTGGATTTGCTGTAAATCTTTTATCTTCATGACGGATTCCCAAATCGTTCCTGAATGATGGCCAAACTATCAGCCACTACCTTATCCAAAGGTTGGCTGGCATCTACCTTGACAAAGCGCTCAGGCTCCTTGTCAAGAATCGCCAAATAGCCCTGCCGAACCCGCTGGTGCAAGTCCAAACCTTCCAGATCAAGCCGATTCACCTCTCGGCTTTCACTCTTAGCAATTCGCGCCAGCCCTTCTTCCACATCAATATCAAAATAGAGGGTCAAATCAGGCTTGAGTCCATCTGTCGCAAACTGATTGAGCCATTCAATGTCTGCTACATCCAGACCCCGTCCGTATCCCTGATAGGCCACTGAACTATCAATAAAACGATCCATCAAGACAAGCTTCCCTTGCGTTAAAGCTGGCAAAACCCGTTCAGCCAAGTGCTGACGGCGGCTGGCAATGTACAGCAAAAGCTCAGTCTTAGCATCCATCGCAGTATGACTAGGTTCCAAAATCACTTCGCGGATAGCCTCAGCAATCTGGACGCCACCCGGCTCCCGCGTCGTAATCAGGCCAGTACCATAATTTTTCAAAAAAGGAAGCAAGGCTTCCAACACACTTGACTTTCCAGCCCCTTCTGGACCTTCCAGCGAAATCAAAATACCATTTTTCATCTTTACCTTGAATCTCTAACTTCTATTTTTCGTTCTTTATAAGAAAATGCAGATAAGACTTGCCCTAAAGCTTGATATAAGCTACTTTTACAGCATGTCCAAACGGCTGAGCAGCCTGATAAGAGCCGAATTCGTCAGCTCATTATTTTCATCCCACTCTTTTTTATCTATTGTTTATTTTACCAAAAAAAAAGCTAAAAGCCCATCATAAGAAAAGACTTTAAAAATTTTTTCAAAGTCTTTCATAAAGGCTAAATTTTTGGTAAAATATATTCAGAAGAAATTTCTGGAAATAGATTTAGGAGGATCTTATGTTTAAATTAAAAAACGTACTGGCCATCATTTTTGGGGCTGGAATTTTTTCTTTTGGGATTCATTATTTGGTCATTCCCTTTCATTTGTATGAGGGTGGAGCAACGGGTCTGACCTTGATTACCTACTATCTATTTAAAATCCCTGTCTCGACGACCAACCTAGTGATTAACATTCCTCTCTTTATTATTGCATGGAAGCTACTGGGTTCGCGAACCCTCTACCTCAGCATTCTAGGGACCTTCTCCGTATCTGCTTGGCTCAAGATTTTTGAAATCCTACCTGCCTCCAAACACCTGCAAAACTATTTTCTCTCAGCTCTGGACGGGGATGTCTTACTGGCCTGTCTTGGAACAGGGATTGTTTTGGGGATTGGACTGGGCATCATCTTCAATGCTGGCGGAACGACGGGCGGTACTGACATTGTGGCCCGCATCTTTAATAAATATACGAGCATTTCCATGGGCAAACTCATGCTGACTGTTGATTTTGTAGTCATTACCTTGGTTCTCCTTGTTTTCAAAGACCTACGCATGGTATCTTATACCCTGATGTTTGTCTTTATCACCTCGCGCGTCATTGACCTGATTGCAGAAGGAGGCTTTGCCGGCAAAGGATTCCTTATCGTTACCAGCAAACCGGCAGAACTGGCTGAAGCTATCAATAACAAGCTGGATCGTGGAGTGACCTTCCTCAAGGGCCAAGGCTTCTATAGCAAGCAGGATCTCCAGATTGTCTATTGTGTTGTTTCCCGTAACGAAATGCAGCAAATGAAGAAACTCATTAACCAAGTCGATCCATTTGCCTTTACTACTATTACCGAAGCCCATGAGATCTTGGGCGAAGGCTTCACTTTAGATGCCAACAAACAACCTATTGTACGTTAAAAACCTCATCCAATGATGAGGCTTTTTTTATCGCTTATAAAGCTTTTGCTGAAGTATGTGTAATCTCAGCCAGCTCAATAGCATGCTCCTCAAATTTTTTCTTGAGAAGCGCCGTATCTATATTACCAGCTAACTGTACTTCAATGACAACTTTGCCATCCTTGCGTGGGATATTGACGGTATTGGAGATGTTGAGATTTTCTTCCACTAGAAGACGGATTATCTGCTCAAGAACCCCCACCTTATTCTCAGTGACAAAGCGCAGACGGACTCCCTCTTCACCATAGCCAGATACTTCTAAGAAGGCTTTGAAAATATCACGGTCAGTAATAACCCCGTAAAGCTGCTCATTGTCTACAACAGGCAGGATACCAATCTTATTTTTCAGCATCAGATAGGTCGCATCTTCCAGACTGGCAAACTGAGAGATCGTGACCACATCACGAATCATAACATCACCAACTTTTGTTTTGTTGAGAAGATAGTTCATCTCATAAATGGACAGGCTCGTTGCCTTAGATGGACTAGCTTCTGCAATCGTTCCTTCTGTCACCAGTCCCACTAGTTGGTCATTCTCAATCACCGGCAGACGGTGGAGTTTCTGCTCACGCATCATATCTGCCGCATGAGCAATCGTTGTATTTGGGCTGATATAAACCACCTTACGCGTCATAAAATCTTTAACTGCCATAAAAGTTCCCTCTACTTCCTATCCATAATTCTTATACTTATTATACTTTATTTTGCAGCTGATTTCAAACGCTTCCAAGTCCTTTACCTAAGTTTTCAAAATTTAGAAAAATCCCGCGATTGGAAAAATTGAAGATGGACAATGGCTAGATATACTATTTTAAGCATCTAAGAGAAGAAAAAAGGTCCAATGGACCTTTTCTAACTGTTAAGTTACTATCGTAACTTTCTATCAACAACCTAAAAATGTCTCCCAGACATTTTAAAGAAAACTCGCTCTCGCGAGTTCCCATCTGCAACCTGAAACAATCCCCCGGGCATCTTGACGAAAACCTTGTTTTCTTTATCTGCAACTTAAAAAGGTCCATTGGACCTTTTCTAACTGTTAAGTTACTACCGTAACTTTCTATCAACAACCTAAAAATGTCTCCCAGACATTTTTAGCCACCTAGATATGCTTTGCGGACTTCGTCAGAAGCGAGGAGCTCTTGGCCTGTTCCGGACAGAACAATTTTACCTGTTTCAAGGACATAACCTCGGTCAGCGATAGAGAGAGCCTTATTTGCATTTTGCTCAATCAAAAGAACTGTTGTCCCTTGCCGCTGGATATCTTGGATAATATCGAAGATTTCCTGGATAAAGATTGGCGCCAAGCCCATAGAGGGCTCATCCAGAAGCAAAAGCTTAGGAGTAGACATCAGAGCCCGTCCCATCGCCAGCATCTGCTGCTCACCACCTGAAAGGGTTGCAGCATCTTGGTTTTTACGCTCTTCCAAGCGTGGGAAACGAGAGAAGACCTTTTTGAGATTGGCTTGATTTTCTTCGCGGTTTGTTTTGAGAAAGGCGCCCATTTCCAAATTTTCCAAAACTGTCAAACCCGGAAAGACATGACGTCCTTCTGGTACTTGCGAAAGCCCAGCTGCTACAATTTTTTGAGCAGGAACTTTTTGAATTTCATTGCCGACAAATTCAATTTTACCAGCACTTGGACGAACCAAGCCTGAAATAGTCCGGAGAATAGTCGTTTTTCCAGCACCATTGGCGCCAATCAGGGAAACGACTTCTCCTTCGTTTACTTCAAAGCTGACATCACGGACAGCCTGAATCATGCCATAATGGACAGAGAGATTCTCAACTTTAAGCATGGACATTAGGCTTCACCTCCTAGATATGCTTCAATAACGCGTTTGTCATTCTTGATTTCATCAGGTGTTCCGTGCGCAATCAAGCGGCCGTACTCCAACACATAGATTCGCTCAGTAACTTCCATTACCAAACTCATGTCATGCTCAATCAGCATGATAGTAATATTAAATTCGTTTTTAATCCGTCGAATCAATGCAGTCAGCTCTGCTGTCTCCTGAGGGTTCATCCCTGCAGCAGGCTCATCCAAGAAAAGGATCTTTGGCTCCGTTGCCAAGGCCCGAACAATCTCCAAGCGGCGCTGCTGACCATAAGCTAAGTTCTTAGCCAAGGTTTCTGCTTCCTTATCCAAGTCAAAAATTTTCAGCAACTCCAAAGCCTTGTCTTTGAGTTCTTCTTCGTTTTTGTAGTAGGCTGGCAAGCGGAGGAAAGAAGCCAACACATGAGCCTTATGATGATTACCAAAGGCAATCAAAACATTATCCAAAACACTAAGGTCCTTAAAGAGCCGGATGTTCTGGAAAGTCCGCCCTAGACCTAAAGAAGCAATCTTGTAAGGTACCTTACCATTGAGCAAATGACCATCTAGTGTCACTGTTCCTTCACTAGGCTCATAAACACCAGTCAAGAGGTTAAAAAGGGTCGTTTTTCCTGCACCATTAGGGCCAATCAGACCAACCAGCTCGCCCTCGTTGAGTTCCAAGGTCACATCGCTGACAGCAGTCAAACCACCAAAGTTTTTAGTTAGATTTTTCACATCAAGAAGTGCCATTATTCTTTGACCTCCTTATTCTTTTTGAAGAGCTTAGACAGGCTGAGCTCCCAAGTTCCTAAAAGTCCGCCTGGACGGAAAATCATGACCAAGATCAGGGCCAAAGAATAGACAATCATCCGAATGCTGGATACATCCTGCAGCAACATATTGAGAATTCCCAATACTACTGCAGCCACAATGGTTCCAGTCATAGAGCCTAGACCACCAAAAACGACAATAATCAAGATATTGATAGTGTTGGTAAAGGAATAGTCCTTAGGAACAACTGAACCAACGAAGCCAGCTTGAAGAGAGCCAGCAATCGAAGCCGTGATAGCTCCCAAGACAAAGGCTGTCACTTTGATTCTAGTAGTATTAACCCCAACAGACTCGGCAGCAATCTCATCCTCACGAACAGACAGAGTGCTGCGACCGATAGGACTGCGCAGGAAATTCAAGGTCAAAATAGTTGTGATAACAACAAAGATATAGACCATCTGCCAAGAGGTAAAGGGCGGAATGGATAGGATACCAGCTGCCCCATTAGTCAAAGTACCCCCATTAATAATCAGAATACGGATAATCTCTGAGACACCAAGAGTCGCAATCGCGAGATAGTCCCCTTTAAGACGAAGCGTAGGCAAACCAACTGCCAAAGCCACAATACCAGCAATGACAGCTCCTAGCAGCATAGCAATGAAGAAAGCTCCATAAGTTGGCGATTTAGAGCCAATAATGGCTACTGCGTAGGCACCGATTGCCATAAAACCAGCATGGCCAAGAGAAAATTGACCTGAGAATCCGACGATGAGATTAAGCCCCACAGCCAGAATAATATTAATCCCGATCTGCTCTAAGATTTGAATATAAAAAGCATTGAGAACACCGGCACTAACCAATACTGTCATCAACAAGTAGCCAATTAAGACAAGGCCAAGCCAGAAAATATTTATCTTTAAATTCTTTTTCATACCTTACACCTTCTCTTTCACATTTTTGCCGAGGATACCAGCTGGACGGATCAGAAGAATGACAATCAAAATCGCATAGACAATGGCATCTCGGAAATCAGATAGTCCAAGCGCTGTCGCAAAAGTTTCCAAAAGACCGATAACAAAACCGCCAAGCGCTGCACCAGGAATGATTCCAATACCACCGAGAACGGCCGCTACAAAGGACTTAATACCTGGAGTCATCCCCATTAAAGGCTCTAATGAATTATAGTAAAGGGCAATTAGAACACCAGCAGCTCCTGCAAGAGCTGACCCCAAAGCAAAGGTGAAGCTGATTGTCCGATTGACATTGATTCCCATCAGCTGAGCAGCATCACTATCTACAGACACAGCACGCATAGCCTTACCCATCTTTGTCTTCTGCACGATAAACTGCAGAGCCACCATGAGGAAAATCGAAATTCCCAAAATCAGCAGCTGAATATTTGAGATAGAAATCGGCCCTAAGTTAAAGCGTACCGTCTTTATAACCTGCGGGAAGGAACGAGTATTGGCACCGACAAAGAAAATCATGCCATACTCAAGGAGAAAAGAAACCCCAATGGCTGTAATCAAAGCCGCAATCCGAGTCGAATTTCGCAGAGGACGATAGGCTAAAAACTCAATAACCACACCGAGAATCGCTGTCCCAATCATCGCTAAAATGAGAGAAAGGAAGAAATTAAACTTCAGGATATTAATCAAGTAATAACCCATAAAGGCACCAATCATATAGATATCACCGTGGGCAAAGTTAATCAGCTTAATAATCCCATAAACCATGGTATAACCCAAAGCCAGAAGCGCATAAACACTACCCAGGATTAGACCGTTGACTAATTGTTGGAGCATTAGACACCACTCTTTCTATAATAAAATAAGGAATGGGACAAAAATCAGCAGACTAGGTCGTGATTTTATCATCCCACTCCCAAAATACGAATAATAGTTGATTGAGAAACGAAGAAGAATAGATTATAAAACAATACTCTTTCAAATCCGTAGATTTATAAAGAAAGAAATCATCTACTAACTTGCTCAAGCAACTAGAAATAGAAAACAAGTCAAAGACTGGGATAGCCCCAGCCTCGTAACTATTATTCCGCTTTAACTGTTTCTACAGTATCTACTTGACCGTCTTTCAAGCCAATCATCAGAGCTGTTTTCACTGGATTGTGATCTTTATCAATAGTGATTGAACCAGTTACTCCATCGAAATCTTTAAGCTTAGCCAAGTTGTCTTTGATATCTACAGAAGTTTTAGCACCTTTGGCTGCTTCTGCTGCCATATAAACAGAGTCATATGCCAGAGCTGCAAACATAGAAGGCTCTTCTTTGTACTTAGCTTTGTATGCTTCAATAAACTTCTTAGCTTTTTCTGACATTTCACCAGAAGTTGTAAAGCCAGATACATAGTAAACATTTGTAGCTGCAGCAGGAGTTGCTTGCTCAACGAACTTAGCATCACCAAAGCCATCAGGACCAACGATTGTTTGGTCAATACCTAAACCACGCGCTTGATTGACAATTTTACCAGCTTCAGTATAGTAACCTGGAACAACCAGAGCGTCAAATTCTTTACCCTTAATCTTTGTCAAAGCAGCTTGGAAGTCTGTATCCTTGGATTGGAAGGTTTCTGTTGCTACAATCTCACCCTTGAATTCCTTCTTGAAGGCATCCGCCATTCCTTTAGCGTAGTCACTAGATTGGTCGTAGTAAAGAACGACTTTCTTAGCTTTCAAGTTATCAGTAACATACTTAGAAATGATTTTACCTTGGTAGCTATCAATGAAAGTTGCTCGGTAAAGATAATCTTGCTTGTTGGTCAGATCATCCTGTGTCGCACTTGGTGTAATGATTGGTACACCTGCTTTAGCAGCATTTGCAGTAGCTGAAGCTGTAGCTCCAGAAGTCGCAGGGCCAATGATTGCATTTACCTTGCTTTGGGTAACCAAGCTAGTAGTGATGGTAGATGCTTCAGCTGTTTCTGATTTGTTATCCTTATCAGTAACTTCAATCTTCTTGCCATCTACGCCACCAGCAGCGTTGATTTCATCAACGGCCAACTGAGCACCATGTTGTTCAGCTGTACCGTAGGCTGCTACTTCACCTGATTCTTCAAAGTTAAAACCAAATTTAATCGTATCGCCAATTTCTGTACCAGTTGCTGTTGAGTTGTTATTGGATACTTCTCCACAAGCTGCGAGAAGGGCTGCACTAGCAAAAGCTACTAGGGATAGTGCAAATTTTTTCTTCATTCGGAAATCTCCTTAAGTGATTTATTTGATGATATAGTAAGAATATATCGAATTATCTGACAATTGTCAACCCTTTATAGAAATTTTATCAAATGATAACGTTTTCTTGCTCTCTATACAGGCTTCCAACAAAGTTTTGATCTAGTTCTTTTATGTGAGATATCCGAACTTGCTTAACATAGCGTTCCTTGGGCAGATTCTCCTGTAAGTTCTGGGCGTCCTCTTGATTGACATAGAGATGCAGATAACGATGCTTCTTAGAATGATAAATGATATCACCGAAGTTAGCCAGCTTTTTGGCATCTCGATTATAGTAAAGATAGACAATCAAGCCCACTCTTTCTTCTCTTTCTATCATAAAACTCCTTTCCGGTCCATGTAGTTCTTAGATGATTATAGCAAAGATAGGGCAAAAAAACTAGCCCTGAAAAGCTTTATGGCCTGCTTAAATCACCTGAACTTGGTAACTTGTCAGACTCAAAGCAAAAAAGGAGCCGCTTTTGGCTCCTCCTCTGTTAGCTCAGATTGCTATTTTCCATGATTTCATCAATAAAGCCGTATTCCAAGGTTTCCTGAGCACTCATCCAGTAATCGCGTTCCGCATCCTTATGGATTTGCTCAACGGACTTGCCAGAGTTTTCGGCCAAGATTTTTTCCAAGGTATTACGAGTTCTAAGCAAGTGCTCAGCTACAATAGCCATATCCGTTTGCTGAGTACCACTTCCAGCTCCTCCCATTGGCTGGTGAATCAAATATTCCGCATTTGGCAGCATGAAGCGTTTGCCCTTAGCACCACTGGAAGCAATGATTGTTCCCATGCTGGCAGCTACACCCATAACAATGGTCTGAACATCAGACTTGATGAAGTTCATAGTATCCACAATTGCCAAACCTGCTGAGACAGATCCACCCGGCGTATTTACATAGAGGTAAATATCTTTAGTATTGTCCTGTGCATCCAAGAAAAGAAGCTGGGCAATGACAGAATTAGCCATATTGTCCTCCACTGGACCAGTCAGCATGATAATGCGGTCTTTTAATAGCCGGGAGTAAATATCATAGGAGCGTTCTCCTCGGCTGGTTTGTTCAATAACTACAGGAATCATAGTTTTCTCTCTTTCTCTTTTTAAAATTTTCTATCAAACTAGAAAATAGAATTTCAAATTACGAGACTATTATATCCTTTTGGTCAAAAAAGGTCAAATAGAAACTCCTTTTCCCAGAATCTCTTCACAAATTGTCAACATTTTAATTTGTCCTATACACAAATTAAAAATTTATTTTTTCCAGTTTGAGGGAGAAAAACCGATATATGAGTTGTTCTTATATTCTAAATAAGCTAATTTCCCAATAATATCCTGTTCGTTTTTATTAATAGTATATCGAAAACGAATCTCTTTCCCATTTAATAAATCAGTTATTTCTTGTTCAGAGAATTCATATCCCCCCCATATACGCTTAAAGCGCACCTCTTCACCGTTCCATATACCAATTATATACTCTCCTTTAACAGCATAATTTCTTGAATCCGAGCTATCGAAATAAATATCCATATATTCGCTTACGTGGCTATTGTAAGCGTCAGCAATGTTTTCCTCTTCGCCCAAAATTTCTTCCCAATCAATTGCCATATCAAATTCCTACTTTCATTTTATTTAGTTCCAAAAAGACGATCTCCTGCATCTCCCAGTCCTGGTACGATATAACCATGATCATTGAGATGGTCATCCAGAGCCGCTGTGAAAATATCAACATCTGGATGAGCTTCCTGCAAGGCTTTTACTCCTTCAGGCGCAGAAACCAAGCAGACAAATGTAATGTGGCTAGCACCACGTTTCTTCAGAGAATCCACAGCCAAGATAGCAGAACCACCCGTAGCTAGCATTGGATCTACAACGAAAATTTGACGTTGGTCGATATCTTCTGGCAACTTGACCAGATACTCAACCGGCTTCAGAGTTTCTTCATCACGGTACATTCCAATATGCCCAACTTTGGCTGCTGGAACCAAGCTCAGAAGTCCATCCACCATGCCAATACCAGCCCGCAAGATTGGAACAATAGCTAATTTTTTCCCTGCAATCTGCTTTTGGACTGTTTTTGTAATTGGTGTTTCAATTTCTACATCTTCAAGTGGTAAATCGCGCAAAACTTCATATCCCATGAGCATTGCGATTTCATCAACTAATTCACGAAAAGCCTTGGTAGAGGTATCTGTACGACGCAAGATAGACAATTTATGCTGAATAAGCGGATGAGCGATAACTTCAAGTTTTCCCATGATTGGATTTCCTTCTTTCAATTTATTCTTCTTATTATATCAAAAAAAGTGTGAAAAGGCTTGCCATAAGCAAGCCTTTTCAAAGATTTTCTACACCTTACAGCCATTCTCTATAGCGCTTGATATAAAGGTGTTTAACAAGAGTTACACTAACCATATAAAGCACAATAATCAAGAAAAGAAAAAGGAAATAAGTGCCATTCAGCGGGGCAGTTTTCAGAACTGACGCAAAGAGGCTGTATGGCAAGGAAGTAACAAAGAGAGCTGCTGCCATGGTCGTCACAATGACAGACAAAGCAGGACGACTTTGCACAAATGGCAGCTTAGGTGAGCGCAGCATGTAGATGACCATGGTCTGGGTCCACATGGACTCAATGAACCAGCCTGTTTGAAAAAGAGTGATAAAGATTTCTGCTTGCCCACTACCAGCTTGATAGCTACCTCCTGTTATCATAGGCACGATAATAAAGTAGAGCACCAGATAGGTCAAAACATCAAAAACGGATGAGATAGGCCCAATCCAAGCCATAAAGCGGGTAATAGAGTTAGCAGACCAAATCCGTGGTCTCTTGAGAAATTCACTGTCTACGTTATCAAAGGGCAGAGCGATACAAGACAAGTCATAAACCAGATTGAGGACAATCAGATGAACTGGTGCCATAGGCAGAAAAGGCAGAAAGATACTGGCAAAGAGGAGAGAAAAGATATTCCCAAAATTGGAACTGACCGTCATCTTAATGTACTTGGTCATGTTGGCATAGACCTTGCGTCCCTCTACCAACCCCTTCTCCAGAACCATGAGGTCCTTGTCCAGCAGAATGACATCTGCTGTTTCCTTGGCAATATCGACAGCTGTATCAACAGAAATACCCACATCTGCTACCTTCATAGAAGGTGCATCATTGATACCATCACCCATGTAGCCAACCTTGTGGCCATTGGCCTTGAGTTGGAGAATGATCCGAGCTTTTTGGTCAGGTGAGAGCTTGGCAAAAACCGTTGTATGCTCTACTGCTTGGCTCAATTCCTCATCTGATAAAGCATCTACCTCTAAGCCTAGTAAGATATTATCTACATCTAACCCAACCTTTTCACAAACTGCCTGGGTCACCTTATCATTATCACCGGTCAAAATCTTAGTGGCAACTCCGTACTCAGCCAAGGTTTCAATAGCTGGAGCCGCAGATGACTTAGGTGGATCTAGAAAGGCCAGATAGCCCGTCAAAATCATGTTAGATTCATCCTTGACTTCATAGTCGTAATCTTCTTCTAAGTCTGACTTGTAGCTAACACCAAGCACGCGCAGCCCTTGCTCATTGAGTTGAGCCACTTCCGCAAGGATTTCCTGACGAATCTCCTCAGTCAATTCCGTAATGCGTTTCTTGTATTCTACATGGCTAGAGATAGCCAGCATTTCCTCCAAGGCCCCCTTGGTCACCATGCTGATAACATCCTCATCATCCTTGACGATGACACTCATACGACGACGCTCGAAATCAAAGGGCAGTTCATCAATTTTCTTAAAGGTTTGGTCTAGATTACGGACAATCTCATGCTTTTCTGCTTCTTTCTCCGTCCGATTGATAATGGCCCGGTCCATAAGATTTTTGAGACCAGTTTGATAGTAGGAATTGAGAAAAGCACGACGGAGCACTGCTAAGTCCAAATCTCCATGAATATCCAGCGGGTATTCTAACACAATCTCGTCTTGGGTCAGTGTGCCCGTCTTATCCGTACAAAGGATATCAATAGCTCCTAGGTCTTGGATGGCATTCAGCTTCTTAATCACGACCTTTTCCTGAGCCATGATAATAGAACCTTTAGCCAGGCTCGCTGTGATAATCATAGGCAGCATTTCTGGAGTCAGGCCGACCCCAACACTGAGGGCAAAGACACCTGCTTCCAGCCAGTCGCCGTCTGTCAGACCGTTGATGAAGAACACGACTGGAACCATGACGAGCATCAGACGAATCAAGAGCCAGGAAATGCTATTCATCTCGCGCTCAAAAGAGGTCGGCTCATCGTAGGTGTTCAGCGTCTGCTCAATGGCTCCCATCATGGTCTCATCTCCAACCACCAGCACCAGAGCTGTAGCTCTTCCGGAAATAACGTTTGTTCCCATAAAGGCCAGCGACTCTGTTTCTAAAAGGCTATCAAGTTTTTGTTCATCTGACTTGGCCAGACAGACCTTTTCTACCGCATCGCTTTCGCCTGTCAGGCCGGACTGCTGAACAAAGAAATCACGTGAGTCCAGTAGCAGCACATCTGCAGGAATCATGTCTCCAGCACTAAGTTTGATGATGTCTCCCACAACAAGCTCATCAATCGGCAGTTCCTGCTCTACTCCTTCACGGATAACCGTAGCCGTGTTGACAATCAGCCGAGACAAATTACTAGCAGCGCGGTCGCTCCGCAATTCCTGAACAAAACGAATACCTCCAGAAATCAGCACCAGAACAACAATGATGATGGAAGTCGTCGGATCTTCCTCACCAGGCTTAGCCAGCCAAACATTGGTCACTAAAGACACTAGGGCAATCACCAATAAGATGACTGTAAAGGGGTTAATGATAGACTCGTAAATTTTCTTTAGAATAGAGTCTTCCTGACCCTTTGTGATGATATTTTCACCATAGAGGTTACGATTTTCTTCGACCTGCTCTTCTGTCAGGCCACGAAAAGAACTCTTGTAAAAAGCCAGAGTTTCTTTTACAGGAAGCTGCAGAGCAGCAACTAATCTTTCTTTTACTGTTTTCATTGGTTTCTCCTTGATGTATGATTGATAAATTTCATACACAGGAACCAATCACTTTATAAGGACAGAACGACACAAATCAGCGATTGGCTGTGTATGTGCGGTTCCGGATAATCGTCAATTTGCATCGCGTGTCTCCTTTCTTAATTTATAAAAACAATTAAAAGTCCCAAGATGCCTGCAAGACATCAAAGGTGGCATTCATCTTCTGTGTCCAATCTTGTAATTCTGGAAAATTTTCTTTTAAAGAAAATCCAATAACTTCTTCACGTAAATTCCACCAATCTACAAGAGCAACTACTTGGATTGTTGCAATATTTAAAGAGAGCCCTTGCTCAGTAGCCAGTTTCTCTAACAAAGACAAACTCCGTATATTTCTCTCTTCAATTTGCTGATGTCTGTCTTTCCACCAATGTTCTTTTTCATGGAAAAATTTCTCCGCAACAATCGGCATTGTATTTTCCAAAATTCCTTCAGCAATGGACAGTATATTTAAAACATGCCATTTATCCATTCCATTGGGGAAAAGTGAGACTTCCTGACCTAGTTCGTCTAAATATTGAGAAATTAAATCACTACCATATAACCATTCTCCACTGGAAGCTTGAAAAGCAGGAATTCTACCTAAAGGATTATCTTGATTGTGCGGTGAATTTCTATCAAAAGCCACCTGAACTTTCTGAATATCCACTTGCTCCTCTAAATGATGATGTAAAATTGTAACATATACTTTACGCGCAAAAGGACTGGTACTAGAATACCAAAATTTCATCACTATTCCTCCTTCTTTTTTCTTGAGAGGCAGGCAATCAACTATTTGCACTCTTGAAATATTTTCAGCAAAAAAGAATACCCTGCCAATTTCTCGGCAGAGTTGTTTGCATGTCAGGTTATTCGCTTCATTGTTTTATGCACAGATAAAGCAAGCATTTACCGTTCAAGCTTTAACTCCATAAGGCGATGAAATGAGCTTAGTCTTGACCTTGGCGATCAAGACTGTTGACCAACGAGTAGTGTCTCCACTGCTTTGCGGTAGTCATCCGTATCCTTATGGTAGCCTCACCTACCGATTTTCCACTATTACTATACTCCTCTTTGGAAGGATTGTCAATCTTTTTTTATCGCTTGAGATAAATTTCAAAAATATTTTGATTTATTTTGGCAATACCTCTGCAATACGGGAGCAGATTTCTTCAACCATCGTCTCTGGAGCAGCAACATTTAAGCGGGCATGACCTTTGCCTTCTTGACCAAAATCACTTCCTCTATTCAGGACGACCTTTGCCTCTTCTCGTAGCAGCTGAAAAAGCTGGTCATCTGTCAGGCCATAATCTGAAAAGTCCAGCCAAATCAGATAAGTCCCTTGAGGCTTCATGACCCGCAGACGCGGCGCTTCCTTGGCAAAATAATCAACCACAAAATTCACATTCTTCTCAAGAACTTCCTTGAGCTCCAGCAACCAAGACCAACCGTAACGATAGGCTGCTTCTGTCGCTAAAAATCCAAGACCAGGAATTTCATGCTGGTTGTTGGCCAGCTGGCGTTTTTTAAACTGATGCCGCAAGCTAGGATTCTCAATCACTGCATAGGAATTTTTAGTTCCAGCAATATTAAAGGTCTTAGTTGCACTAGCTAAAATCAAGCTAAAGTCCTTAAAGTCAGGCGAAACAGTATTGAAAGACTGATGTTCATGGCCAAACAGCGTCAAGTCTTGGTGGATTTCGTCTGAGACCAGGAGGACGCCGTACTTTTGGCAGAGGCGGCCAATTTTCTCTAACACTTCCCGTTCCCAAACTCGACCTCCGGGATTATGAGGATTACATAAAACATAAATCTTGACTTCATTGTCTGCAATGTCCCGCTCCAACTGCTCAAAGTCAATCTGAAAAAGGTCGTCCTGCTCTATCAGAGAATTGGTAATAAGCTGACGATTATTGAGCTTGACACTGCGGGCAAAAGGTGGGTAAACAGGAGTGTTGATTAGAACGGCATCACCTTCCTTGGTAAAGGCTTGGATAGCTGTCGAAATAGCAGGAACAACTCCTTCTATAAATACCAAGGCTTCCCTATCAAAGGTATAGTCGTGCTCATCCCGCTCCCAATCTAGAACGGCATTGATTAGGTCTTCACTGGCATAGGTATAGCCATAGACCAACTGATTAGCGTAGTCATGAACGGTTTGCTGGATTTCAGGCAGGACTTCAAAATCCATATCTGCAATCCAGGCTGGCAGGACTTCTTTGTCCTTCTCCGCTTCTTTCCATTTATAAGTATGATGCCCTACACGACAGGGGGCTTTTTCAAAATTATATCTTCCCATATTATTCATTCTCCAAGGCTGCTCGTAAATCGTCTACCAAATCTCGACTATCCTCAATTCCAATTGACAGGCGCAGCAAATCATCTGTCAAGCCATAAGAATGACGCACTTCAATTGGAATGTCTGCGTGAGTCTGGGTCGTCGGATAGGTAATCAGGCTCTCCACTCCACCCAAACTTTCCGCAAAGGTAAAGACTTTCAGGCTATTTAAGAGATGAGGAATCTTCCCTTCGTCCACAACTTTAAAGGAAATCATACCACCCTTGCCTGGATAGAGAACCTCTTTTACCGCAGGAGATTGCTTCAGAAAAACGACTACTTCTTGCGCATTCTGAGTAGAGCGCTCCATACGGAGAGCCAATGTCTTGAGACCGCGCAAAAGCAGATAGCTGTCAAAAGGAGACAGGACCGGCCCAGTTGTATTGAGGTTATAGAATAGCTTGTCATAAATAGCAGCATCATTAGTCATGATGGCTCCAGCCAAGACATCATTGTGTCCACCCAGATACTTGGTCGCAGAGTGCAGAACAATATCAGCTCCATCCTCCAGCGGTCTCTGATAAATAGGACTGTAGAAGGTATTGTCCACAATGACAGCTGCTCCTCGCTCGTGAGCCGCTTGGGAAATGCGGGCAATGTCAAACTCTACCATAAGAGGATTGGTCGGTGTCTCGATATAGACAATATCTATATCCTCTGTTAGACTATTCAGAAGTTCTTCTTCTGTATTGGCATAGGTAAAAGCAAAGCGCCCTTCCGCTTCAGCCTGAGCAAACCAGCGGAAAGAGCCGCCATAGAGATCCCGAACAGCCAAAACCTTGCTGCCGACCGGAAAGGCACTAAAGGCCAGCACAATAGCCGACATACCAGAGCTAGTCGCTAGGGCATAATTTGCACTTTCGATAGCTGCCAGAGTCTCTTCCAAGCTAACCCTTGTTGGATTCTTGGTTCGAGTATAGTCATAACCTGTTGACTGGCCAAACTCAGGGTGCTGGTAGGTCGTTGAAAAATGCAGGGGTGTTGTTAAAGCACCGGTTGTTTCATCTTTTTTAACCCCAGCCTGAGCCAGTAGTGTATTTAATTTTACGTCCTTACTCATATTAACCTTCCAATCCTTCGCTAATATTTCACCCTCTATTGTAACATCTTTTGAAAACATTTTTCTTTTTTCTTTTCAAGAGCTAGCTATAGTTTGAAACTATAATGTTAAAGTTTTAGAAAAACAAATCTAAAAATTAAAAAGCCCTGCGGCTTTTTAATAGATGTGAAAGCGTCGTCGCAGACTAGCCGCTTTTGAACCGATAAAGCGATCCATAAGGCGAACTTTGAGCGCCAGACCGCCATAGACAGCAAGACCGATACCGCCAATCAGAGCGATATAGACAAAGCTGGAAATCCGACCACTTGGATGTAGGAAGAGTCCAATGAGCAGCTCTGCCACCAAGACAAAGATGATCATCAGAACTGTCAGAATCACTGACAGGAGGCTCCGCTTAAAGAGATTCTTAGGATTCAGACCTGTTACCTTGCGAATTTCCTGATACATGAGCAGGATTGGGATAATCAAGCCAACTGTCGTCGCAAGAAGAGGACCATAAGCTTTGAAAATATAAATCAAGGGTACTTGCAGCACCAGCTTGACTCCTACTCCATAGAGGAAGTAAATAATAGCTTTTCGATTTTGGAAGAGGGCCTGAATCATCGGAGCCAACACCGTATATAGACTAAGGATAATGGTCTGCAGCATAGCAAAGATGAAAAGTCCCAGAGCTAAGCCGTCTGGCTTGCCATAGAAGACAGTATACAGAGGTTCCGCTACCAAAACAGCACCAATGGTTGCTGGCAAGATAAAGAAAATCAGCATGCTGAGATTATCCTGCACCAAGCGGGCAGCCGATCGGAAATCACCTTTGACATAGTTCTCGGTCAAAAGCGGAATCCCAACACCACCGATAGAAGTAGCCACTGCAATTAAAATCATGGTAATTTTATTAGGATTGGCTGAGAAATAGGCAAACTGAACCAGCAGCTCGGATTTGCTGTACTTGCTAATCCAACCCATGACATGGATAAAGGTAGCTTGGTCAATAATCTGAAAAAGCTGAATGGCAGATCCTGTGATAATGAAAGGAATGGCCTCCCGAATGGTATCCCAGAGCAGGGCACGGCCGTTAATCTCGCCGGCATTAGCAGGCTTATGAAGGATAGAAGTCAGCATCCCTGTCTTCCAGAGATAGAAGGCTAAGACAGCCATGCTAGCCAGCATACCGATAAAAGCGGCGAAGGTAGACTGGGTAACCGCTTCTACATAGTTGCCAGAACCGATTTTCATGATGAAAAAGGCTGTCAGGAGCATCCAGATAACCCGAATGACCTGCTCCGCAATCTGACTGATGGCATAGGGCTTGAGATTGTTAAACCCTTGGAAAAAACCTCGGATAACGCTCATTGATGGGAATATCAAAACAGCCAAAGACAGACTCTGCATGACTGGCACCAAGTCTGAACCACCGCCAGACATAGAAGCGAAAACTGGTGAGAGCAGATACATAATCACTGCAAAGACAGCTCCTAAAAGCAGCATAAACTTGAGGAACTCTCGAATGAGAGTGAAACTGTGCTCTTCCTTGTCAATGGTATTGTACTTAGCTACCTGCTTGGCCACTGCCACTGGCACACCGGCTGTAGAAATCAGTAAAAACCAGGCATAGATATTGTAGCCCATAGTAAAAAGGCCGTTGGCCTCAGCGCCGTGCTTGCCCATCCAGATATACCAAGGAATGATATAGATGGCACCCAGAAGACGACTGATAAAATTGCTGGCAGTTAGCCAGGCAGTTCCCCGCAGCATCTGCTGCTGCTGGCTTGTTGTTTCTTGGCTCATAGAAAACCTCTTCTATTTATTCTTCTTTTATTATAAACTTTTCCTTGCCTCTTGTAAAACCCAGCCATAAGGTTTACAATAGATTTATGATTAAAATTGAAACCGTATTAGATATTTTAAAAGAAGACCATAATTTTCGTGATATTGTCAAAGACGGAGAATACTTCTTCTCTTACAGCGGCTTGACTTTCGATAGTATCAGCTATGACAGCAGGCAAGCGGATGCCTCTACCCTCTTTTTTGTCAAGGGTGAGGCTTTTAAGAAAGAATTTCTAGAAAAAGCCGTCTCAGCTGGCCTGCGCTTTTATATCAGCGAGACAGACTTTCAAGTGGGCATTCCGGTCCTCTTGGTCAACGATGTCAAGCAGGCCATGAGTCTCTTAGCTATGGAATTTTACGGCCATCCTGAGAAAAAGCTCAAACTGCTAGCCTTTACTGGCACCAAGGGCAAGACAACTACAGCTTATTTTGCCTATCAAATCCTTTCCCAAAGCCATCGGCCTGCTTTGCTCTCGACTATGAACACTACTTTGGATGGCGAGACTTTCTTCAAGTCAACTCTGACCACACCAGAGAGTCTGGATCTTATTAAAATGATGGCCCAAGCCCTTGCTAATGATCGGACTCATCTCATCATGGAAGTTTCCAGTCAGGCTTATCTCAAGAAACGGGTCTATGGCCTAACCTTTGATGTGGGTGTCTTTCTTAATATCAGCCCAGACCATATCGGCCCTATTGAGCATCCAACCTTTGAAGATTACTTCTACAATAAACGGCTTTTGATGGACAATAGCCGAGCAGTTATTGTGAATAGCGGCATGGACCATTTCCAAATCGTGAAAGAGCAAGTCGCTTCTATGGAACACGATTTCTATGGAGCAGGCTCTAGTAACACTATCACGGATTCTCGGGCTTTCAGCTTTGAAGCGACTGGTAAGTTAGCTGGCCACTACGATATCCAGCTCATTGGCCACTTCAATCAAGAAAATGCAGTAGCGGCTGGTCTTGCCTGTCTGCGTCTGGGTGCTAGCCTCAAAGACATCAAAAAAGGAATTGCCGCAACCCGAGTCCCAGGCCGTATGGAAGTTCTGACTCAGAAAAACGGCGCCAAGGTCTTCGTTGACTACGCTCACAATGGTGTTAGCCTAAGCAACCTGCTGTCTGTGGTAGAGGAACACCAAAAGGGCAAGATTATCCTCCTCTTAGGTGCTACAGGCAACAAGGGTGAAAGCCGCCGCAAAGACTTCGGTCGCCTACTTAATCAGCATCCTGAGCTGACCGTTATCTTAACCGCAGACGATCCTAACTATGAAGATCCTCTAGCCATTGCGGAGGAAATCGCATCCTACATCTCCTATCCAGTGGACAAAATAGCCGACCGAGAAGAAGCCATCAAAAAAGCTCTCAGTCTGACTGAGCGAGAGGGAGATGCCGTCATTCTGGCTGGTAAAGGAGCAGATGCTTACCAAATCGTAGAAGGAGAAAAAGTAGCCTATCCAGGAGACTATGCTCTTGCTGAAAAGTATTTATAAGAAAAAAGGCGAGCATATCGCCTTTTTATTCTTGTTTAGTAGAGATTAACGCCATTTAATCAGAACGTACATCAAGCTGGAGCCAAACATATCCGCCAAGGCGTGCATGAGAAAGAAAGGCAAGAGGTTCTTGACCTTGTACTTGTAAAGGAAATAGTAAAAGAGACCGTACACCACTCCGATAACCAAGGCCCACAGCATGCCCTGATAGGTGTGGAAAGAAATCCGAATGATAGTAGAGTAGGCCAGAGCCCACCACTTATACTTATCCTTAACAGAGGTCATAAGCCCCAGAAAGAAGAATTCCTCATAGAAGCCATTTAGAAGTCCGTAGAGAATGGCCATAGGTGTCAGTTCAGCAAATTTCCGGAAGATTTCTAGAACATCTACATAAGACCAGAGAGTTGGATCAAAGTAATTATACTCGCCGCTCAGCGTCGTCACAATGTCACCAAAGAACCCTACTGCTACAAAAATAAGAGGAGTCCAGAGGAGAACCGACCAGCTCAGACGTATGGGAAGCTGCTTAAAGTCAAAGCGCCGGAGCAATAGATAAAGAATGGTCAAGACCAGCATCAGCAGCTGAAAATTGAAATTGCTAGAAAAAGCCGCTCCTTCAGTGGCTGTATTGGTCACCGTTTCAGTCGCTCCTGTGCTGGAAGCTGGTGCAAAGCTAGCTAAATAAAGCTCCGTTGAGCGGTAAATAAACTGCCCAAACATGAGCAGGGTAATCACAGCAATATCAAACCACCTCAGCTCTTTCAAAGGCGTAGAGGGGCGTAGGTTTGTCAATAATTTCATCATTTCTCCTTTCACCACCTGTAAATTTATATCATCATTGCAGGTTCTTTTTTATATTTCTATCTTAGCATGAAAAGCTTAAATTTTTATTATTTACAATTTTATAAAACTTTTTTATTTTATTTTTATTAAATTGTCAGAAAACTCTTTTTTAGAAAAATTTTTATGGTATAATAAAAGATGTAATTCTGATAGAAGAATCAGCCAGAAAGGAAGTCTATGTCCACTATCTCTGCAGCAAGTATCCAGGTCGCCTACAATCAAAAGGTTATTATTGACGGACTGGACTGCCAACTCGCCGAGGGAAAGATTACAACTATTATCGGTAGCAATGGCTGCGGTAAATCCACGCTTCTCAAGGCTTTTACCCGTATTTTGCCGACAAAAGCCGGCAGCATAACTCTGGATGGACAGTCCATCGCCCTACTGCCGACCAAGGAGGTGGCGCAAAAGATTGCCTTGCTGCCCCAAACCATGGAGGCAACCGATGGCATCACCGTCTATGATCTGGTCTCTTATGGCCGCTTTCCACATCAAACTGGCTTGGGGCGGCTCAGTACAGAAGACCGGGAAAAAATCTGCTGGGCTATGGAAGCAACTCAGGTCAGCGAATTTTCGGACTGGCAGGTGGATGATTTGTCTGGAGGTCAGCGCCAGCGCGTCTGGATTGCTATGGCTTTAGCTCAAGATACAGAGACTATTTTTCTGGACGAGCCGACCACCTATCTGGATATGAATCATCAGCTGGAAATCTTGGAGTTGCTGAATGACCTAAACCGACTCAGCGGAAAAACCATTATCATGGTTCTGCATGACATCAACTTGGCTGCCCGCTTCTCCCATCAGCTGATCGCTATGAAAAATGGGCATATCCGATATCAAGGAAGTGTTGAGCAGGTCATGACTTCGGATATTCTGAGAGACATTTTTCAGATTGAAGCCCAGATTATTCGGGATCCTATTCAAGATAAGCCACTCTGCCTCAGCTATCAGCTCGTTAAATAAGTCATGTATTCATAGATATGTTTTCCATATTGCTTCATGAATACAGCTTCTAAACTTTTTATAGAATTGGAGGAAAAAATGAAAAAGTTTTTATCATTTGCCACCCTTACTGTCACCATCTTCCTTTTAGTTGCCTGCGGCAGCTCATCTAAATCTGAAAACTCTGCCTCTTCAGACAAGGTCGAGCTATCCAGCAAGCCAAAAATTGACGGATTTCACTACTACGGCGATATTCCCAAAAATCCAAAACGCATCGCCAGCCTCTCCTCTACCTACACAGGCTATTTGCTGCAACTAGGTTTCGACCCTGTCACTGTAACATCCTATGATGCCAAAAATCCTGTCCTCAAAGAAAAAGTCAAAAATGCCAAGGTCCTGATGCCGGAAGATTTGGAGTCTATCGCCAAGCAAAAGCCAGACCTTATCGTGGTAGATGCCAGTGACAAAAATATCGATGAACTAAAGAAAATCGCTCCAACTATTGCCATCGATTATGGAAAAAATGACTATTTAGAAATCCTGAATCGCTTTGGCCAAATCTTTGGTAAGGAAAAAGAAGCTGATCAATGGATTGCCGATTGGAAGAGCAAAACAGCTGATATTGGCAAGCAGTTAAAAGAAAAGCTGGGACAAAATGTCACTTTCACGGTTGTCGGGCTATATGAAAAGGAAATCTATCTCTTCGGTAACAACTGGGGACGAGGCGGAGAAGTTATCTACAAGTCTCTGGGATTTGATGCCCCACAAAAGGTGAAGGATGAAGTATTCCCAAGTGGCTACTTGCAAGTCAGCCAAGAAACGGTGAGTGAGTACATTGGCGATTATGTCCTGGTTGCAGCTGAAGATGATAAAACAGGCAGTGCTCTTTACGAAAGCGATGTTTGGAAATCTATTCCCGCTGTCCAACAGAACCATGTCTTAAAAGTGGATGCCAACGCCTTTTATTTCAACGATCCATTGACACTTGAATACGAACTCAAAACCATTCAAGATGGCCTTGAAAAAATGAACTAGGCCATTTCTTGCAGGAACTTAGACTAGTAAAAAACATTGCTAGTAAGCGATATATCTCATGACAGCTATTTGATTTTCGACTATATAAAGGATACCAGATGACGCTTCATTCACTCTTTACTCAAAAAAATAGGCCAAACATCTTTTGGCTTGTTTTTTTCGCCCTCATTCTCCTGCTGATTGGCGGACTCTATCTCTACCTGCGCTTTGGCATTCCCAGCTACTCCCATCGGCAACTGATAGAAACGCTGAGCCATCCTTTCAAGGAAAGTCCAGCCCAGAACATCATCATAGATCTGCGCTTACCTAGAGGAATAGCAGCTCTGCTAGTCGGAGCTAGCTTGGCCGTTTCAGGTGCCATCATGCAGGGGATAACCCGCAATGCTATTGCTGATCCGGGACTTTTGGGCATCAACTCTGGAGCTGGTCTAGCGCTCATCTGCGGTTATGCCTTTTCTAAGAGTATACACTACAGTAGCATCCTCCTGCTCTCACTTGCAGGAGCCTGTCTAGCCAGTATTCTGGTTTTCAGTCTCTCCTACCATCCTAGAAAAGGTTTTGGGCAACTACGACTCGTCTTATCCGGTGCCATGGTAACAACACTCCTGACTGCTATCGGACAAGGCTTGACCATTTACCTCAACCTGACCAATGCTGTCATCGGTTGGCAAGCTGGAGGGCTTCTAGGAACCAATTGGAAAATGCTGCAAATCATTGCTCCCTTTATCTTATTAGGCCTCTTACTGGCTCAGCTATTTTCTCACCAACTAACCATTCTCAGCCTCAATGAAACAGTAGCCAAGGGCTTAGGCCAGCGAACGACTCAGATAACCCTGTTCTTTCTGAGTATTGTTCTACTGTTATCAGCGGCAGCCGTTGCCCTAGTAGGAAGCCTGGCTCTTGTCGGACTGATTATTCCACACTTTGTCAAAACCATCAGCGGAAAGAATTACCAAAAAATCTTGCCACTGACGATGCTAACAGGAGCGCTCTTTCTATTGATCTGTGATTTCGCTGCGAGTCATATGGTCGGTCTGCCTCTTAGCTCTATTATCAGTCTCGTTACGCTGCCAGTCTTCCTATGGCTGATGAGAAAGGGGGCCTTCTATGAGAGATAAAAAACGAATTCTTTTGGTTCTAGTAAGTCTCAGCCTCCTGACTTTCCTAATTTTCCTACTGTCTCTATCATCAGGCGATCAGGAATTTAATATCGGTGAAGCTTTTCGATATCTGCTGGGGCAAGGAGATGATGGCAGCACCTTTATCATGGAGCAGATCCGCCTGCCTCGAATTCTGGTCTGCCTTCTAGCAGGAGCTTCGCTAGGGATGAGCGGTGTACTGCTGCAGACCTTTACTCGAAACCCACTTGCCGATTCAGGAACCTTGGGAATAAATGCCGGAGCTGGTGTTATCATTACTCTTGCTATCAGCAAGCTAGAAGTGACTGATCCTTTCTATATCCGCTATCTTCCCTTTATCGCAACCTTTGGCGGTATGATGACAGTAGCTCTTATTTACCTGATCTCACATCAAAAAGGCCAAGCTATCAGCCCCGTCAAGCTCATTATCGCTGGTGTGACCTTGTCAACCATTCTGTCTTCCAGTATGATTGCCATCACCGGCCGTGTCAATCAGAACAAACTGACCTATGTAGTTAGCTGGCTAGCTGGTAAGATTACGGGTAATAACTGGGAAAGTCTAGCTATTGCTGGCCCCTTCTTGCTTTTATTCTGGTTGCTGACCTATCTGCGCTCCCACAAGCTCAATATCCTCAGCCTAAATGATGAAACAGCTCTAGGCCTAGGGCTTCATCTAAAAAGAGAGCGTCAGATAACCTTGTTATTAGCCAGTGCTCTCGTCGCTTTTAGTCTATCCCTAGCTGGAAATATTGTCTTTATCGGTATGTTGGCTAGCCATATCAGCAAACGATTCCTGCCTAGCGATCATCGCTTACTCTTTCCAGCCGCCATGCTGCTAGGTGCCTTTATCATGACAGGGGCAGATACGATCACAAGAACCTTCCTCATCGGAAGCTCCGTCCCGACAGGCATTTTGATTTCCATTATTGGAGCCCCCTACTTCCTCTACCTTATGTATCAGCAAAAAAAATAATCAGCCGAATAATCGACTGATTGTTTTTTATTTATCCAAGCTGTTTTTGATTCCTTCTACAGCACCTTCTACAGCTTCTTTAGCATCTTCAGCAACTTCTTTTGCTTTAGCAACTGTTTTTTCAACAACGCCCTCTGCTTTTGTCTTGTTATCGCCGGTAACTTTTCCTAGGCCTTCTTTAACAGCGCCCTTAGCTTGATCGAATTTATTTTCTAGTGACATATGATTGCCTCCGTTCTTTTTTACAGTATTTGATACCGTTTACAGTAGTATAAGTTTTTTCTTTTCAAAGGTCAAATATTCTGCTCATTCTATGAGAAAATCAGTGCAGCTGGAAAGTCAATCTCTCCTTATCAAAGCTGGCCTGTAACTCATACTTGCCTGCTTCGTTTTGCCGGATATAGCCCAAGATTACTAGGCTATCGACAAAAATGTCCCGCCGCTTCTGCATGAGCTCATCCTTGCGGACATACTTGAGAAGAAAGGTCGTCATGTACTTGAGTGCATACTCTGGATTGACATCGCCCAAAACAGCATAGAGAGGCTTTTGTGTCTCAGACAGCGGATATTGGCGCTGCATCTTGTAAAAATAATTAGCCAAGGTCAGCTTATCCCGCAGAAAATCTGTCTCTTCCAGCAAAACAGCCGCATTGGTCTGATTGGAAAGCTGGGTCTCAAAGCGCAGCTCCAAAAGTTCCTGATAGAGGGGACTATCATCACGAATAAAGACTTCCTGATCCAAACGCACATCCTCCAAACTTTCCAAAAGAGGCAGCGTCAGGTAATATCGCTTGTTCTCCCGCTTGATGTAGCCAGCCTTGATATAGTCCTCTATTGAGCGGTCAATATTAGCCACGCCCTCAAACTCTCGCTTAATCTCCCGCAGAATCACTTCCTCATGCTGATCCAAATAATCAATCAGCTCCTGAAAAAAAGGCTGGTGCGTCAAACGGCTGGGATTGATAATTTTAATCATGGAGTTCTCCTTTGTAGATGAGTGTTCTTGACTGAGCCAACTGGCTAGGATTCGTCCCAGGCTGATCTAGGGGAACCGCTAAGCCCAAGTCCCGATAATATTTCTGCCAAAAATCAGAAATCATATTTTTCTCATCGCCAAACTGCATGGGAATCGTATCAAAAATCGGCAAAATCTCTGCAATATACTCCGAACAGTAAAAACCATCGGACTGCGGATAGAAGCTGAAATTGTATGGCTTTCCTAAATGTAATTTGGCTCTTTTAAAGACTGCTTCTGCTTCAATAGCTGGATAGCAGTACACGTCATAAACATCCTCATCTTGTAAAAAATCAGACAAATCTTGATTGACAACACCATTCTCATGGGTTGCATGATAAATCTCACCATTAAAAAAGATGGCCACGTGGCTATATGAACCAGTTGCTGCTCGGATGGCTGCTACAATTTCTGAAGATCCGACTGTAAAAATCAAATCTCCATCTTGTAAATCTTGAATCTTCATTTTTCTCACCCATCAAAAAAGGAGTCAAGACTCCTTTTAGGTATGAGGGGAATAGCCCCTTCTAGTAACTTATTTCCTCAAATGAGCTCTTTAAGCATTAAAACTTTCTGTCAGTTGAGGCACCACTTGTTTCTTACGAGAAACAGCGCCTGCAAGGAAAGCATGGTTGTTTTCAAGAACAAAGTTGAAGGCTGCTTCGACCTTGTCCATATTGCTTCCGATAGCCAAAATTTCTGAGTTTGAGTTAATAATATCTGTAATCATCAAGACAAAGTCAGAGTAGCCATTATCAGCGATTGCTTTTTCAATAGCAGCTTCGATTTCTGCTTGACGCTCCAAAACTTCAGCAATGTCAACTGTGTTGACCTGTGCCACACGGACATTGTTTCCGTTGAGCTCAAATGTTTTCGCATCGATGTCAATCAATTCTTCTGCAGACTTGCTAGCCAAGTTTGTACCTGCCTTAAGCATTGCCAAACCATACTCTTCCAAGTTGACACCAGCCAGCTCAGCCAATTCTGGTGCAATGACCTTGTCAGTTGGATGAGTTGTTGGTGACTTAAGCAAGAGAGTATCAGAGATCAAACCAGACAGCATCAATCCTGCAATTTCTTTTGGAACTTCTACTCCGTGCTCCTTGAACATACGGTAAACAATAGAGGAAGCTGAACCAACTGGCTCCAAGCGCATGTAAAGTGGACTAGCTGTTTCAAAGTTAGCAACACGGTGGTGGTCCACCACGCCATAAACTTCAACTTCAGCAATATCTGCCACAGACTGCTGGAATTCATTGTGGTCTGTCAAGATGACTTGCTCAGCCCCTTCTGCCTTGGCAGATGTAATCACGCGCGGTGCAGCCACGCCAAAATAATCCAATACAAAGGCTGTTTCTTCATTAGGCTCACCCAGAGCAACAGCTTCTGTATCCAAGCCATAAGCTTCGCGAGCTAAGTAAGCAAAGGCGTAGGATGAACCAATAGCATCAGAATCAGGATTTTGGTGACCGAAAACTAAAATTTTAGACATGATAAACCTCTTCTTTTATATAATGTTTATTGCATTTATTTTACCACAATTACAGGCATTTCACAAAAACAGAAGGGCATTTTCTTAAGAAAAATGGACTGGTTAGCTCACCAGCCCATTAATTCATACTCAAAGTAGATTAGCTATTATGCACCCGATTCATATACTCTGTATAGGACTCAGTCTGCATGAGTTCCTTGGCATTCTTGACCCGATCAGCCGTTGGAGGCTTAACTCCTTCCAGCTTGTAAGGAATGCCCAACTCCCGCCATTTGAATTCTCCCATGGTATGGTAAGGTAGAATTTCAAACTTATCAACATTCTTCAGCGTCTTTACAAATTTACCTAGCTCAATCAAGTCATCATCTCGGTCAGTTAATCCTGGCACCAAGACATGGCGGATCCAGACTGGCTTTCCAATGTCAGACAAGTACTTGGCACAAGCCAAGATATTCTTGTTGGTCTGGCTGGTCACAATTTTGTGCTGTTCTTCATTAATCTCCTTGATATCAAGCAGGACTAAATCCGTCACTGCCATAAGCTTGTCAAATTTTTTCAGATAGCGAGGCGTATTTCTAAAAGGTAGGGCACAGGTATCCAATGTACAGTGGATGCCCAGTTCCTTAGCCTTGGTAAAGAGGGCAATTAGAAAATCAATCTGCAGCAAGGCTTCTCCTCCGCTGACAGTGATGCCGCCTTTGTTGCCCCAGAAGCCCTTATAACGGAGAGCCTCTTGCAAGACATCATCCACTGTCCGCAGCTGAGATTTGTTGGTCTCCATCTCCCATGTGTCCGGATTATGGCAGTACTGGCAGCGCATGTGGCATCCCTGCAAAAAAACAATAAAACGGATACCCGGTCCATCAACAGCTCCAAAACTTTCGGTGGAGTGGACCATGCCCGTTACCTTTCCATAATCAACTGCTTCTTCAATTTTCTCTTCAACCATCGCGCAACCTCTTAACTCTGAAAACGTTTTATAACTAACTATATTATAACATGATTAAAGCAAAAATAGACTTAATTTGCCTATTTTTTAGAAAACAAACTGTTTTTCAGTTTCATTTTCAGTGTTTTACAACAGATAAAACTTTAGGGCGAAAGCTGTAGGCAAGCAAAAAATCAGGGCAGAATCTTTATTCCACCCTGATCTCACTTTTTAAATTGATTTTAGTTAATTTCTGCTTCTCTGTTTGAGAGTAAAAACAAACATTAGCAGGGTCAATCCCAAAACTGCCCAGCCACTGTTATTTTGGCCGGTCTGCGGGAGTCCCTTCTTCTTGCTGCCAGCAGTCTGACCTTGTCCAGTTTGATTGGACGATGGAGGATTGGTCTGAGACGGAGCTCCTTGTTCTGCTGCTACAGAGGATTGTCCAGTTGATTGAGACGGTTGGGAGCTGTCAGAAGACGAAGCTGCAACATCCTTAGAAAAGTCCAGCTGCACCACTACTGGATCATGGTCTGAAGCTCTGCCATGTTCCTCCATGAAAGAGGCATTGATATGGACAGGCGCAAAGACCGCCTTGCCTGCCAAGTTCTTCGAAATGAAAATGTTATCTAAGCTTTGGTTGCTTCCGCGGTAGAAGTAGGAATAACGGTCAGCCGCATCATGCTCCTGCATGAGATTAATCAGTTCATTGCCCGCCAGTGCTTTAGCTGTTTCGGAAAATTCAAAATCATTGAAATCACCAGTCAGCACAAACTTAAGGTTAGGATTTTGTCTCAGTCCTTCCTGAACAAAGCTATTTAAAATTTTAGCCTGCTCTATCCGAGCAGCCTGCGTATGCTGAACTGCTGGCTGAGCGGAGCCATAAACGGCGTCATCCCCAATCTTGGACTTCAAATGATTGGCGATAATAACGATATGCTGTCCCTTAAATTCAAACTCAGTTGCCAAGGATTTACGGACCTTGGTAAAGGCTGGATTTGTTGGAGCAATCCGGGCAGGATTCTTAACCAAATGGCCACCGGAGAAGCTAGCTGCTTCGTCACTCATACCGGCTTCTTTTTCGACTAACTTCACCCGATTTGGATCGTAGAGAAAGGCCACGCGGATATTAGAGCCAGGCTTGCCGCCATCTTGACCGTCAAGTGGGGCAACTTCAGTGTACTTGTAAGTTTTACCTCCCAGTTCTTTGATGCGAGCCGCTAGTTTCTCGCCACTTTTGACACCACTGGTCGTTCCGTCATTGACACTGCCATTCTCATCTTGAACCTCGATGAGCGTGATGATATCTGGACTATGGATTTCATTGATGAAGGAATTAGCGATTCTAGTCACTTTTTCCTCAGGTGTTTCACCTTTTTTAGCATTAGCAGAAAAATTCTCGATATTGTAGGAAGCAATGGTCAGCTTGTCCTCGCTTGGATAGATAGGAGAAACCTGTCTCTGCAAGCCACCGTCCACCAAATCAGGCAGCTGAGTTGACTCCAACTTATAAATCTTCCCACGATAGGTCACGACTCCGACCACATCACCATTGAAATAATCCTTGGCCTTGGCAATGAATTTATTGCCAACATAGACTGGAATGGTTGCGGTATTTTGAGCGTTTGGACGAAGATTGAGACCGCCGATATTGTTTAATGGCAAGGCTTGGTAGCCTTCAGGCAAGACATAAACATCGCCTCGGTACTGAGGTCCCAGAATATGCGGTTTCTTCACCGTCGTCAACATTCCTTCCAAACTTTCCCAGTAGTCCAACGCTTCACTTTGAGGCTGATAATTATTAATATCCTTATCGACCGTATCCTGAGGCATATTAGACACGATGTCTACTGGAGCAGGCAAATCAGCTTTCCCTTCCTTGGTCACTTTAGAAGCCATCAGCATGGTGACAGTCAAACTATCAATGGGCTTGTTGAAGGTTTGCCCCTGACGAACGCTGAGCTCTTCCATATAGCCCTCTTTGACGCGTCCTTCAAGACTAAGTTTGTCTCCAACATCAACTTTTTCTTTAGAAACAACATAAAGAGCATCAGAAGTCCTGCTATTTCCATCAGGAGTCAGGTCTTGAACATAAAAACCATAACGGTCTGTTTTCGTCACAACTACATTGGAGACTTGAACCTCTTTGTCCTCATAGGGAGAGGCTTGTGATTCTCCTTGAATTGTTCCCACATTGGGTACAACTTCAGGTCCGCTAACCGCGGCCTGTGCTGCAGCAGGAGCTTGGTCTGCCTTTTCCACTGCCTCTTCAGAAGTTGCCCTTGACTCTCCCGATTCTGCAGGAGAGCTTTCTGCTTGACTGGCAACCGACGCATCACTTACAGCCGGATTCTCTGTAAGAGCAGCCGCCTCAGAAGTCGACGAACTTACCGCTTCTTCTGCTCCGACTGGTTGGACAGAAAAAAGCAGAGATAGAAAAGCAGCTAGCAAGACCGCTATGGGAAAGAGCTGCCTGTAAGAAACTTGTTTTTTCATGAACTTCTCCTTTTCTGTATAAATGTATATTATCCTATTTAATTTTTATTATAAAGAAAAGACACAGAATTTGCAAAGGCTTTCTTAAAATTCTGTATTAGTTTCTCTCTCTTCACAAAAATACTTGTCTAGGCTGGCCAAACACAGAAAAAAGAATCTGGAAACATTTCCAGATTCTTTCGAGACTTTAGTTTTCCCCTACTAAGATTGCCAAGGTTTCGTATGGCTGCAGGGTCATCACATGGTCAATCCGAGTCTTGCCGTAATTGGATAGGAGAACCTGACCGCTTTGATAGTCTGGTAGGATGTCCACCGTAATCGGATCAGCATAGAAGTTGTTAAGGACTAAAAGTTTTTGTCCTTGCCACTCCCGCTCAAAGGCATAGACCTGAGGACTGTCCTCATAGGCTGGCTGATAGCTGCCCTCTGCGATGATAGGCAGTTCCTTACGCAGGGCAATCAATTTCTGATAAAAGGTAAAGATTGGTCCCTTGATTTCATTTTCCATATTGATAAGAGGATAGGATTTGCCTACCTTCAGCCATGGAGTTCCTGTTGTAAAACCTGCATTGACCGAATCATCCCACTGCATAGGCGTCCGAGAATTATCACGAGATTTAGCCTTGATAATCCTGAAGGCCGCCTCTGGCGATTGCCCTTCGGCAAGCAGAGTCTGGTAAGCATTGAGAGACTCGACATCTACATAATCTTCCATGGAGTCGTAGTCAGGGTCCACCATACCAATCTCCTCCCCCATGTAGATATAAGGCGTCCCGCGCGACAGATGAATACTGGCTGCCAGCATGGTCGCTCCTTCATTGCGGAAATTTTCTACATCGACAAAGCGGTTGAGAGCTCGCGGCTGATCATGGTTGTTCCAAAAGAGAGCTGACCAGCCTTCATGATTACTCATTTCCTTGCCCCAAGTATGGAAGAGGCGTTTTAACTCTTCAAAGTCGAAGGCCTTAAGGGTCCACTTCTGTCCAGCTTCATAGTCCACCTTGAGATGATGGAAATTAAAAGCCATGGACAGCTCCTGCCGGTCTGGTGCCGTGTAAAGAATGCAATTTTCAATCGTCGTAGCACTCATTTCGCCAACCGTCATAACGGAATCGTCCTGACCAAAGGTTGCTTCGTTCATCATACGCAGATAGTCATGGACGATTGGCTTATCAGTATAGGCTGGCTTGCCCTCCTGCTCTGGACAGTCCAACAGCACCTCATCTTTTCCGATGACATTGATGACATCAAAGCGGAAGCCCTTGACTCCTTTGTCCCGCCAAAAATTCACCACTTTAAAGAGCTCTTGACGAACATTGGGATTGCGCCAGTTAAGATCAGCTTGAGTCACATCATAGAGATGCAGATAATATTTGCCCGTATCGCCAAATGGCGCCCAGGCACTGCCGCCAAACTTGGACAGCCAGTCCGTTGGCTCATCTCGCAGGATAAAGAAGTCCTGATAGTAGGAATCCCCAGCCAGTGCCTTTTGGAACCAATCATGCTCAATCGAGCAATGATTGAGAACCATATCCAGCATAAAGTCAATACCATGCTGCTGGCCGACCTTGACCATCTCTTCAAAATCCGCCATATCTCCAAAGATAGGATCAACCGCAGTATAGTCAGAAATATCATAACCATTGTCCCGTTGCGGACTCGGATAGAAAGGATTGAGCCAGATCATATCCACTCCCAGCTCTTTCAGGTAAGGAAGTTTTTCAATAATCCCGCGAAAATCTCCCAAACCGTTGCCAGTTGTGTCTTTAAAAGATTTTGGATAAATTTGGTAGACAACCTTTGTTTTATCAAGTGTCATATTTTCTCCTTTTTTGAGAAAAGGGACAGATTTTAAAGCACCGTCCCTTTCTATAAGTCATTTCATTTTTCTTTAAAGTGGATTAGCTGCCATCAACTGACTTCCTCGCTCAACTACCCGAGGAAGTTGTTCAAGCACCTCCACCTGATACTTGTCTGAGTTCGTAATGATGACTGGTGTTTCTGTTACATAGCCTGCTTTCTTGATCATGTCTATATCAAAGGAAATGAGTTTGTCGCCAACCTTGACCTTATCTCCCTGAGACACATAACCTTCAAAGCCTTTGCCCTCCAGATTAACAGTGTCCATTCCGATATGCATCAGGATTTCAACCCCTTCATCTGACAAGATACCGATGGCATGCTTGGTTGGGAAGAAGACTGTTACTCTACCATTAACTGGTGAAACCAACTCACCTTGGCTAGGTACAATGACAACTCCACGCCCCATCAAACCTTGTGCAAAGACTGGATCCGTTGCCTGACTCAATTCTTTGACTTCTCCTGCCAGCGGACTGGTGATTGTTACAGGGGTCAATGAATCAGCTGCTTGCACCTCTGGAGATGACTCGGCTTTGGATGGCCCGGCAAATTCTGCCTCCTCCTGAGCTGCAAACTCTGCCTGCAATTCTGGATCTTCCTCTGTCTTCGTCAAGAAGCCTATCTTGTGGAAGAAGAAAGTCAGGAACATTGGTACAAGGATTGCTACAAGCATAACTAGAAGGAAAGGAAGCCAATAGTTTGCTTGAATAGAAAGGATAGCTGGTAAGCCTCCGACACCAATACCAGTTGCTGTAACATTAAAGCTAAGGGACAAGACTCCGGCAATAGACGAACCAATCATCCCCGCAACAAATGGGTAAACGTACTTGACGTTGACCCCGAAGAGAGCTGGCTCAGTAACTCCTAGGTAAGCAGAAATGGTTGCTGGAAGCGAAATTTGTGCCTCTCTTTCATCACGACGATGCATGAGATAGTAGGCAAATACAGCTGAACCTTGAGCAATATTAGACAGAGCAATCATAGGCCAAAGAGCTGTTCCACCATAATCATTGGCTAACTGTGTATCAATGGCATTGGTCATATGGTGAAGACCTGTAATCACAAACGGAGCATAAAGAGCACCAAATACTGCACCAAACAACCATTTGAACGATCCTGTCAAACCAAGAAATACAAACTTAGACATGCCTTGTCCAACCCACCAGCCAAAAGGACCTAAAATCGTGTGGGCCAAAATCAGAGCTGGAAGCAGAGAAAGCAAAGGAACAAAAATCATAGAAATCACTTCCGGAATCCGTTTACGCCAGAAAATTTCTAAGTATGAGAGAGACAGACCAGACAAGAGAGCCGGAATGACCTGACCTTGGTAACCATATTTGTGAAACTCAAGTATCCCAAAATACCAAGTGAAGTCTTTAGTAATCACAGCTTTAGAGGTATTGGCTACATCATAAGCATTCAGCAAATGTGGAGAAACCAAACAAATCCCTAAGACAATCCCAAGAATCTGACTGGTTCCCATCTTACGGGAGATAGACCAAGTAATCCCCACTGGTAAGAAGTGGAAGACTGCTTGTGCCGGCAGCCAAAGAAAGTCGTTGACATTGCTCCAGAATTTAGATACATCAACAATTGTATTATAAACCGGCTGTCCATTTTTTACTTGTGCAACTCCGTCAACAATCTTTCTACCCAAAGCTTCAATATGCACGCCCTCAAGAACATTGCGGAAGCCAAGGATTAACCCTCCGACAATCAAGGCTGGAATCAAGGGTGTAAAAATTTCCGCCAGAGTGGCCATAACCCGCTGAAGGGGATTTTGCTTGCTCTTGGCAGCAGACTTGGCTGCTTCTTTTGATACTCCTTCAATACCTGATACAGCAGTGAAGTCATTGTAAAAGATTGGCACATCATTTCCAATGATAACTTGGAATTGCCCAGCATTTGTGAAAGTTCCCTTGACCACTGGGATTGCCTCAATGGCCTTGACATTTGCCTTTTTATCATCGCCAAGTACAAAGCGCATCCGCGTTGCACAGTGGCTAACTGCTGTGACATTCTCTTTGCCGCCGATTGCGTCTAGCAGATCTTTGGCTTCCTTCTCAAATTTTCCCATTTGACTACTGGCTGAATGAGAATCCAGCACTCTCCTTATATTTTTTACGAGTTAGTTTTTCAACACATCTCTACAAATTATTGTAATCGATTTCAAAGATGTAGGCAAGTTGTTTGTTGAAAAAAGCCCTCATTTTTGATAAAATTTTCTAGGTTGTATGCGAAAAAGAAAACAAGTGGAGTTTATGATGAAAAAATACAAACAATTGTTCAAACAGATTGAGAAAGATATTTTAGACGAACGTTATGCAGTCGGAGACTTCTTGCCCAGCGAACACCAGCTGACAGAAGACTACCAGGTCAGCCGCGACACTGTGCGCAAGGCTCTGGCTCTGCTGCAGGAAGAAGGATTGATTGAAAAGGTTCGCGGACAGGGTTCCAAAATCATCAAGCAGGAACAGTTCGACTTTCCAGTGTCTAAGCTGACCAGCTATCAAGAGGTAGTCAAGCTGAATAATATGCAGTCCAAAACCAATGTTGTCAGCTTGGAAAAGATTACCGTGGATCAGAAACTGTCCGACATCACTGGTTTCCCGCCCTACCGACTGGTTTGGCGAATCGTCCGTCAGCGTGTTGTAGACCAAGTCGCCTCTGTCTTAGATATTGACTATTTAGACAAGGGCATCGTCCCTGACTTGACAAGGGAAATCGCTGAGCAGTCCATTTATGCCTATTTGGAAAATGACTTAAAGCTCAACATCGCCTATGCCAAGAAGGAATTTACCATTGACCACGCCAATGACCGAGACAAGATTCTCATGGACCTAGGCAAGGACCAGCAGGTCGTCTCTGTCAAGTCTCAGGTCTATCTGGCAGACGGCCGCCAGTTTCAATATACCGAGAGCCGCCACAAGCTTGACAAATTTCGCTTTGTGGATTTCGCTAAGCGTCAGAAAGAATAACCTTGATTTCCATCCAGACCACAAAACCACCTCTGCCTTCCAGTTGGCAGAGGTGGTTTCTTTTATGAGTAGTCTAAGGCTGCTTTGTTTTGGAGCGACAAAGAGCCTCAAAATTCTTTTTACTTGTTTTAGGAGATTTATATGAAAAAATTAGTTAAGGGCTTCTGCTGCTTTTTAAACGTTACTGATTCTTATTACTTCCTTTCTTACTTTTGCGCCTGTGAGGATGTCAATACTTGCTTATCATATAGAGTAACTTTAGATGTCATTGGACTGTCCTCATTTCTATTTTGATGCTATTAGTATAATCCCAGAAACTTAAGACAGACTTATAAAAAACTTGAAGGAAACTTAAAAGGCTGAGTTTATTTCTCAGCCTTTTCTGCTTCTTCAACAATTTCTGAAATTTCAACCTTAACCTTCGTAACACGGCCATTTTTTACCTTGTCATTGGTTAAAATGAGTTGCTTATTCTGACTTTCGACTTCATAGCTAATGCGTTCTTTCGGATCTGGAATAGTCCCCACACAAGTCAAGTAATAACCAGCAATCGTATCCACATCGTCGCTTTCGATTTCGACTTCAAAGTATTCATTAAAGTCATTGAGGGTCATGGTTCCTAATACGATGTAGGTATTCTCGCCGATTTCATGGACTTCGATTTCAGCCTTGTCTGTCTCATCGTCGATCTCACCGACAATCTCCTCCAAGAGGTCTTCAAGTGTGACCAGACCAGCCATTCCGCCATACTCATCCAAGAGAATTGCCATTTGGTTTTGCGTATTACGTAGCTCCTTGAGCAAATCATCGACAAACATGGTTTCCGGTACAAAGAGTGGCTCCTGCAGAATCTTACGCAGAACGATATTGTCAAAACCATTGACGAATCCTTCATTAAGCAGTCGCTTGGTATGAATCAGACCGATGACATTGTCCTTATCCCCATCATAAACGGGAATCCGCGAGAAGCTCTGTTTGAGAATGCTTTCGATAATTTCTTTGGTATCGTCCTGAATGTCCACCATAAAGGCATCCGTCCGCGGCACCATCAGTTCACGCGCCATCAGCTCATCCAGAGAGAAAATCCCCTGCAGCATCTCAATTTCATCTGCATCCAAGGTCTCCTCACTATTGGTCAGCATATATTCAATCTCATCCCGAGTCATTTTTTCGTCTGCATCATCAAACTTCATCGGGGTTATCCGACTCAGCAGATTAGTCGACGCTGACAGCAACCAAACGAAGGGGCTGACAATCTTGCCAAGAAAAATAATAACCGGAGCAGCCCGCACAGCTAGATTGTCTTTCAGGTTCATGGCAATGCGCTTGGGATAAAGCTCACCCAAAACAATAGAAATATAGGTCAATAAGACCAAAGCCAAGAAAGTTCCGATAGCACGTGCTGTTTCGGAATTTCCCATCCAAGAAGAGAACAGTTTCCCCAGATTATCCGCAAAACTGGCCCCAGACAGGATATTGATAACAGTAATCCCAACCTGAATAGTTGATAAGAAGTTATTGGGGCTTTCTAAGACAGCTAAGAGCCGGATATACTTGAGGTCACCCTCTTCAGCCTTTTGCTCCACACGCGCCCGATTGAGCGATACCATTGCCATCTCAGCTGCTGAGAAAAAGGCATTTAACAAAGTCAATATAAACAGTAGTAAGGCTTGCCATAAAATATTCTGACTGCCAGGGTCTTCCATTGATTCTTTCTCCTCGAAATGTATAAGTAAATCTGATTATATCATATTTTTAAATTTAGTGCACAGGAAATGAAAATAAGACGGGAGGCCCTTCTTCCGTCTTATTTTCTGGTCTTGAGACTCTGGAATCAATCGATTTCCAAACTCATACTTATTTATTAATAATCCCAAACTCTTCGTTCTTCTTCTGCTGCTGGGCTTCCTTGTGATTGTCATAGAGATTTGCTAGGAATTTGGCGATTTCTTTAAGGATAGAATAGGTCGGGATTGCCACAATCATCCCCAGTACACCATAGATATTGCTGGATAAGAGCAAGAGCACCATGATGGTAATAGGATGGACCTTCATCACACCGCCAACGATACGGGGATAGAGGATATTGCCATCTACCTGCTGGATAATCAGCATGTAAATCAAGGCTGCCACCATCTTCTGAGGATCGGTAAAGGCATACGTAATGACCATGGGAATCAAGCCGATGCTCGGTCCTACATAAGGAATCAGATTAGCCAGACTGGAGAAAATAGCAAAGACCAAAGCGTACTTGAGCCCAATCACGCTATAGCCAATATAGGCCAGAGCACCGATAATCAGGGCATCGATTGAAATCCCGCTGATATAGCGGGCAACAGTAGCATTGAGATTGGTCAGCAAGCTGGAGATATTGAGCTTATCGCGCTTGAGGACTGTCCGCTCCAGCATGGGCAAAAGCTTATGGCCGTCCATGAGGAAGTAAACCAAGAAAATCGGCGTCATAATCAAAATCATCAGCGTATTGACAACTGCTGACAGAACACTGCCCAGACTGTTGGTCACACTATTGAGAATATTTTGCAGAATGTCCACATAAGACAGGTTGAGCTGCTGGATGGTGGACTGGATATTCAGATTTCGAAAGAGCGGATTTTTAGATAATTGGTTGACAAAACTTTGAATTTCCCAATAAAGGCCTTGCGTTGAATTAATCAAGCTGCTCAGCTGATTAATCAAAATCGGCAAGAGATAAATAACACCCAAAGCAATCAAACCAAATAAAAGGCTGAGCGTAATTAGAATCCCAATCATTCGGTTGATTTTGAGCTTTTCCTGGAGAAATTTCACCAGCGGATTCGTAATATAGTAAAGAAATCCTCCCACAAGAAAGGGAATCAAGATGGTATTCACAACGCTAACAATCGGGGTTATCATATCCCCCATTTGGCGCCAGATAAAGAAAATAATCGTTAGCAAAAGGACCTCACTGGTCCAAAACATCAGCTTACTTTTATGAAACATTTGACTCCTCCTATCAGTTATTTTACCATAAATTTTGTTATAATAAAGGAGATTTAACGAAAGAAAGAGTAAAAATGGAAAAGATTATCAAACTGGAAAATGTGAGCTTGGCTAAACAAGGCCGAACCATCTTAAAAGATCTCAACTGGCAGGTAAAAAAAGGGGAGCATTGGGCCATCCTCGGTCTCAACGGTTCTGGAAAGTCTACTCTCCTGCGCTTGCTCATGGCTGAGCATTGGAAGACTAAGGGCAAGGTGACGGTTCTCGGTACGGAATTTGGTGCCGGCGACATTCCTCAGCTGCGAACTAGGATTGGAGTAGTTGGCTCCTTCATTGCTGAACGCCTGCCCAGCCGTCTCACATCTGAAGAAATCGTCCTGACAGGCAAGTATAAAAGCAGTATTCTCTACGCTCCTTACGGGCAAACTGAGCTGAACCAAGCTAGGGAAATGCTGGCTTCCATTGGCGGGCAAGAATTGATTGGCCGAAGCTACATCAGTCTGTCTCAAGGGGAAAAGCAGCTCTTGCTGATTGCGCGCAGTCTCATGGAAAAACCAGAACTGCTTATCTTAGACGAAGCGACCAGCGGTCTGGATCTCTTTGCCCGCGAGCGCCTGCTGGATCAGATTGGTAAGATTACACAGATGGACCAAGCTCCAACCATCCTCTATGTCACCCACCATGTAGAGGAAATCACTGCTGCTATGGATCATGTCCTGCTCCTAAAAGAAGGAGAAATCATAGCCCAAGGTCCTAAAGAAGACATTCTTCAAAAAGAGGTCATGAATCAATTTTATCCCCAGCCAGTCGAGCTGATTGAGCTGGGAGAAGACCGCTATTTCGTCAAGGTGGAGGGCAGGTCCTCATGAAGCAATTTTCTAATACCATCTTCAACCTAGGCTACTTCCTGATTCTGACCATGACTGCGATTGCCTTGCTTTTCCTGTCAGGGCAGATTCTGCTGTCCCATACTTACATACCTTTGAGAATTTCTGAAGGAGTCCAATTCGTCAGTAATCCTTGGTATTTCTACCCTATTCTCCTGCTCTTTCTCCTCAGCCTCTTTTTAATCCGGCCTCTGTTGGAAAAGGTTCAGACCAAGCATCTTTTTTGGTTTCTGTCCCTCATCTTTATAGCAGCAGCGATTTTTCTGATAACGGCCTACGATGGCCGCATCCGAGCTGACGCCAAGCACGTTTTCAATGCAGCCCTAGCCTTTAACCGAGGAGATTACAGCTCGCTGACAACCGTCGGAAGCTACATGTATCGTAATCCCCATCAGCTAGGACTGATGACTCTGGAGCGACTTTATACTTTTATTTCTCCGACGACTCAATTTGCCTTTAGCATGAATGTCGGCTGGACTTTACTCAGTCATTTCTTGATTTATAAGATTACAGCTCTCCTCAATGCCAGAGAAATGATCCAGAAATACACGATTCTGCTGACCTTTCTCTTTCTACCACAACTCTTTTTCATCCTCTTTGTCTACGGTACCATTCCCGGGCTCTTCTTCTGTCTGCTCAGTCTCTATGCTTTTATCAAGCTGGATCAGAAAGGAAATTTACTCTATGCCTTGCTGGGAGCGGCCAGTATTAGTCTGGCCTGCCTCCTGCGCAACAACTACATCATCTTTGCCATCATGCTGATTGGAGTCTTCTTCCTGTCCATCTTTTATAAATGGTCTTGGAAGAAACCCTTAGCCATCATCCTGATTTTAGCCGGTATCGTCCTTTCAAACAAGGGTCTGACGGCCTACTATGAGCAGCTGATTGGGGGCAAGATTGGTGTCGGTACCCCAAAAATCGCCTACATCACTATGGGCCTGCGGGATGATCCCAATCGGCAGACCTTGGGAGGCTGGTACGATGCCTACAATACCAAGATTCTCAAGCGCAACAAATACGATGAAAAATTGGCTACAGAAATGGCCACTCGGGATTTGAAGGACATTTTGATTCACTTCAGTAAGCATCCGGCTTATGCGCTGAAATTCTTCTACGAAAAGGTCAAGTCGACCTGGACTGAGCCAACTTTTCAGTCTATTTGGACTGGACCTCAGATTGAGCGCCAACAATACATGAAACCAACTATCCTACGCAGCATTTATGAGGAAAGAAAAGGTTATCAGATTGTTAATTTCCTGCTCTTGACCCTGCTAGCCAGCATCTATCTGCTCTCCTGTTTCTTTATCCTGCATAAATTTTTCGTCGCCGAGGAAAAGCTGACGCCTTTTGACCTCTATCCCTTCATCTTTCTATTAGGGGGCGGCCTCTTCCACTTCTTCTGGGAAACCAAGAGCCAGTATGTCTATATCTATGTCCTCCTTCTCATCCCTTCCGCCGCTCAATCCTTAGTCGACCTGAGCGATTGGTGGAAGAACAAAGGAAAAGGTGAGCCAAAAGACCAACTTGAGAAAGACCTATAAAACTTGAACACTTGACAAGAATTCCTTATAATTTTATAGGAATATTAAGTGAAACAAAGTTGAATTTGTAACTGAAATATTTTGTATTTTACGAAAGGAGAATAGTGATTTATGTTTTCAATATTAGGTGCAGTATTATTTGGAATTATAGCAATTATGACAGTTCTTGTTGCTTGCGGTCTGCCTTTGGGCGAATTTACAATGGGTGGACAACATAAAATCTTACCTAAGAAATTTAGACTTGCGGCAGTCATTTCGGTAGCTATTCAAATTTTTGCCGTGATCATTATTTTGCAATCCGGAGGTTTTATTCCCCTGTGGCTGTCTTTCAAGGTTACTAAATATATTTGTTTCTTCTTTGCCGCTTACCTATCCTTGAATACGATTATGAACATGATTTCAAAAAGTAAGAAAGAAAAATATGTTATGACTCCGATTTCACTTATAGCCGGAATATGTTTTTGGATAACAGCATTTCAGATGTAGCATGTGAAATGAGGATCATCTACAGTGCGTTAAATTGAGAATTTATCTAAAAGGAGTTGATTTATTAAATATGGATAAAAGCAGAAAATTTATAGCGGTAATTTTAGCATTGCTTGCGGCTATTTTTTATGCAATAAATACACCATTTTCTAAAGTGCTTTTAAATAAGATTCCACCGACATTGATGGCATCTTTTCTATATTTGGGAGCTGGAACAGGTGTAGGTATTATGTACTTGTTTCATAGGAAAGTCGAAGAAAAGTATGAAAAGTTAAATAAGGCAGATTTACCTTATACTGTTGGAATGATTGTCCTTGATATTGCGGCACCTATATCCCTTATGATTGGTATAAATATTGGTTCAGCCTCAAATGCTTCACTGCTAGGTAACTTTGAAATTGTAGCAACAACAATTATTGCTCTTTTGATATTTAAGGAGAAAGTAACATCAAAGTTGTGGATTGCTATTGGATTTATCACAATATCAAGTATAGTTCTTTCATTTGAAGGGGCTGAAAGTTTCAAGTTTTCATTAGGTTCATTGTTTGTTATACTGGCAACTTGCTGTTGGGGACTTGAAAATAACTGCACTAGAAAAATTTCAGATAAAAGTACTTATGAGATTGTTTTACTAAAAGGTTTTTTCTCTGGTAGCGGTGCATTTATAGTCGCCCTTATTTTGGGAGAAAGAATTCCTGAAATGAAATATATAATGGCTGCTTTGCTACTTGGATTTGTGGCATATGGGCTCAGTATTTTTATGTATATCAGAGCACAAAGAGATTTAGGTGCTACAAAAACTAGTGCATATTATGCTGTAGCTCCGTTTGTAGGAACTTTTTTAGCATTTATAGTAAATGGAGAAAAACTTACTTTGGTATATTTCATTGGTCTTGTTTTTATGATAATCGGCAGCGTAATTGTTGCATATGATACAATGGTTAAACGTCACAGTCATAGTCATTCTCACATAATTGTTCACACGCATGATGGGAAAACACATACTCATATTATCACGCATGAACATGAGCATAGTCATTTTATATTAGAGGAAAAGCATAATCATAATCATAAACATAAAGATTATATGAACAGCAAAGAACATAAATTGATACATGAAAAGAGATTGTAAATTTATAAAAGTGCTGTATTTGAAACATAACAAATTAAAGTTTCAAATAAAATAAAAATTAAAAATTAAAGCAAGATTAAAATAGTTCAAGAAATTAGAAATTTGTAGAGGTGAGAAAAATGTAATGGCAACCTATTCAACTTAAATCGAAATAATATAAAATTACGTGGAAATTATAAGATGAACAATTATATAAAATTAAATGAAGATAGATGGAATAATGTAAAAAATGACTATACTGAGCCATTGACACATGAAGAATTAGAAGAAGTTAAAAATAATCCAATTTCTGTTGCATTAACTGTTGGGAAAAAAGTTCCAACAGAATGGTTTGAAAAAGCCAACGGAAAAAGGATATTAGGTTTAGCTTGTGGTGGTGGACAGCAGGGACCCGTTTTTGCTGCAAAAGGTTATGATGTCACCATAATGGATTTTTCTAAATCACAATTAGAAAGAGATGAGTTGGTTGCTAAAAGAGAAGGATTAAAAATCAATACAATTCAAGGCGATATGACAAAATCATTTCCATTTGAAAATGAAACCTTTGATATTATTTTTAATCCAGTTTCAAATGTATATATAGAAGATTTAGAAAATATGTATAAAGAAGCCTCTCGAGTATTGAAAAAGGGAGGACTGTTAATGGTCGGATTTATGAACCCTTGGATATACATGTATGATGCTGACATTGTATGGGACAAGCCTGATGAGGAATTACTTTTAAAGTTTTCAATACCTTTTAATTCAAAAGAGCTTGAAGAGGAAGGCAAGATAATCATAAATCCAGAATATGGATATGAATTTAGCCATACCTTAGAAAGTCAGATTAGAGGACAACTTAAAAATGGTCTCGCTATGATAGATTTTTATGAATCGTGTGACAAAAGACATAGATTATCACGTTATGGAAATGACTATATAGCTACACTCTGCATTAAACCATAATATTATAGAACATGCTTCAGGAGAATAGCTCATTTTATTTTCCTTAAGGGTTAAAATCTAAATCTCAGTTTGTATAATTGAATATAACGATTTGAGAAACAGTAAATCACAAAGGTTTACTGCTTTTTTGCTTATTTTGAGAAGTCATAACCACCCGTGAAAACAGGTAACTTGTACACCGGCTATATGCAATTTCCCTCCAGCGACGTCTAAAGAAGTTCGCTGAACATTGCTCGGGGCAATGCTATGTTCGTTTGACTAATGCCCGTAAAAACAGGCTTTTATCTTATTCTAAAACTGCCATCTGAGAACGGTTTGACACTTAACTTATCAAAGACAAGGTCATTTTTTCCCAATCACGTATATTAGAAACTATCTTTTCATTTAGGCCAACGATATTCACATAGTCCCCTCTCCCCCAAAACTTTCGATTGTCATAATATAACCCCTCTTGTTTTTCAATCTGAACAGGAGGGGTTGTTTTGAATGGAAATGAATAAGACTTAGTTTTGTGTTATTAGCATTTTCATCACTTCATTTTAATCGTAATCAGCATACCTCCACCAAGCTATTGTTGCGATAAGACCTAGAATACTTACCCCAAATAAACTGACAATGCTCCCAAAATTCAATAGTGCTTTTCCTGCAATACCACTTGCGAGTGCAGGAATTGCCCATGGAATGTATTTCCCAAAGTTAAGAGCAGAACCAAGCTGAGAAAAAATAATAGTAAAAATGATAAATGCCAATGGTGACAAATATCCCCGGCCTAAACAAGCAAAAAGAGCTACTGGAGTAGAGAGTATGATTGTAAGAGTAGTACAAAAACCAAAAGTAAGTACACCTTTGAAAATCACCGTTAAGCTACCGCCTTCAAGTCCAATCAGATTGCCAGCTAATAATCCCAATAAAAGTGCAAAAATTGATAGAATATAGCTCCATAGAGCGATAACGATAAACTTGGATAATACGATTGTATCTCTTCTTATCGGGAGTGCTAATAGGTCTATCATCGTTTTATCAGAATATTCTCTACCAAAAACCCAAGATGCTGTAAATCCAAAAATGAGCAATCCCCCAACAGAAATGACTTGTGATACGGTCATTAAGTACGACGACCAGTCTGTTATCCTCATCATTTCCATTTTTGCAGAAATCAAACTAAGATTTTTGAAATTCTCTGGATATTTCATCATAGTTGCAAACAGCCCAACAATAAAAGGAACTAAACAGATAGAACAAGCAGTTACGATGGAAAGTTTTGATTTTATTAACTTTTTCCATTCAATTAAAATACAGGAACTAAGCTTTTTCATTCGAAACACCTCCATTATAGTCATTCAGTATTCTTAAGAAATAATGCTCTAAATCTTCTTTTTCAACAATCAGTGTTTTAGGTGGATAACCTGCATGGACTAGCAATGTGGCAATATCTTCCGGGCATTCCACAGATTTTGTATCAATTAGTTCTAAGAAATTGATATTATTTTCTGTGTCTGATTGAATGTTTACATGATAGCCCTGGTTAGATAATACTTCTTTCATAGCCTTATTATTAGAACCACTTACTAGTAACTTCTTTTCTAAGTACTGCTCTAATTCATTGCTTTCAACTTCTCTTATAAGTCTGCCCTCATGTATAATGACTATCCTAGTAGCAATTTTAGATATTTCCTCTAGATTATGACTTGAAATAAGAACAGTTGTACCTAGATGATTCGCCAATTCCTTTAACAGTTCTCTCACTTCAATAACTCCAAAAGGATCTAATCCATTTGTCGGCTCATCAAGAATTAGAATTTTAGGTTTATGAATAATCGCTTTTGCAATTCCTAAACGCGCAACATTTCCTAAAGAAAGATGCTTCTCCTGTTTATGTTCATATTGCTTTAGTTTTAATTTTTCAATTACCCAGTCAATATTATCTTTATTAACCCCTCTTAATTTACCAACGATTTCTAAATTTTCTCTCACCGTTAAATCCGGATAAGAATAAGGCGTCTCAATAATATAACCTATTTCGTTTCGAAGTTCTAAATTATTCAGATCTAACTTTTTTCCTTGAATATAGCATTCTCCTGATGTAGATTTTATCAATCCTAGCATCATTCTCATCGTCGTTGTTTTCCCTGCACCATTCAGTCCTAAAAACCCTACTATTTCACCAGGTTTTATTGATAGATTCAAGTTGTTGACAACATTTTTTGTTCCATATCTTTTAGAAAGCTTTGCGGTTCTAATTGCTTCTTTCACCATTACCTATCCTCCTTAGTAATTTGTTCCACAACTCCTTGTATGACTAACTTCAATGTAGTATCAAATTGTTCTTCACCGATTTCCTCGATGTGTAATATAGTCATAGCAATCGTTCTAAATAAAGCAGAGACGATTTCTACTGATACATTTTCTCTAATGTTGATTCGGGATACAATTTTTTTAACCATCCTATCATCTATCAGATGATGATTTGTTATCGCCTCTTTTGGCAATTTTCTTACGAGTAATTCCATTTCATGATTTTTAAATATAGTATACATAAATGAATAGCGAAAATCTTGATAAAAATCATAAAGTAACTCTACCAGACGATTTGTATCTATCTTGGTTTCCATATCTAATTGTTCTGTCAGGCGATTCATAACATCTATTTGATATTCTTCTAAGACCGTAAAAAATAACATTTCTTTTGAGGAATAAAAATTATAAAAAGAACCTTTGGAAATATCTACCATTGCTGCCATTTGGTCAACTGTGGTTTTCTTAACCCCATATCTTTGAAGGCATTCCTTTGCAACTTTATGTAATTTCTTTCTAATTACTTCCTTTTCTTCAGTAGTAAAAGCAGTAGCCATAACTTCCTCCTGAAAACTCTGTGACGTTTTTTGGTTTTACAGTCATAGCTTATCATATAAACTAAAAGATGTCAAAAGTCTTATATCTTCTTTGTAAGAAAATATAAGACTTTAAATTTACACACATCATAATTCTCTTCTTTTAGACCTATTTATTTGAGTGTCACAATTTAAAAAATAAGGATACAGTACTGAAAGCTCCTATTGTCTGGCTTTTCTCTCTGTATCCTTATTGTATCTCAAGTTCCTTCTCTCAATTTCTCAATCATGACCAAGAAAGGCGGGTTGTTAATCTGATTGATAGTCTTATAGAGGGCAACGGTAAAGTCCTGCTGAGGCAGCTGACTGACGAAGTCTAGCACCGCATCTTTTTCAACTTCACCACCTTCATGCCCGTAATAAATCATGATCGCTGCACGGCCACCTTTTTCCAAGCCTCGACAGACCTTTTCCAGAGCTTCCAGCGTCGTATCAGGTCGGGTAATGACTGACTTGTCCGCCGAAGGCAGGTAGCCAAGATTAAAAATAGCAGCCTTGAAATGTTCCGTGTATTGGTCCATAGTCTCATGACCATCCAAGATTAGCTGAGCATTGTCCAAGCCTGCTTCTGCCAAGCGCTGGCGGGTCTTTTCCACAGCCTGCTCCTGAATGTCAAAGGCATAGACTTGCTTAGCCAACTGAGCTAGAAAGAGGGTATCATGCCCGTTGCCCATAGTAGCATCCACTACGACATCTTCCTTGGTCACGACTTCTGCCAAAAAGGCATGGGCCATCTGTAAGGGTCTTAACATACGAATCTCTGCTCCTTTGCTTTACAGCCTTGCTTGCTGCCACGACGACGCATTTCTGCCTCAATGGCATTGAGAACTTCCCATTTATTGAGGCTCCACATGGGGCCAATCAACATATCTCGCGGGGCATCGCCTGTGATACGGTGGATGACGATATGCTCGGGGATAATCTCCAGTTGGTCGCAGACGATGGAGACATACTCCTCCTGACTGAGCAGCTGCAGTCGCCCCTCATGATAATCCCGCTGCATGCGGGTATTAGTCATCAAGTGAAGCAAGTGAAGTTTAATTCCCTGAATGTCATTGTCCGTCACACAGCGACGGACATTCTCCAGCATCATCTCATGGGTTTCGCCCGGCAGACCATTGATCAAGTGAGAGACAATCTCCGCCTTGGGAGCCAGCCTACGAACTCGCTGGACCGTCTCCACATAGAGCTCATAAGAATGGGCACGGTTGATGAGGTCTGAGGTCTCCTCGTAGGTAGTCTGAAGCCCCAGCTCCACAGTCACATGCATACGCTCGGACAAGTCAGCCAAGTAGGCAATAGTCTCATCAGGCAAACAATCCGGCCGAGTTCCGATATTAAGTCCAACGACACCTGGCTCGTTAATGGCTTGCTCATACCGCTCACGAATCACTTCAAGCTTCTCATGAGTATTGGTGAAGTTCTGGAAATAGACCAGATACTTGCGAACATCCGGCCACTTGCGGTGCATAAAATCAATTTCCTTATAGAACTGCTCGCGAATGGGCGCATCCGGCGCCACAATGGCATCACCTGAACCCGAAACGGTACAAAAAGTACAGCCTCCATGCGCTACCGTACCATCCCGATTGGGACAGTCAAAGCCCACATCAATAGGCACCTTAAAAGTTTTTTCACCAAAAAGTTTTCGATAATAATCATTCAAAGAATTGTAAGATTTCATACCTTTCATTCTACCACAAAAAATAGCTTAGAAACAAAAATTCCCTCTTTCACAAAGAAAGAAGGAAATCACCGCTCCCACAAATAGACTTTCAAATCCACACAGCCATTGGCCTTCAAGTCCACTCCCTCCGCCCAGAGCAAGTGTCTCTGGTCTTCCCAGCCAGGTGTGAGGCGCCCTGCTGCATTGACCACCCGATGGCAAGGATGCTTACCGCCATAAAGCTCAGACTGACTGAGAATCTTCCCTACCAAGCGGGCATTTTTTGGCCGACCAATCAAACGAGCAATCTGACCATAGGTCGCCACGCGCCCAGAGGGAATGCTATCTACTAATGCCAAAACAGCATTAATGAGTTCTTGATTCAAAACGGAAATGGCCCTCCTTTTTACAAAGTTGATCAGAAAGGCCGGAACACTACCCTTCGTTTTAGAAGCTATAGTATTAAACCTATTTCATTGATGATGTACTCATATCATTTCCGAGCAACTTCCATTCCACTTATAGATGTAAAGCCTCCTTAACCTCCACTCCATGGCAAGATTGTTCCTACGATGGTAGTAATCGAAACTTACTTCTACAGCTTTATTGATTAGCTAACTCTCTAAAAACTTCCAATAATGAAGGTTTAAGAGGTTATAAGTTTTTATACATTCCATTCTACCACAAAATCCGGCAGTGACTCGAAAAATCCCTTCTTCCATAAAGAAAAAGGGATATAATTATACTCAAAAAATATATAAAACAAAATATAATCAATCTACAGATTTTAATGCTTCTAACATTTTTATGTTTTTTAAACAAAAATTTACTACTGAACCTAGAATAGATAAAATTAAATTATCTCTTTATAGATATACATCGTCTCTCTTATCTATTTTGAAATTTATATTATTAGCGACAATCTCGCTGTCTCCTGATTTATATCGTTTAAAAGAATTACACATCTCTATATAGGTCATTTTATGCCTCCATAATTTTTCTTAATTTAGTCATCATAAATTTTAGCCAAAACATTATAATCACAAGTATCAAAAAATCTGAAATAAAATAAGAGGACCATAGGCCAGTTATTCCAAACAAAATTGGTAAAAATAACGCTAAAGGTATTTGAAAAATGATCTGTCTCAGAATAACTAAAAAAGTAGATATCCGCGAGAAAGAAATATATTGAAAATAGTTAGTTCCGATATTGATGATTCCTTGTACAGGTAACGAAATCATAACAAGTCTTATGGCTGTACTAGAAAACTTTATAAATTTCGGATCGCTTGAGTTAAAAAGTGTAGCTATTTGCACTGCAAAAATTTGAATTACAAGGAACAAGCACAGAGAAAAAATTGTGCTGATTATTAGTGAAAGACTAAGTGATTGCTTTATTCTACTATAATTTTTTGCACCATAATTAAAACTAATTACAGGCTGAACTCCATTTGTAATAGCATTCATCAAAGAAATAATATAGCGATAGATTGAAGAAGTTATAGATAAAGCAGCAAGACCATAAGTACCAGCATAATCAAAAGCAACCCTATTATATAATATCAGTAATATCACAGATATGACAGTTGTGAGAAAGAATGGCAGCCCCATTGCAATAATTTTATTGATAAGTTTTTTATCAATAAATAATAAGCTCTTCAAATCCATTTTTAAATCGTTAGATTTTCCATTGTACTCTCTGAATGTCAAGATAAGTGCAGCAAGATTAGCCAGAACTGTAGATAAAGCTGATCCAAAAAAACCAGTATGAAGTACAAGAATTAGAACTGCACCAGTCCCTGCATTCACAAGAAATGAAATAGCATTGATATGTAAAACTTCTTTAATCTTACCTTGAGCCCGCAAACAGTACAAAAGAGTGTGTGAGACAAAATATATAGGCGCTCCAATAAGAAATGTAAGGCAAAATTCCTTAACATAATGATACAGTTCTTGTGGTGCCCCAAAAATAATCAATAAGCCTTCTAAGGAAAACCACAAAAGTATCGACTGTAGAATTGATAAAATTAAAGAAACTTGGATAGAGGAATCTAAAATTAATCGGGCATTTTTGTAATCCTTTTTGCCAAGTGAGATTGTCAACAAGGATGCTGTTCCTTCACTCGCTAGAGCTGAAAAAGCATAGACCAAAGCGTATATCATAAATGTATATGTATTAGCGGAATTTCCCTCAAGCCCTAAGGTCTGTCCAATGAATATGCCATCAACTAAATTATAAGACCCACTTACTATTGCTGTAACTAATGAGGGAATAATTAGTTGAACTAACAGTTTTTTTACAGATATATTTTCTAATTTATTCATGACTATGTCTCATTTGTTCAAAGCTCTTTCTATTCCTAAAGATTCTTCCAGTCATATACTCTTTTAGAAAACATTTCCCATTTTGATAAAGAGCATAGACACAATACAAATTACATAATAACATTTTCATTATACTGCTTCCAGTACCAAAAATTTACAAAATGTAGCCAAAATATCTCGCTTTTACAGAATAATCAAAAGCAATTTAGAAAATTTTTTACAAACTGTAATTTTTTTGTTAGTATTGAATCTAATTAATTATACTTAGACTAAAATAATTTTTTACTAATAACATTAGAAGTACTAGGCTACATATTGACTGACAAGGAGAATAACGGCAATGACCAAAGATACGCGAGAAAATATTATCACTGCTTTCTTTCGACTTTCTGAAAAATATCCTGATAAATCTAACTTTTCTTTTTCTGAGATTGCAGAAGAAGCAGGCATAGCGAGACAAACAATCTATAAAAATCATTTCAACTCTCCTAACGAAATAATTGAAGCTATTCATCATGACATCGACGAACGAATAATGTCAAAAATGCTAGATTTTGTACCAGGTTCAAATGAATCCGATAATGCTCTTTTTATTAACTACCTTGCTTCTGAAATAATACCATTAATTTATGAGAATAGAATCTGGCTAAAATATCTTTATTCAACTGCAGCTGATCCTAATTGGGAACTTTTTTTAAAGAAACAATATAAGACTTGGATCAGCCAAAACATTCAACTGTCTAGTAAAATGGGTTTATCTAAAGAGTTTACCGAAGAATTACTTGTTAATTATACTCTATCAATTATAAAGTCATGGATTACACAAGCAATTCCAGAATCTCCTGAAGTCTTTTCTAAAAAATTCAAATCACTTTGCAAGCTATCTATTCAAGATATTATTCAAAATGCTTAAAACTTAAAAAAACACCAAATGAACTACTTACCATGTCCATTTGGTGTTTTTCAACAATTCAATTATAAGTCATTTTTTAACGGCCAGTGTATGATAACTGTAAATCCAAAACTAAGTTTGAATTCTAAAACTCAAGAATTATGCCATAAATGATTTTTCGACTCTGTAACTCTGTTCTTATTGATTATTCTTATCAAAGTAAACGCTATTTCTGCTTTCCCTTGAAACGCCACTGAAAGCGCAGCTTGTCATAAAAGGGAAATTCGATATTGAGAATGGCAAAGCCCATCAAGGCCCCTCCGATAACATCTGTCGGATAATGCACGCCCAGATAGACTCTGGATGCCATAACAGTGAAGATATAGACCAGGAGCAAACCTTGTACCAAGCGCTTGATTTTTTGGTTCTGAATTCGTTGCTGAGCGATAATAATCAAGGTCCCAACAACAATGGCTGTCGCCATGGCATGTCCGCTCGGGAAAGAGTAACCACCTTCTTTGACCAAATGCGAAATACTAGGCCGACTTCTTTGGTAAACGAGTTTAATCAGCTTAATCAAAATCCCGTGTAAGACCAGATTTCCCGCCAGCAAGGCAGCCTCCAGCTTCCATTTTTTGTAAAGGAAAAAAAGGACAAGAGCTGAAACCCAGATGATAATCCCCATCGGATCAATCACACTGGTTACAAGTTTGAAAAAAGTCGTCAAAGCTGCAGGCAAGTCTCCCCGCAACCAGGTCTGAATCGGGGTGTCAAAGCTGGTCAGCTGCTCAGGATAAAACTTGACCATGTAGCCTAGAATGACGAAAAGTAAAAGGGCAAAAGAGCCCTTTGTTAGATAAGATTGTTTATTTTTCATAGCGTTTTAGGACGGGCTGTAAGAGTTTGTATATTAGCCAAAAGACGAGAGCCCAGATTACTCCTTCTAATAGGTTAAAAGGGACAATCATAGTCAGCAGATACTTGGAAAGACCAAATGCCTTATTAATATCAAAACCAGCAAACCTCGCATAGAGAGGCACAGCATAAATGACATTTAGAATGATCATAGTAATCGTTAGACCAAGTGTTGCTGCTAAGGAAGCCTTCACATAGCTAGATAAGCTATTTCTTTTTTTCCACAAGAGGGAAAAAGCACAAACAAAGACAGCTACCGCTAGTATATTCATGGGTAGACCGATTAGAGTGCCTACGCCATTATTATTCAAAGCTAGCTTTAAGACAGAGCGAATCAAGAGCACTGCTAGAGAGCTTTTTAGATCCAAGACTACCAAAGCCAGTAAAATCGGAATAATTGAAAAATCCAACTTTAGAAACTCAGTTATCAAAGGAATCTCATAAAGCATGAGTAGAAATGATAGAGCAGATAAAACTGCTACAATCGCCAACTTACGAGTATTTGTCATCACAGGTTCCTCCAATTTATAAAAATTAGAGAAGCCGGAAAGGCCACTGAAAAAAGCTTGTCAGCTAATGATTATTTAGTATAAGGCTCAGCCCTTAAATAAAGATTAAACGGCAAGAATGCTTCACTGCCTCTCGTCTTCTCCCATCCAGACTATACTGTCGGTTGTGGAATCTCACCACATCAGCTTGCGCTCGCGGACTTGATTTTGCATTAAGGAAAAAACATTTCCAAGCCAAAAATTACCGCCGGTCGGGAATCTCACCCTGCCCTGAAGACATCATTATCATAACAAAAAAAGCCTGCCAGAGCAAGCAATTTGATTGATGTAATTAAAAATGTTTCAACAATAGTATTCTATCTATTAGGAAAATTAACTGCTTAGATACATTCATTCCGCTACTTCAGCTTGTCCGCTTCATACTCATGTACCAGTTCAAGGCCAGCAAAATTCTGCTGACGCAGGGCCTCGTAAACAATCATGCAGACTGTATTTGAAACATTAAGACTTCTGACATGCTGGTCATTCATGGGAATACGCAGGGCCTTTTCTGGATGACGACGCATAAATTCCTCTGGCAACCCCTTGTCCTCACGACCAAACATAAAATAGTGCGAACCTTCTGCTGCAAAATATTCCTCAGAATAGACCTTCTCTGCAAACTTAGAAATCAGATAAAGTTTGCCGTCCATCTGCTCCATAAAATCGTCTAAACTCTCATAATAGGTGATGTCCAGCTTATCCCAATAGTCCAGCCCCGCCCGTTTCATCTTGCGGTCATCAATGGGAAAGCCCATGGGCTTGATGATGTGAAGCGGCGAATTAGTCGCGGCGCAAGTACGGGCAATATTTCCGGTATTCTGCGGAATCTGAGGCTCAAAAAGAACGATATGATTTTTCATAATAAGAATATTTTTCCTAGTATTTTTCTTTAGATAAAAAAATAGCCACACTGCCCGGAGTCAAGCTCAGCAAACAGCGTGGTTAAGGCTTCATTAACTTACATCACAACAGGTTTGAGGTAAACCAATGAAGGTACTCATTTAGTATAACACTTTCAGCCTACAAGTCAATAAAAAATGCTCAAAAAGTTGTACTTTTTTTAAAAATATCACAGGAAGATACCATTTTGGTAAAAAAATATTGGCAATTCTATAAATAAGCAAGCTATTCTGTATTTTATAGATGAAATTTAAATGAAAAAAGAGTATGATAGATACATACTTTGGAGGAATCTAAACTTATGAAAATTATCGTTGTTGGCGGCGGGAAGGTCGGAACGGCCCTCTGTCGCTCCTTAGTGGCTGAAAAACATGATGTTATCCTGATTGAGCAGGATGAGGCTGTTCTCAACCAGATTACCAAGCGCTATGACATTATCGGTATTGCTGGCAATGGAGCTAACTTCAAAATCTTAGAACAAGCGGATGTTAGTCACTGTGACATCTTCATCTCTATGACCGAGCATGATGAGGTCAACATGGTTTCAGCTGTTCTGGCCAAACGGATGGGCGCTAAGGAAACCGTCGTTCGGGTGCGTAATCCTGAATACTCCAACCCTTACTTTAAGGAGAAGAACATCCTAGGCTTCTCGCTGGTGGTCAATCCTGAGCTCCTAACTGCTCGCTACATCGCTAATATCATTGACTTCCCTAACGCCCTGTCAGTAGAGCACTTTGCCAATGGCCGGGTGGCACTGATGGAGTTCAAACTCAAGGAAGACAGCAATCTCTGCCAGATGAGTATTTCCCAATTCCGTAAGAAATTTGGAAATATCATTGTCTGCGCTATTGAGAGAAAAGGGCACTTAGAAATCCCTGACGGTGATTTCACTCTGGATGCCGGCGACAAGATCTATGTCACAGGTAACCGCCTGGACATCGTTCAATTCCACAATATGGTGCGTCCTAGAGTTGTTAAGAGCCTGATGATTATCGGAGCAGGAAAGATTGCCTACTACCTGCTCAATATTCTCAAGAATAGTAAAATCGAGCTCAAAGTCATTGAATCTAACCATGAACGGGCAACCTTTTTCAGTCAGGAATTTCCTGATCTCTACGTCGTCCATGGAGATGGTACTGCCAAGGATATCCTACTGGAGGAACGCGCCAATAACTTTGATGCCATCGCTACCCTGACTGGTGTAGATGAAGAAAATATCATTACTTCCATGTTTCTTAATAATCTGGGTGTGCAGAAAAACATCACCAAGGTTAACCGGACTAGTTTGTTGGAAATCATTGATAACCAAGACTTTGCCAGCATCGTGACTCCTAAAGGTATCGCTGTTGATACGGTTATGCACTTTATCCGTGGTCGCTACAATGCTCAGTTCTCTAACTTAGAAGCTCTGCACCATGTAGCCAACGGCCAAATCGAGACACTGCAGTTCCAAATCAAGGAAGAAAACAAGATGACTGGTATTCCTCTATCTCAGCTTCATCTAAAGAAAGATGTACTGATAGCGGCCATTATCCGCCAAGGTAAAGCTATCTTCCCTACAGGCGATGACAATCTGCAAGTTGGAGATAAAATTGTCGTGACCACTCTGCTGCAAAATATCACGCAGATTTACGATCTGTTAGCGAGGTAGGCCACATGAATAGATCTATGATTCGCTACCTGCTGGCAAAATTACTACTGATTGAGGCGGCTCTGCTGATTGTACCCATTATCGTCGCTCTAATCTACGGTGAGCCTTTAAAAGTCTTTCTCTCTATCGGGGCGACCATGGCTATCCTGCTAGTTTTAGGTGGCATAGGCTCTTATTTCAAGCCCAAGGACCTGCATATCTACGCCAAGGAAGGTGTACTGATTGTAGCCCTTTGCTGGATTCTCTGGTCCTTCTTCGGAGCCCTACCCTTTGTCTTCTCTGGTCAGATACCGGACATCATCGATGCCTTCTTTGAGGTCAGCTCCGGCTTTACAACCACGGGAGCGACTATTCTCAACGATGTCGGCGTTCTCTCTCATTCGCTGCTCTTCTGGCGCAGCTTTACCCACTTAATCGGAGGGATGGGAGTACTGGTCTTTGCCCTAGCTATTATGGACAATGCTAAAAATGGCCACTTGGAAGTCATGAAAGCAGAAGTTCCTGGCCCAGTCTTTGGCAAGGTTGTGTCCAAGCTCAAGAGTACGGCCCAGATCCTCTATATCATCTATCTGGCTCTCTTTGCTATCTTTGCGCTGCTTTATTTCCTAGCGGGTATGCCGCTCTTTGACAGCCTTGTGATTGCCATGGGAACAGCTGGTACAGGAGGATTCACCGTATACAATGACGGTATCGCTCACTACAATAGCTCACTGATTACTTATCTGGTCAGCTTTGGTGTCTTGGCTTTCGGGGTCAACTTCAATCTCTACTATTACTTGCTGATTCGCAAGTTTAAGGCCTGCTTTGGCGATGAAGAGCTTAAGGGCTATCTCTGGATTGTCTTTCTTTCCACTGCCTTGATTGCCTTTAATGTCTTCCATCTCTATCAAGGCTTTGCCAAGAGTGTGGAGATTTCCTTCTTCCAGGTCTCCAATATCATCACAACGACTGGATTCGGCTATGGTGATACGGTCAAGTGGCCCCTCTTTTCTCAGGTCATCCTGCTTCTGCTCATGTGTATCGGGGGCTCGGCCGGATCAACAGCTGGGGGATTCAAGGTTATTCGGGGGATTATCATTTCCCGCATTGCAAAAAATCAAATTCTCTCTACCCTATCACCCAATCGGGTCCTAACCATGCATGTTAATGGTGCAGTCTTAGATAAGGATACCCAGCACAAGGTCCTCAAATATTTAGCAACCTATGTTTTGATCGTGCTGGCACTGATTTTCATCGTCAGCCTGGATAACAACAATCTCATGACAGTTGTCAGTGGTGTTCTATCCTGCTTCAACAATATCGGTCCTATGATTGGGACGACGGATACTTTTTCTATCTTCAGTCCTTTTTCTAAGCTATTGCTGTCCTTTGCCATGATTGGCGGTCGCTTGGAAATTTACCCAATTCTCCTGCTCTTCTTACCTAAGACTTGGTCTAGAAGGTAGGAAATATTCGGAGAATATAGGTATAAAAAAGTCACACTAGATACTTATCTAGTGTGACTTTTTTCTTGAATTATTTCTTCTCAAACTGAAATGGTCTGGTACGGGATCCTCTCCTGGTTGGGACCAGGGATGACAGCGGAGAATTCGTGCCAAACCCATCAAAACTCCCTTAGCACCATGCCTCTGGATAGCCTCTATCATGTAGTTAGAGCAGGTGGGCCGAAAGCGGCAAGATGGAGGAAAAGCGGGCGATATGAAGCGCTGATAAAAGCGGACAGGAGCAATGAGCAGTTTCTTTATCATTTCTTGGTCTTGGTTACAGCCAGTGTATGCAGCTGGCTGACTTCTTTTTTACTGAGCTTACGATACTCACCAGGCTTGAGGCCCGTCAGGTCCAGATGACCAAAGCGAGTCCGTGAAAGCTTATCCACTTGCAGTCCGACAGCTTGGAACATCTTCTTAACCTGATGGTTACGGCCTTCATGGATGGTCAGCTGAACGACCGAGCGATTTTTCGCCGGATCAACCTTAATAATCTCATAAACTGCTGGCTTGGTTTTGCGCCCCTCGATTTCAATACCTCGAGTCAGAGGACGAAGAACTTCTTTATTAGCCAATCCTTTGACACGCGCCACATAGACCTTATCAATCTCATTGCGGGGATGAATCATCTCATCCGTAAAGTCTCCGTCATTGGTCAGAATGAGAATGCCAGAAGTATCCCAGTCCAAACGACCGACCGGATAAATCCGCTCCTTGACCTGAGGCAAAAGATCCACGACCGTCTTACGTCCCTTGTCATCACTGACAGAGGAAATGACCCCGCGCGGCTTATTGAGGAGATAATAAACCTTCTCCTCATTGTAGATAGGTTGGCCTTCTACTTCCACACGGTCGCCAGACTTGACGTTCGTCGCCAGCTCTCGCACCACTTGGCCGTTTATACTGACCTTCCCCTGCCTGATTAGCTCTTCTGCCTTACGGCGGCTGGCTATCCCAGCATGAGCGATGTATTTATTGATTCTCATCGATATCTGTCCTTTCAATAAAGAGCTGGCTTTCTTCAGCAACTAGCTCTGTTTCTTCGACAATCGGTAGCTCATCTAAGTGATTGATTCCCATATAATCTAAGAAATAATCCGTTGTCACATAGAGATTTGGCCGGCCAATGACTTCCTTTTTACCATCCTCTCGAACCAGTTCAAAAGCCAGGAGCTTGGCCAAAGCACCGCTGGAATTAACCCCGCGAATGTCATCTATTTCTACCCTTGTAATCGGCTGCTTATAGGCAATGATAGACAAGGTCTCCAGCGCTGCCCGCGACAGACTTTGATTGATTGGCGCCCGTGAATAGGCCCGTAGAATCTCAGCAAACTCTGGTTTAGTGACCAGCTTGTATGTCTTTGAGGTTTCCAGTAGGGTCAGACTGGAGTCTGGATTGGCTTCATATTGCTCAGCTAACTTCTCCAAACTCTGAATAACTCCGGTCGGCGGCAAAGAAAGGATTTCTGCCAATTGATGAACCTTGAGTCCATCTTCTCCCGCCACAAAAAGCAGGGCTTCAATCTCTGCTAACTTACTCATTTCCTCTTCCTACTAAATAAATATTTCCAAAATTTTCTTCCTGAATGACTTGCACTTCCTGCACCTTGACCAATTCCAATGTCGCCAGAAAGAGAGTAATAACTTCATTCATGTCCTTGGTCTCTGCAAAAATCTCCTGCAGAGCCAGACGGCTCTTACCAGCACAGCGCTGGCGCACCACATCCATCATGTCCTCAATCTTGTACTCATCTCGCACAATGGTTGTATGGCTCTTAGAAAACTCCTCTTGCTTCTTGGCCATAACCTTGGAAAAAGCCAAGAAAAGATCTATCGTTGACTTGTCATGTAGGAGCTCAGCATCTTCATAAACCAGCTCTAGCTTGGGCTTAGAATAATAAAGCGCTCGGTCATCATGTTGGAGCGACATTTTCTCACCTAAGAGCTTGAACCTGCGGTATTCCTCAATCTGACTCAAGAGGTCTTGCTCCAAATCATCTTCCAGCTCAGCATTATCCGCCACCTTAGGCAGGAGCTTGCGACTCTTAATCAGCATGAGCTGGCTTGCCATGACCATGTACTCGCCCGTCACTTCCAGCTTCATGGCCTGCAAGGTGGCCACATAAGCCAGATACTGCTCAATGACCTCCGTAATGGGCACATCATAAATATCCACCTGGTACTTAGAAACAAGGTGGAGCAGCAGGTCCAGCGGGCCTTCAAAATCTTTTAGTTTGATATCCATTTTTATCTGTATTTTTCTAGTGTAATCATGGTTTTCAAGCCCAAATCTTGGGCAATATCATAGAGACCAATCCCCTTCTCCCGCTGGCGCAAAATAAACTGCTCACGCAGGCTTTGGGCAGATAGACTGGCTTGTCCCTGCTCAATCAAGAAGGCCTCTAGCTGACGGAAGCCCCATTGACGAGAATAGGATTTGCCGTTTTTCTCAAATAAATATGTCCCTGTCAGATAGTCTTCTAACTCAACCGTCAGGCTCTCAGGAATCTTGATGACCCGCTTCTGACCGGCCTTTTCAATCTTCAAAACCTGAAAGTCAAGATTGACATCAGCCACTCTGACCTGCAGAATCTCGCTAGGCAGCAAGCCCATTTCCAAGATAAGAAGAGCCATCAGCCGTCCCCTGGGAACGCTTGATTCCTGCCAAAAAGCAGACAGGTCCAGCAGTTCATTTTCCTGCTCCTTCGATACGGACACCTTGGGCAGGACCAAACGGTGGAACTCCTCAATAAGCTGCTGCTGATAAAGGAAGTAGAGAAATTGATTGACTGCTGAGAGCTTCCGCTTCTGAACAGCCGCCTTAAAATCCTTGATGGAGGCCTGATAAATCCGCAGATTGGTCTCGGTAATCCGACCATGCACTTCCTCAATAAACTGCTCCAAATCATAAGAATAGGCAATTTTAGAATTTTCTGAGATGTTTTTTTGATTTAAAAACGGTCTAATGTATTCTTTCATTTTTTGCGAATTTCGTACTTTTTGCTAAAGCCGTGCAACAAGGAATTGACAGCTTTCAAAATAGACTTTCTAGTAATAATTCCGTAAAAATGCTGATCCTCGCCCACAACCGGCAGGAATGACTCGTCGACCAGCTTATGAAGCACATCTGATACAGTATAATCTGGTCCAACTGTCAAGTCGTCCATTTTAGTCATGTGGACGATGTCTGTCATCATGAATTCCTCTTCTGGCAAATCATGGCGCATGCGATAGGACATGATGTCTGTCAGGGAAATCGTGCCAACAAACTTTTTATCTGCCGTCACGACTGGTACACGTGAGTATGTCATCTGGCTAAGCAATAAGATAGCATGATCCACATTGTGGGTGTCAATCATAACCGCCAGATTTTCTCCAGGCGTCAAAAAAGTTTCTTCATGTTGCAGCAGATAGTCTTCAAATTCCTTAGCAATCATCGGCTAAACTCCTTGGACAAGCTTGGATAAAGTTCATGATTTCGTGTATAGAAATCAACTTTAAAGCGGTCCTTATCAATCTCTACCTTAGCGTAGAGACGTTCGTTGATCAGGCCGCGTGGCTGGCTGATGGAGCCCGGATTCAGAAAGAGCGTTTTGCCCTCCATTCGAGCATCTGGGATATGCAGATGGCCGTAGAGGCAGATGTCTGCATTAACCTCTTGCGCCCACAAATCCAGCTTTTGAAAGGAAAAGTTGATATGAAAGAGATGTCCATGAGTCTGGGCAATAATGGTCCCCGCCAAATCCGTCACCAAGCGTTCTGGATAGCCGTCGTAAAAGTCCATATTCCCTGCAACAACCTGAATCCCTTGCCACACCTCATCATCAGAAGGAAGCTCAGAGTCTCCGTTATGGAAAATCGCATCTACCTTTCCAATATAATGATTCCTAATTTCTTCTACAATAGCACGGTCGCCATGAGAATCACTCATGACTATAATGGTTTGCTTTGCCATGCTGGAAATACCTCCACTAATTTCTTAACTGCCTGAGCCCGATGGGATTGCGCATTTTTTTCTTCCATCGTCAGCTCAGCAGACGTTTTTCCTGTTTCTCCCACTAAGAACAAGGGATCATAGCCAAAGCCATTTTCCCCTTTTGGCTCATGGGCAATGTAGCCCGGCCAATCCGCTTCAACTACCAGAGACTCCCTGTCAGGACTAGCCACCACAAGGGTCGTATGAAAATGGGCCGAGCGGTCCTTGACATCAAAAACCATAGCCAACTCATGCAGGAGCTTGATGTTGTTTTCATCGTCTGTCGCGCCTACTCCAGCGAAGCGAGCCGACCAGACACCAGGCAAGCCGCCTAAAACATCGACCTGCAGACCCGAGTCGTCAGCTAGCACCATTTTACCGGTCAGTTTACTGATTGTCTCCGCCTTGAGCCGCGCATTTTCTTCAAAGGTAGTTCCAGTCTCTTCCACTTCTGGCAAATCAGGATAATCATTGAGATTTTCAACCTTATAGCCCAACTTCTCAAAGAGTTTGCGAAACTCTGCTGTCTTACCTTCGTTGCGAGTCGCAATCAAGATGGTATCTCCGACAGCCATCTCGGTCTCCTGCCCCTGACCAAAAAAGTCGGTCATCTTAACTCCATCTTTAGACAGGAAGAAGACCTTGCGCAGCAAGTCCTTTTCTGTAATCAGAATAGCCCCCTTATGACTGGTCGCCTTAAAATCCCGCTCCTGGCGGTCGTTAATCATATTGAGGACAAACTGGATATAGGACATGGGTGAGCCGTATTTGACCACAACTGTGGTAAAGGCGTTGTATTCTTCATCCAAATCCCGCTCAATCAGCTCACTCAACTCTGCATCTATATGCTCCAAGAGCCTGTATGGGATGTCGTTGAAATGGTAGCCAGCCTTGCGAAAGCGGGTCCATTCTCCGATATACCAATTGTTCTCGTCAATGTATTCATAAATTTTATTTGTCATAAGCTTACATGCTCCACATTCACTTTCAGGTCCAGCCAGCTTTCTGCAATCTCCGAAAAGCTTTTGGCATTGGCAGTTGTGTAAAATTGGTGATTGAGCTCCTGTTTTTCCCGACTGCGGTTGATTTCAAAGTAATTGAGCAGGACAGAAATATCCCGTACGCACTCTGCCCCGCTATCAATCAGCTTCACATTTGGTCCCATCCTATTTTGAATAATAGGCCGGAGCAAGGGATAGTGGGTACAGCCCAAGACAAGGGTATCTACCCGACTAGCCAAAGGCTGCAGGGTTTCATAGACCACTTTTTTGGTAAGGCTGGAATGAAGTTCATTGGACTCTACCAGAGGTACAAACTTAGGGCAGGCCAAACTTTCCACCTTCATCTCCGGCGAGAGCGCTTCAATCTTTTGACGATAGATATCAGAAGAAACAGTCATTGGCGTTCCAATAACACCGATACGGCCGCTGGCAGTTGACTTAATAGCTGCACTGGCTCCCGGCAGAATCACGCCCAGTACTGGAATATCCAGCTTTTCCTTCACTTCTTCCCAGACAACAGCAGTCGCTGTATTGCAGGCAATGACAATCATCTTAACATCCTTGGTCAGGAGGAAGTTGACCAATTGCCAGGTATAAGCGCGAATCTGCTCAGCAGGTCTAGGACCGTAAGGAGCCCGCGCTGAATCTCCGATATAAATGACCTCTTCGTGGGGGAGCTGCCGCATGAGCTCACGGACTACAGTCAAACCGCCCACTCCTGAGTCTAAAAAACCGATTGGTCGATTATCCATAAGGTCTTCTTTCTAAAACAAGGGACTGGAAGCCGATTCCAAATCCCCATTTTTTTATAGATTTTCTCTACTGGTATTAAAAGCCAGCCTCTAGAAAATTATTTTTTCTTTTTGCTCTTAGCAAGCGCAGCTTTCTGCTGGCTGATAATTTGACGGTAAACTTGCTGTACTTTCGCTTCATTTGGCCGTTGTCCGCTAGCGCTAAGCAAGGTCCGAACTGCTTCTACATTCAGACGCGGATTTTCTGCAAATTCTTTCTCAACTTGCCGACGAAGCAGATACATACCCAAGATCACGCCTCCAGCAAATGCCGCTAAAATCAAGATAATCTCTAAAAATACATTCATATCAAGAACTCCTCTATTTCCATTTTTACATTGCTCTTCATTATATCAAATTTTCTCTATTTTTCAAAATCAAAGCCATACAGTGTCGCAAAATAATCTTCTGGTTTTTCGGCTCTGCGAATCATGCGAACATTGCCATCTTGCTCCAAGAGAATTTCGCTGGAACGGAGCTTGGCATTGTACTGATAACCCATAGAGAAACCATGCGCACCTGTATCGTGAATCACTAGTGTATCCCCAATTTGGCTGACGGGCAGCGCGCGATTAATAGCAAATTTGTCGTTATTCTCACAGAGGCTGCCGACAACATCCACAATCTCTGTCTCACCCTCAGGTCGAACCATATTGGTAATGTGGTGATAAGAGCCATACATAGCCGGACGCAGCAGATTGACCGCTGAGGCGTCCACTCCCAGATAGGTTCTGTATGTCTGCTTCTTATGGGTAACCTTGGTGACCAGAAGGCCATAAGGCGCCAGCATAAAGCGGCCCAGCTCCGTATAAATCTTGACCTGTCCTAGGCCAGCCGGAGTTAGAATAGCTTCATAGGCCTGACGAACTCCTTGACCGATGACCGCAATGTCATTTTCCTCACCTTCAGGCTGATAATTAATGCCGACACCGCCAGATAGATTGATAAAGTCCAGCTCAACTCCTGTCTCAGCAACTACTTCCACAGCCAGTTCAAAAAGCTGACGGGCCAGTTCAGGATAGTAGTCATTGATGACAGTATTTGAGGCCAAGAAGGCATGAATCCCAAATTTCTCAGCTCCCAACTCCTTGAGCTCTTTGAAAGCTTGAATCAGCTGGTCCTTGGTCATACCAAACTTGGCTTCTTCTGGATTATCCATGATGCTGGTTCCCAGCTCAAAGACACCGCCAGGGTTGTAACGGCAGGAAATAATCTTTGGAATACCCGCTGACTCCTTCAAAAAAGCAACATCTTCATAGGCATCCAGATTGATAGTCGCTCCAAGGTCACGCGCAAACTGAAATTCCTCAGCTGGTGTGTTATTGGACGAAAACATAATATCCTGTCCAGCAAAGCCCAGCTTTTGGCTCATGAGCAGCTCAACATAGCTGGCACAATCCACCCCACAGCCTTCTTCTTTGAGGATTTTTAAAATAGCAGGATTGGGAGTGGCCTTGACGGCAAAATATTCTTTAAAACCTGGATTCCAAGAAAAGGCCTCATGCAGGGCACGCGCTCTTTCCCGAATCCCCTTCTCATCATAAAGATGGAAAGGTGTTGGAAACTGATCCGTAATCTCAGCTAACTTTTCACGACTGACAAAAGGAGTTTTCATACTATTCTCGCTTTCTATTTGCTGGCTTTATTATACCATAAATCCATAGGAGAAACAAAAAGCACTGGGCAAGCGCCCAATGCTTTAGTCTTATTTAGCCTAATTATTTGTTTCTTCCAAAAATACGCAGCAAGCTGAGGAAGAGATTAATGAAGTCCAGATATAGATGCAGAGCCAGAGAAATTGCCCAGCCATTCCCTGGATTGCCATTGGTCTGCTCATAAACATAGCGGATCTTCTGATTGTCCCAAGCGATAAGTCCTGAGAAAATAATGACACCAACGATACTTACAATAAAGTCCAAGCCACTGCTTCTCAAGAAGATATTAAGGAAGCTAGCAGCAATAATACCAATCAAACCAGCCATACAAGCTCTGCCCATTCCAGAAAGATCCTTCTTGGTCACCTTGCCGATGAAGCCCATAGCAAAGAACATAACGGTCGTTGTCAGAAAGGCTAAGAGAACCTCTGACTGAAGATACAGCGCCATAATAATACTTAAGGTAAAACCATTGATGGCTGAATAAGCTAAAAACATAGGCAACGCCGCTGGGCTATTGCTCCGAGCAGTTCCAGATGCTACCAACACAAGGATAAACTCAACTGCAATAGCTGCATAATAGATCCAGACAGATCTTGTCAAAATAGTATAAATAGCATCTTGAAAGACAAATAGCATCAAGAGAGACACGATTGCTGAGATTCCAATACCGACACCAACGATAGAATAAATCTTGGCATAGAAAGAATTAATATCTGATTGATCTTGAATAATAGAATGGTTCATAGTTACTCCTTTTATAATAAAACATTTACGGTTTCAGCATCTTTCGATGAAAGAGCTTGCGATTACTGCCCTTGCGTCTCCAAGGTGCCGTCGCTTCTTTGACGGCCCAATACTTGTCCACCATCGTCACAACGAATGATTCTTTGTAGCGAGGCGGTGCCAAAGTCAGGCCCCACATATGCTTGACGATAATGTCCTCTTCGACTTTATTAAGCTTGGTAATCTTACGAGCATTGCGAACTGCCAGCCTCGGATGAACCCAAGCATGACTCTTCTTAAACTTGGTTACACGCCAATCATAGTAGAATAAGTCATGAAGTAGGGCACCGCGTGCCGTGCTGCGGGCATTCCAGCCAAATTTTTTGGCAATTCTGTAACTAGTATAACTTACATTGATGGAATGTTCAAGTCTATTGGAATGAATATGATGGGGAATTTCTTTCAGGCGCTGCACACTGGGCTTTTCAATCAAGTGCCCAACATAGGCCATAAACTCCTCGTCCTTTTTGTAAGGCATAGAATCACCTCCCTTGCCAACTATTATATCTCTTTTTCTGATTTTTAGCTTAAATGAAAGATTAAAATACCAGCAGCGACAGCAACATTGAGACTTTCTGCCTGCCCCTTCATGGAAATATGGACCAGAATATCAGCTGCTGCCGTCATTTCTGGACTAATCCCCTGCCCTTCATTGCCCATAACTAGGGCAAAGCTCTCTTTGCTGTCTACCTCTCTGTAATCGATAGATGTTGACGACAAGGTTGAAGCTAAAATTGGCAGACTGGAAGACTGAGCCAGCCTAATAAAATCAGCTGTATCTATCCGATAAACAGGCAGATGAAAATGGCTCCCCTGCATAGAGCGCAGCGTTTTTAGGTTATAGATATCTGCTGACAAACGAGAGATGAAAACCCCGTCAAAACCAGCTGCATCCGCAGTCCGAATGATGGTGCCGACATTACCTGGATCCTGAACGTCCTCCAAGAAAAGATAACGTCCACTTAACTCCGCCGGTATCTCTTCCCTTTCAAAAGCCACTTCCGCGACAATCCCCTGCGGCGTCTTACTATCAGCCAAATCTGCTAAAATCTCCGGACTGACAAAGATCACCTGAGAAAAATCAGCTAATCGCTCTGCGTATTCCGCTAAAGCAAAAATCCGAATCAGCTCTGCCCCGCTGCTGACAGCTTCCTCAAATAAATGCCAGCCTTCGATCAAATAAGAATCCTTGCGGTATTTTTTGTGATGAAGTTTTTTAGCTTTTTTTACCACATTATTGGCTTTTGAGGTTATAATATTCATAAGAACATTATACCACAATTTAGCAGACTTGCACTCATACTGAGGGCTTAAATCCCCTCGGTCCGCTCACTAAAGGAGGATGCCATGCAGAAAGTAAAAATGATAGCCCAAGGACGAGTACAAGGGGTCGGATTCCGCTGGGGAGTTTATTCTCTAGCGCTGGAAATCGGAGGTATTACCGGCAGGGTCTGGAACAACGACGACGGTACTGTTGGCATTCTGGCTCAGGCTGATGACCCAGCTCTGATGGCCAAATTTATCCAAGAAATCCGCAAGGGACCGACCCCTTTTTCTAAGGTCAGCTATTTGGATGTGACTATGGCTAATTTCGACTCCTATCCTGACTTTAAAATTTCAAATTAGGTCTGCAGAACTATTGTATATTTTGCAAAAAAACAGTAGAATAGATAGGTATTATTTTTTAGAAACAAAGGATATGAACTCGTGAAACATTTCAAACGCTTTTTATTCTCCGGTATGGGACTGGCTGCGCTTCTTTTCCTGTCTGGCTGTGTAGGCCGCGACAAGGCCGGTAATCCTTCTGGTCTGATCTGGGACGTGATTGGTCAGCCTATGGCGGATGGTATCCAATTCTTTGCCAAGAATTCAGGTCTGGGTTATGGTCTGGCGATTATCATTGTTACGCTCATCGTGCGGATTATCATTCTGCCGCTGGGAATCTATCAGTCTTGGAAGGCAACGCTTCAGTCTGAAAAGATGAACTACTTTAAGCCAATTTTTGCCCCAATCCAAGAGCGAATCAAAAATGCTGAAACTCAGGAAGAGAAGATGCAGGCTCAGCAAGAACTGATGGCTGCCCAAAAAGAAAATGGACTCAGCATGTTTGGCGGTATAGGCTGTCTGCCTCTGCTCATCCAAATGCCTTTCTTCTCAGCCCTCTTCTTTGCAGCCCAGTATACTCAAGGGGTTGCAGGCAGTTCTTTCCTCTGGATTAAAGACCTAGCCAAAAGCGACTTGGCTTTGACTGCCATTGTCGGTATCCTCTACTATATCCAGTCGGTGCTCTCTCTGCATGGTATCGAAGATGAAACTCAAAGAAACAGCATGAAACAGGCTTCTTATATGAGTCCTATTATGATTGTTGGTTTCTCGTTCCTCTCTCCTGCCGCAGTTACTCTCTACTGGGTAGTCGGTGGATTTATCCAAATCATCCAGCAATTTATCATCAACTACATCATTCGACCTCGCCTGAGAAAACAGGTAGCAGAGGAATTTGAAAAAAATCCTCCTAAAGGCTTGAAAAAAGCTAGCCGGGCTAAAGATGTCACTCCAAAAGCCCAGCCGGGTATTGAGCAAAAGAACAAAAAGAAAAAGAACCGCAATGCTGGTAAGCAACGGTCAAGATAAAGAAAAATTCTTCTAGCTAATACTAGAAGAATTTTTTTAATCTCGATCTCGAGTAAGAATCAGCGTAACTGATGCAAAAAGTTCAGCAAACAAAGCAATAACTGATGAACGAGGTAACTCTATCACAGTAAAACGGTAAAGCCAATCAAGCCTTTCTTATACGAAACCCAAATCCTGCCCTTGAAAATCCGAACCAGACTTTCTGCCATGGATAGGCCAATCCCGTAGCCAGGCTGCTTCTGATTGTGCGATTCGTCTTCGCGATAGAAACGGTCAAAGAAACGACTGTAATCAACATTTTTACCGTCCGCATAGCTATTGGCTACCGTCAAACGGGCTCGTTTCCCGCGCTTGGCCTTGGTCAGAGTGACAAAAATTTGCCCATCTTCGTCACAATACTTGCAGGCATTGTCAATCAAGATACTAACCAATTCATAAAGTTCATCTTCAGTTGCCTTGACATGGATGTCTTCCTGCAGCTTGATCTCGTACTTCTTGCCTGCCTTCTCAATGACAGACTTGAAGTTCCCAGCCACTTTTTTGACAACTTCTGAAAAATTCACATCCACCAAGGTAACATCTGGCTGCTCTTCCAGACGGGCCAGAACGACCATTTGATTGATTAGATTACTGAGGCGCTTGACCTGGTCCTTGGTGCTTTCTGTCCATTCATTTTCGCCAGTCATCAGCTCTTGCAGCTCCGTATTGGCTGAAATGATTGCCAATGGCGTCTTCAGTTCATGTCCCGCATTAGTAATAAAACGCTTCTGATTTTCATAGTTTTTGATATAGGGACGGATGGCAAAGTTGGAAAATCCAGACACGACCAAGACAAAGAAAATAAAGCTATAGAAGCACAACTGGATAGACAGCCAGAAAAAGTCATTGCGGCTTTCGAGATAATTGGTCGAATCTAAGACCACCAGTAAATAGCGCTTGGTCTTGGAATCCTGCGTTATCTGGTAAGAATAAAATTGACTGCCTACCTTAAAAACTCCACTGCTACGACTGTCCTTAATCACTTTGTTAGCGTAGCTAAGCGCCTGCTCCTTAGATAGATTGGAAAGATGGTCTAAGTTGGTGGAGTAAAGTGTTTTGTCTTCCTTATAGACCACACTGAAATAGCGGTATTGGTAGATGGTATCAATGGTGATACGGTCGTTTTGCAAGCTCTCTGCTGTTTCTTCTACGCTGGGAAAATCTCCATTATTGGCAGATAGAATATTGAGAACGGCTTGGATTTCTCCGTTGGTCTGCAGAAAGCGAACGGAGTTTAAGACAGCAATCATGGTCAGCAAAATACAGACAATAGCCGCCGAAGCCAGCAGAATGAACCGAATTTTAAGCTTCCGAAACATAGCTATCTCCTTCCAGCGGCACCAGAGTGAAACTACCGCCTTCCTCACCCAAGATAGCAAGATCAGCATGAATAGCCTTCAGCTTCTGACGCAAATAGGAAATATAAATCCAGACGAAGCCTTCGTCCAAATCCTCATCCTCGTCATTAGCCCAAACATGACGGAAGATTTCCTGAGTAGAAAGACTCTTCTGGGCATTAAGCATGAGAAATTCCATCATTTTAGATTCCTTACCAGCTAAGCGAATAGAATTGGAGCTAATGAGCTCATGTTCTCCGACATTGAGGCTGGTTTGGCCAATCTGCAGCAAATTGGGGGTGAACGTCGCTACCCGTCTGGACATAGAGCGCAGGCGAGCCAGAAGCTCTTTCAGAGAGAAGGGCTTGGTCAGATAATCATCTGCACCGGCATCCAACCCTGTGACCTTGTCATCCACCTCTGACATAGCTGTCAGCATGATGACGTGGGTCGTATTGCCGGTTTGGCGGATTTCTTTCAGCGCTTCAATGCCTGTCTTGACCGGCATCATGATATCCAGAATCATCAAATCATAGGCATTTTCCTTGGCCAAGTCCACAGCCTCCTGCCCATCAAAGGCTGTATCAACCTGATAGCCTTCATGGGTCATCGCTGTTTCCAAGACACGAGACAGCTGCTGCTCATCTTCAGCTAATAAAATCTTCATCATCTCACTCACTTTCTCGAATCAAATTGCGGATGGTCTGCATGGTCACATCACAGGACGCCAGCTCATCTGCACAGCGTTTCAGCTCACGAACAATCCGCTTGCTGTCTTTTATCTCGTGCTTGTACTTCATCTGATGCTCTAAGCTGGCCCAAGAGTCCATGGCAATGGTCCGAAGTTGGATTTCTACAAAATAGCGGCCGGGATTTTGACCATGACAATCCTCATAAGGAGTCTCCACCTCTAATATCAAGTGGTAGGAGCGATACCCATTGGGCTTGGCAGCTCGGATATAGTCCTTTTCCAGAACAATCTCACAGCCCTCCAGCTGACGAAGCACCTCAATAGTCTGATAGATGTCCTCGATAAAACCGCAAACAATCCGAATCCCAATCGCATCACGAATTTCTTTTAGGGCTGACTCTGGCGTCCTAGGCAGATTCTTGCGTTGACATTTCTCTTCCATACTGGCTGCCTGCTTGACCCGTGCATTAAAATGCTCAAAAAGCTTCTGCCCTGTTTCCTGCTTGACTCGATCATTAGCCTCTTGAATACGCTGACTAAGATCATCTAAAATCTTGGGCAGATAGACGCCGTATTTCCCATAAATATCTTGCTCTTGCATACAGTTCTCCTACTTTTCTAGCTTATTCTCATTATAGCATAACCATCTGTCTTTTCTCTATTTTTCCCCTGCTCTTCTTATCTAGCCTACACTCTCTGTCTTAAAAGAAACGAAAAAAGAACCAGTCTTCTAGCCAGTTCCTTTTGGTATCGATTAAACGGTTTTTTCAACCTTGAGAATTTTAACGTCGTAGCTGCCAACTGGTGTTTCGACTGTTGCAGTATCACCTGTTTTCTTGCCAATCAAAGCTTGTCCAATCGGGCTTTCATTGGATACCTTGCCTGCGAAAGCATCTGCACCAGCAGAACCAACGATAATGTAAACTTCCTCTTCGCTTTCGCCTACTTCTTGGATGGTAACTGTTTTGCCGATAGCTACCTCGTCCTTGGCTACAGCGTCACTGTTTACAATCTCAGCGTAGCGGATCTTGGTTTCCAGACTAGAAATCTGTCCTTCCACAAAAGCCTGCTCGTCCTTAGCAGCTTCGTATTCACTGTTTTCTGACAAATCGCCGTATGAGCGGGCAATCTTAATACGTTCTACCACTTCTGGACGACGCACCAATTTCAATTCTTCTAATTCTTTTTCTAGTTTTTCCTTTTCCTCTAGGGTCATAGGATAAGTTTTTTCAGCCATTTTTTCTCTTTTCTTTTATTTTCTTTTATTTTTAAACTAAAACAAGAGGCTGAGACAAGTCTGTATCAGTCCCTTTTTTATATAGCAGGACCGAGAAAGCTAGAACTAAATGCACTAGCTTTCTCTCGTCTGCAATGATAGCAGTCTAATTAGAACTGCTGCTGGATTGAGTGAGCTTGCTGTTGACATGCTCCTCAACATTTTTGGCGTGTTCCTCATAAGTATTGGCGAAGTAAACAGCGCCTGTTTCAACATTTGCCACAAAGTAGAGGTAGTCCGTCTTACTTGGATTAATGGTAGCATCCAGAGCAGATAGGCTCGGACTATCAACTGGTCCAGGCATAAGCCCTTCTTTTTTATAGACATTGAAAGGCGAATCGATATTGGTATCAATTTCAGCGTCCTCTTTCAGAGTCGTTTTCTTTCCTAGCTTGCCTTGAGCATAAAGGATAGCGATATTACTCTGAAGCGGCATCGCTTGATTGAGACGGTTGTAAAATACGCTGGCAATATCTTTGCGGTCCTGGTCTGTTGAACCTTCTTTTTCCACTAGAGAAGCAAGAGTCAGAACTTCATTAACCGTTAGGTTCTTCGCTTCGATAGTAGAGTAATAAGAAGACAGATTGGTATTCATTGCGCCCAACATTTGATCAATCAAGCTTTCCAGATCCGCATCCTCACCATAGTTATAAGTGGCAGGGAAGAGGTAACCTTCTAAGCGATACTTGACTCCGCTGTCCTTGCTTGGCAATGTGCCCAGCAGCTGTGGATATTTAGCCGCCATCTTGGAAATGAAAGCTTCATCCTGCGCCTTAGCTAGGAAATCGTCCTTACTAAAAGGTGTCTTACTAGTCTTCTTAGAAGTTGCAGCTGCATTAACCGTCACAGCCTCTGCAATCTGCTCCAGCGTATAGCCTTCAGGAATAGTAACCTTACCAACAACTGGTGGTTGTGGCGTATCCGTTCCACCTTCCTGAAGCTGCCGAGCAATGGTATCTAGATCCATACTCTTCTGGAGATTGTAATAGCCAGACTGGTAATTGTTAAAGCTTTTAATCTTGGAATACAGACTAAAAACTTGGGCATTTTTAATCAGCCCCTTTTTCTCAAGGATTTCTCCAATCTGCTTAGAGCTTGAACCTTCTGGTACTTCAACCGTCACATATTCTGTTGCGTTTGCATCAACAGGTTTAAGAGCTGAAGATACATAAGTATAGCCGACAACTCCTGTAACCACAAGTCCCAGTAGGACAATCAGCAGAACCGTTGTCATAATCCTGCGGGCTAAGGTGTTTTGACGTTTTTTCTTGACCGTGTTGTTGGCCCGATTAGCCCGAGATAGGACCTCATTGGGCTTCTTATCTTCCTCATCCAATCGGCCATAGACCTGAGGATGAGCCTTTTCATTCTCTGCAACCTTGTAGGAAACATCTACCGAAGCCGGTCTAGCTTCAAAGTCGTCCGCAGCTGCTGTTTCTTTTGCAGAAGCAGAGTCCGCTTCTGACTGGCTAGTTGAAGAGGGAGTTTGTTCTTCCTTTTCTCCAGCTAAATCTTTCAAAATCTGCTCTTTAAAGCTCAGATTCTTCTCTTTGTCTTGTGATTTTTCAGTCAAAAATTTGACCTCCTTCATCATAATCCCTAACATTATATCTTAAAAGTCAGATAAATGCAATAAGAGTAGGATTTTCTAGCTTATTATTGTTTTTTTTGCAGTTTGAGACTAGGATTTTCCCAGACCATATCAAACCAAGTAGCGCCTGCGTAAGTTGATTGTGACAAACCTTCATTTACAAAGGCATGCTTCTCGTAGTAAGCGGTGAGGTAGTCGTGGCAAGTCAGATTGATACCTTGGCGTTTATCTGCTATAGCAATTTCTTTCATAGCTTCCAGTAGCTTGCGACCGACTCCCATCCCCTGAGCATCCTTCGAGATAGAAAGGCTGGTCAGAGAGATAAAGCCACCCTCCAGATGGCCATAATCTTCAATCTCCTCTGTAAAGGAAATATCCTTTAAATAACGTTCTGGACGGACAGGTCCCTCCAGATAGCCCAAAATCTTACCGTCCTTTTCTGCCACCAAAAAAGTCGAAGATAGGGTTTGGATATGTGCTGCTAGGCTTTCTCGGCTAACAGCCTCTTCTGGACTGAAATTTTCCAATTCGATAGCATAAATGGCATCTAAGTCAGCCATTTGAGCTTGACGGATAATCATCACTTCTCCTTAAAATTGGGATTTTCCCACACCATATCAGACCAGACAGCTCCACCATGAGTTGAGTCAGAAATCCCTTCGTGGACGAAACCATTCATCTCATAATAAGGTATCAGCTCATCATGACAGGTAAGGCTAATGCCCTTTCGATTTTGCTGAACAGCTATCTCCTTGAGAGCTGCAAGCAACAAGGTTCCGACCCCCTGCCTCTGAAAATCCGGATGGACGGACAGACTTTGGACGGCAATAAAGCCACCTTCTGGAGAATTAGCACCCACCTTGTTAAAGAGATCATCTGTCAGATATCGCGCCTGAATAGCTGGTCCAACAATATAGCCCGCCAGCTGACCATGCAGCTCTGCTAGCAAAAAAGTATCTGGAATCTGCTCAATCCGCTCTTTGAGAACTTCTGCACCGGCCGCTTCTGCTGCTGGAAAATTCAGCTGCTGAATTGCAAGAATTTCTTCCCAGTCACTCAAGTCGGCCTGCCTGATTCGAATCGGTGCTTCCATCAAGTCTCCTCCTACTGAACGTTGCTGGTCAGATTGGACAAGAGACGTTCAAAGGAATATTCATAGGTCTGGATGTCACCAGCTCCCATAAAGACATAAACGGCATTATCGTGGTCAAGAAGTGGGGAAACATTATCCACATCAATGACCTTGGCCCGTTTCACAATCTTTTCAGCCAGATCTTCTACCTTAACATCACCCTTGTCCACCTCACGCGCAGATCCGTAAATCTGAGCTAGATAGACTGAGTCAGCCTGATTGAGAGCTTCCGCAAATTCGTCCAAGAGAGCAATGGTCCGAGTGAAGGTATGCGGTTGGAAAATTGCCACGATTTCCTTGCTTGGATACTTCTGACGTGCTGCATCCAAGGTTGCGATAATTTCCGTCGGATGGTGAGCAAAGTCATCAATAATAACTGTTTCGTTAACAATCTTTTCAGTAAAGCGGCGCTTAACTCCACCAAAGGTCTTGAGGTGCTCCCGAACTAGATTCAAATCAAGACCTGCAGTATACAAGAGACCGATTACTGCTGTTGCATTCATAATGTTGTGGCGGCCAAAGCTTGGAATTTGGAACTCACCCAGCTCTTGCCCACGGAAAGAAACTTTAAATCCTGAACCGCTGGTAGAACGCAAGAGGTCGTGAGCGACAAAGTCATTGCCCTCTTCCTTGAAGCCATAGTAGTAAATCGGAGCTTTGGACGTAATCCGGCGCAGCTGCTCATCTTCTCCATAAATGAAAAGCCCTTTGGTAATCTGCTTGGCATAGTCATTGAAAGCGTTAAAGACATCTTCTAGGCTCGTGAAATAATCCGGATGGTCAAAGTCGATATTGGTAATGATTGAATATTCCGGATGATAGGGCATGAAATGACGCTCGTACTCGTCTGACTCAAAGACAAAATACTTGGCATTGGCAGAACCACGGCCTGTACCGTCCCCAATCAGATAGCTAGTATCCGTGATATTAGACAGAACGTGGGAAAGAATACCCGTTGTAGAAGTCTTCCCATGGGCACCAGCCACTCCCAAGCTAACAAAGTCACGCATGAAGCTGCCTAAAAACTCATGGTAGCGTTTATAGCTGATACCGTTTGCGTCTGCATAGGCAATTTCTACATTGTTATCTGGACGAAAGGCATTGCCGGCAATGATTTCGAAGTCTGGCTGGATATTCTTTTCATCAAAAGGCAGGATGGAAATGCCAGCCTGCTCCAGACCGCGCTGAGTGAAATAATATTTATCAACATCACTGCCCTGAACCTTATGGCCCATCTGGTGCAGCATCAAAGCCAAAGCGCTCATACCAGAGCCCTTAATCCCGATAAAATGATAGGTTTTCGTCATGATTACTCCTTAAGATGATATAAGGCCATGAAAGCAAGTCAAAAGAGGAAAATCTCCTCAGACCCTAATCAGCCCGCAAGGATTTCCTTTAATTACAAACTTTTAGGCACCACCAAAACACCAAAGAAGCTGGACCAATCAATAAGTCCCAGCTTCTGGCATCGGTCTTCTTCAACCGATGACGGATGTTATATGCAGATAGATTTTACATTTACATAATCAAACAGCAATTTCCTTTATACACCAGAAAATGCAGGCAGAAAAGGATCAAGCAAGCCAGCTTTATTCGCTGTCCAAGCCTGTCAAATTCAGCTCTTGAGCCTTGGAATGCTTCAACTGCTCCTCCTTAGCCCTATCCTGATTATAGATCTGACTAGTTTTTAAAAAATCATAATTGTTCTTCTTAGGCTTTTCTTCCGGCTCCTGTGGCTGAGGGCTGCTATACTCAGGCTGAATATCTGCCAAAATATAGTTATCCTGCTGAAGCCTATCGCCAAACTTCGTAAATTCGCCCGATGTATTCTTCTGAAAAGGGGCTGTTGGCTTCGGTCTTTCCGCATTAGAAGCTGTTGGAAGCTTTCTGCTGCGGACCTTAGTCGGAAGGTCGCTGGTCAGATAAGACGCTGAACGCTTCTTTTTCAAATCTGCCCGAGCTTCCTCGCGTGCCTGCTCAGCATAACGAATGGCCGGATCTTTCTTATCAATCGGCTTTTTAAAATCCTTGAAAGCAGACTGCTTTTGCAGCGGTCTTCTGATAGCCTGACTGGCAGCGATAGGAGCATGCCTGCTGGAGTCCACAATCGGCATCCATTCCAAATAATTACGGTCTGTATAGTCTCCGGTAATGTTGCTAATGAGATCCAGTTCATCATAAAGATTCATATGCGGCATTTCCGTCAGCATGATTTCATCATCTGACACCAGAGGAAATTGTTTATCAGTCATATCTTTTTCCTTTCAATCCTTCATTATTATAAACTATTCAGGCTATTTTTCAAGCTATTCTGCCGAAATTCCCAGAATTTCTCGAATTTCCTCCACAGAGAGACTGGATTTGGCTTCTACTCCGTCAAGAATAGTCGAAACCAGATTGCGCTTGCTCTCCTGCAACTCCTGTATCTTCTCCTCAATCGTTCCCCGTGTAATCATCCGATAGACTTCGACATTGCGCTCCTGTCCGATACGGTGGGCACGGCCGATGGCTTGAGCCTCAACCGCTGGATTCCACCAGAGGTCGACCAAGATGACTGTGTCTGCACCAGTCAGATTGAGACCGACACCTCCAGCCTTGAGGGAGATCAAAAAGGCTGAACGCTGACCGTCATTGAAGGCTGTTGTCATGTCCTGACGCTCCTTAGCCGGAGTAGAGCCTGTAATCTTAAAGGACTCCATGCCCATCTTGTCCAGCTCACTCTCGATAATATCCAGCATACCACGAAATTGTGAAAATATGAGGACACGACGATTACCATCTTGTATCTGTTCAAGTAATTCCCGCAAACTTTCCAGCTTACCGCTCTCGCCCTCGTAATCTTCCATAAATAGCTTCGGAGTATCACAGATCTGACGGAGGCGCATAAGACCTGACAGAATCTCTATCTTGCTGCGGTTGATTTCATCTTCTGTCGCATGGATAATTCTGTCCTGCATTTGTTTGAGCAGAGCCAGATAAATAGTCTTCTGGCTATCTGCCAATTCATTGCGATAGGCAACTTCAATCAAATCAGGCAATTCCTGCAGCACATCTTCTTTCTTGCGCCGCATGACAAATGGTTTGATATAGCGAGCGACTTTCTCAGCCGGCAGTTTTAAAAATTCCTTTTTGTTTGGCAAAAGTCCTGGCATGACAATCTGGAAAATAGACCAAAGTTCTCCCAGATTATTCTCAATCGGCGTCCCAGAAAGAGCATAAGTATGCTCCACTTCAAAATCCCGCAAATACTGGGCAATCTTGGTCTGGTCATTCTTCATCACCTGAGCCTCATCCAAAATCAGATACTGGAAGTGGTTATCCTTGTATTCTTCCACATCCTGCCTGAAAGAAGCATAGCTAGTAATGGTAATCTGATGTTTCTCCGCAATCAGCTCATCACGAACATTTTTCAGACCATAAACCACCGCCACATCCAAATGCGGAGCAAATTTAGCAAACTCATCGCTCCAGTTGTAAATCAGGCTGGATGGCGCCAAGATTAAGACTTTCTTAGAGTCATCTATACGCGAACTCAGAAAAGAAATCGTCTGCAGGGTCTTTCCTAGCCCCATATCGTCAGCCAAGATGCCACCGAATCCATACTTATCAAGCATGGATAGCCACTTGACACCCGTCTCTTGGTAATCCCGAAGGTCAGCCTTGACTTGCAGCTTGGGAAGAGGAAATTCCTCAGGGTGAGTCAGGTCAAAGGCTAGCTGCTGCACATCTTTTGAAAACTGTACCTTATCCTTGCCCTTAAAAAACTCTGCCAGTTGGTAAGCTGCTAGACTGCTGGTCTGAATGAAGCCATTTTTAGTCCGCTTACTCCGCAGCTGCTGCAAAGTCCGACTCATCTCCTTGGTCTCTTCATCGAAAATCAAGACTTGCCCGGACTTACTGATAAAGAAGTCCTGCTCCTTAAAGAGTGAATCAAGAACTGCGTCTATCTCTGACTGCGCAATGCCAGCAAAATCGAAACCAACATCTAAGAGGCCGCCCTTCATCTTGACAGAGATCCTTGGACTTTCTGTCTGTGCCAGTGCCTCTAACTCTTCTGTCATGCTGACACGGCCCAAAGCCTCAAAATTGGGAATGACTTCTGAGAAGAAATGATAAATTTCTTCCGGCTTCAGAGGCGGTCGCTGACTGTAAAAATCTGCCACAAAACCTGCCTGCAGCATTTGCTTAAATACCTGCTGCTCATGCTCAAAATTACCTGCAAAAGGCAGACGTTCCAAATCTTTGCGAGTCGTCACTTTCCTGTCTCCATAGTCAAAGACAGTGTCCAAAATCAGACGCTTGTCAGGACCGATGTCAAAGTCAAACTTGGCTGTAAAGTCATGAATCATCATACTTTCAGGTGCTTCTACCCGACCAACCTTTTTAAACTCAGACAAACTGGAAGCCAGCTTAGTCCTTTCTGACAAGTCAAATTGCAGGCGCTTCAACCGATCATGCTCTATAGGCAACTCCCGTAAAGCCTTAATTAGTCTTATCTGCTGAGGATTTAGCTGGTAGAAGGTATCTCCATAAAAAATAAACTGGCCATCATAAAGCATCTTATAATTCTTCTCAGCAATGACTAGCTCAAAATGCTCTTCATGCTCTTCCACTTGGAAAGTATAAACTTCTGCCTCTTCATGTAAATCTTGGAAAAAGACTTCACTGTAGTCGTAAAGGCTGTACTCTAAGCGGAAAGAAGACAGATTCATCAGGAAGGTAACTCCCTCTTCAAAGATACTAGCCGGGAAGAAAAGATTGCGCCCAGCATTTGGGAAAATCAAAGAAGAATCTTGCCCCTGATAGTCAGACACTAGTCCTTGCAGAAAAACGAGCAAATCTTGACTGGCTTCATCAAAATCTTCCAAATGAATAGCCTCATAGTAACTCTTACCAATCTGATAATGCCCGCCCTTTTCCAAGGTCCGAAGGAAGGAAAGAACGTCTCGGACAACATAAGAGCGCTCGTCCGGCAAGCGACTGATTCGGAGACTCCAGAGAAACTGCCCTGTATAAGAATCCTCCTGACCAGTAGCCGAAAGCTCATAACGAACCTGTTGATTGGATTTATCCGGCAAGACTTTATCCAAGAACAAGCTTCCAAAAGAAACCAGCTCTTGGGTCTCCTGACTGGTCAACTCCTCTTCTTCCATACTCTTTAGCACATCTTTTCCAGATGGAGCATTTTTCAGATAATACTCCAAGGCTGCCAGATGGGCACAGTATTTTTTCTTCTGGAAAAAGTCGCAATAACAAAAGATGACATCATCATCCAAGCTATAGCGCAAATTACACTCATCTACACGAGCATATAAAAGAGAATCACTGACCTCAAGGATTACTACCTTATTGTTTTCAACCAGGGCAATTCCTTCTGTCCGAATCTTACCAGGAATTAATTTTGCCATAATTACCACCTTACATTTATCTCACCATTATACCATACTTTCGACATAAAAAAAGAAAAGCAAGCTCTTATGCTTACTTTCATTTTTACATATAAACGTATGTTTGTCAAATTGCTGTTTTACAACTCTATTTCCGCTTCCTTGCAATCAAGTGAATCGGGGTTCCTTCAAAAATAAAGGCCTTGCGGATTTGATTTTCCAAGAAACGCAGGTAAGAGAAATGCATGAGTTCTTCTTCGTTGACAAAGATGACAAAGGTTGGCGGTTTGGTCGCTACCTGAGTCGCATAAAAAATCTTGAGACGCTTGCCCTTGTCAGTCGGTGTCGGATTAATGGCGATGGCATCCATGATAACATCATTGAGCACCGCTGACGGAATACGAGTATTCTGACTCTGACTGATTTTCTTAATCATGTCCGGCAGCTTATGGAGACGCTGCTTGGTTAGGGCAGAGACAAAGATAATCGGTGCATAAGACAGATACTGGAACTGGTCACGAATATCTGCTTCCCAGTCTTTCATGGTATGGTTATCTTTTTCTAGCGTATCCCACTTATTGACGACGATGATCATTCCTTTTCCAGCTTCATGGGCAAAGCCAGCGATTCGCTTGTCGTACTCACGAATTCCTTCTTCGGCATTCAGCACCATCAGAACGACATCTGAGCGATCAATGGCCCGCATAGCCCGCATGACAGAGTACTTCTCTGTGTTTTCATAGACCTTGCCTGACTTGCGCATACCAGCCGTATCGATCATGGTAAACTCCTGACCTTCACTGTCTGTAAAGACCGTATCAATAGCGTCACGCGTCGTACCAGCAACAGGACTGGCAATAACACGCTCCTCACCCAAGATAGCATTGATCAAGCTAGACTTACCGACATTAGGACGGCCAATCAGACTAAACTTAATCATATCAGGATTTTCAGCGACTTCTTCATTTGGCAGATTTTCAACGATGGCGTCAAGAACATCCCCTGTACCAATCCCGTGGACTGAAGAAACTGGGAATGGATCGCCCAAGCCCAACGCATAGAAATCAAAAATCTCATTGCGCATTTCGGGGTTGTCCACCTTGTTGACCGCTAAAATAATCGGCTTATGGGTCTTGTAAAGCATGCGAGCTACATACTCGTCCGCATCTGTAATACCTTCCTTGCCAGACACGACAAAAACGATAACATCTGCTTCGTCCATAGCGATCTCAGCCTGGTGTTTGATTTGCTCCATAAAAGGCGCGTCAACATCGTCAATTCCGCCCGTGTCAATAATACTAAACTTACGGTTGAGCCAGCTTGCTGTCGCATAGATTCGGTCGCGGGTCACCCCTTCGACATCTTCCACAATGGAAATCCGCTCACCGGCAATCCGATTGAAAAGCGTTGATTTGCCGACATTAGGCCGGCCGACAATGGCAATAGTTGGTAAGGCCATGTTTTTCCTCTTTCATTCTTTAGGACAGAGCCAAACTCCGTCCTATTTTTCTAATTTCTTTTCTTTGAACAATTGGTCAATAGCCTGATTTGGCTCCTGACCAAATTGAGCAGCTAGGCGCTGACTCCAGGTCCCCTTAGCTCGCTCACCTGCATATTCAGTCTGTACGCGGTCATAAGCTTGGATAGTTGAACGATCCTGTTCATGATATTCTGCCTCAAAGACCACTGCTTCATAAGGCAGGCGTGGCTTGACTGCATGATTCTGGTTGGGAGTTCCCAGAGCAATCCCAAAGACTGGATAAGTGTAGTCCGGTAGCTTAAAAAGCTCTGCTATTTGACTGGCAGCATATCGAACCAGCCCAATGATTACCCCGCCGTAGCCTAAACTTTCAGCTGCTAACAGGGTATTTTGCCCCGCTAAAGCAGCATCTACTGAGCTAATCAGGAGATTTTCTGTTCCCTCAGGATAAAAGTCTTCCGTATGCATGTGAACGCCCTTTTGAGCTCGATTGAGGTCACCGACAAAAAGCAGGAAGGCCGAAGACTGCCGAATGGCTTCTTGAGGCACCAAGTCAAAGAGGGCTTCTTTTTTCTCTTTGCTTCGCACCACAATGATCGAATAGGACTGGAAATTCTTCCAGCTGGACGCAGCCCGCCCAGCATCAATGATGGCACGTAATTCCTTATCCGAAATCTGCTCCTCCGTAAAGCGGCGAACAGACGTGTGAGCATTCATCAAGTTAATTGTTTCATTCATCGGCGGTTCTCTCCTTCTAGGCGCACCTCCTGAGCCAGAAACTTAATTCGCTCCATAACCCGCTTGGCCTGCCAAGTCTCATCGCCATTCTTAGAGCTGGCAAAGTGACGCTCCAAATCTGCAAACTTAAAGTTAGAAGTAAAGAAAGTTGGCAGATTTTCCTGCATACGGTGCTGGAGAATGACCTGCAAAATCTCATCGCGCATCCAAGGGCTAGACTGCTCTGCACCGATATCATCCAAAATCAGCACTTGAGCTGTCTTGACCTGATCAATCTTCTCCTTGACCAAGCCAGAGCTAATCGCATTCTTAACATCTAAAACAAAGCTTGGATAATGGAGCAGTGTCGTTGAAACACTGCGTTTTTCTGACAAATCATGCGCCAGAGCAGCCATCATATAACTCTTACCGACCCCAAAATCGCCGTAGAGATAAACAGCCTTCTGATAATTCGGGAACTCAGCAACGAAGTTGGTCAAAAGTTCAAAAGCTTTGTAGCGGCCATCATCGTCCAGATCCACCTGAGCCAGACTAGCCTCCTTGAGACTGGCTGGTAGGCTGATAAGATTGAGACGGTTTCTAATGGCCTCCTGTCTCTCCTGCTCAATCAACTCAGGCGTCTCTTCATAGGCAACATCCGCATAGCCTTCATTTTTCACCAAGATTGGCTTATAGCCCTTGGCAATATAGGTCTCATCCCCCAGCAAAAAGCGGTTGCGCTCCGTAATATACTGGTTAAACTTGGAGACACTACGCTGAATCTCAGCTTGGGTCAGCTTTTCCTGCTGGATAAAGGCTGCCACATCTGAATCCGCCATAATCTGCTTGACCAGCTCCTGATAGTCAAACTGCCACACCCTATTCATATGAGGCATATTCTGTCCTATTTTCTCCATTTATTCGCCTCCTCCTTCAAGTTTGGCTAAGAGCCGACGTTTCTGCTCTTCTAGCTCGGCCTGCCTCTCTGCGCTCGTTTTATTTTTATAATCCGGCTGACTCCAGTCAGGTACGTTGCTCTTGGTAGAGCCTTGTCCAGATTTAGCTGGACGGTTCTGGGGCTGCTGGTTGCGCTCACGAATTTTCAAGACAGCTTCCTCAGCTGTCGTCACCTTTTGATAAGAAAAATCATTGGCTACCTTGAGGGCGTACTTTTCATTGAGATTGGCTGAATCCACCTTATTAAAGGTCAAGAGCAAGATTACGTTGATAACCTCGTCCAAAAGGCCTAATTCAGCTAAATCCAGCAAAAGCTTTCTCTCCGTCCGCGTAATAGCAGCCTGACGAGTTTTCTTAATTTCTGCCAGGAATACCATTGGCGATGTTCGCTTCGCTTCTTGGATAATAGATTGCTCCTGCTTAGAAAACTGACCTTCTGCTGGCTTCTGAGCTAGCTTTTGCTTCATCCGCTTGGTAGAAATGACCTGAGAAACAGCAGTTTCTCTAGCCAAAACGTAGGTCTCATACCAAGTCCACTTTTTCTGCTCAGCAATTGCAAACAATTCTAACACATCTTCCTTTTCATTGGCAAAGCGAAGATTGTCCTGAGCCATCCGTTGCTTGAAATACTCCAAGTCAAAATCATTGGCTTTTCGCACTGCCCTTGCTTGCTCATCTTCCATACCAAACACCTGCATAAAAGGCTTGATCAATTTATCTCCGCTAGGATTTTCTGGTCGCAGGGCATCAGCAGCAGCTTCGCCGATTTTCTTTTCCAAGAGCCGACTGTACACATTATGGCTAAAAAATTCCTCCGCAGTTAAGGTTGGGTGGAGTTGAACCAGATAATAGTCATCTGTTTGATAAAGATCCACTAGCTTAATCGCCGCCAAACGCTCAAAACTTTCTTCTAAAATATTAAGTCCAAAATCTAAATGATTGAGAATCTGACTGAAGAGGTGCTGCTTTTGCCCATTATCTCCAAAAGACAGCAGATAAAGATAAAGTGCTACCGCTTCTCTCCCCAAAATCGGCAAATAGAGCTTGGTCAAGATAGCAATATCTGGGCTGACTGCATTATTGCGCAAGAAAGAAAACTGATGGTTTGGTTTCATTTATTTGTCCTTTTTCTTCTTGGACCCCTTGGTAATCTGCTTGAGCAGGCTTTCCAGCTCTCCCACATCCTTGAAACTCCGGTAAACACTGGCGAAACGAACGTAGGTGATTTCATCCAGCTCTGCCAGTTCATCCATGACTAAGGATCCAATATACTCACTATTGATTTCATTGTCGCTCTGACTGCGGACCTTTTGCTCGATTCGATTGACAATCTCCTCTATTTCGTCACTAGATACTGGCCGCTTTTGAGCGGAGCGAATAATACCGTTAAAAATCTTATCCCGAGAAAATTGCTCACGCGTCCCGTCCTTTTTGACAACCACTAGGGTTCTCTCTTCGACGCGCTCGTATGTCGTAAAGCGGTGTTGACATTCCTCACACTCACGGCGGCGACGGATTGTATTCCCATCTTCTGCCTGTCTGCTATCAACCACACTTGATTTATTCCCACCACATTTCGGACAACGCATACCATTTCCTCCTAGAATCCTAATACTTCATTATAACACGTTTTCAAGAATAACAAAAGACAGCCGTTTGGGGTGTAATATTTCACCATTTTGCCCTAAAAATATGTTTATCAAAAAGAAAAAGAGAGGCAAACCTGTCTCATTCTCAGTCTTGCCTCATCTTTTTACTATTATAATGCCACTTGCACTTCTAAACCAAAGTGGTCACTGACAACAGGGGTTTCTTTCCCGTCAAAAACAACAGCGGAGCGCTCAACATCCATCCCTTGACTAGTGAAAACATAGTCTATCTTCAGAGCATGCTTATTATCATCCCAGCCTGCAATAGTACCTTCTACTGTCGCCTCTCCGATAGCTTCTCTCGCAACGGCATGACTATCCTGCAGCTTCAGCGGACTGGCTAAGATGGTCTGGTAGCCTTGCTGGCCGACTGGATTGTTGAAATCGCCCATCAGGACTAGAGGAGTTTCTGCTTTTAGAAGCTCTGCTTCAAGCTTAGCCCATTCCCCCTGAAAGCCTTTGTCCCACCATGACAGATGGCAGGAGGCAATTGTCAGCAATTGACCTTCTACCTCAGTCTCGGCTAGCAAGACCTTACGAGTATGATAATCCCTAGGATCATTAGCCTCTGATACCAGAACTTCTCTAGGAGCCATAGGATTTCTAGATAGGATTGCCACTCCTTCGTTATAAATATCAAACCCAATATGATTATAGGCCCAGGACCAATGATAGTCCAGTCCTGCCTCAGCCAATTTTTCTACCAAACAAAGGGCAAAATGGTCTTGATGGATCTCAATTGCGCCCTCAACCGCCTGATAGAAAGGAGCCTGAACAACCTGTTCAGACTCCGTTAATTGATTGACTTCCTGCAGGCAAATGACATCATATTTTTCTTGAAGAATGCGTTCTGCAAGCTGATTAAGCTTGGTTTCTTGCTCTTCTTCCATCCAACTATGAGTATTTAATGTCAGGAATTTTGCCATGATTTCTCTTTTCTATTTTACAATTCAACCTTAGCAACAACTGTCTTAGCAGATGATTGACCAAGTTTTTCTACTGTTACAGACTTGATGGCTGCTGCATTAGTGAAGACTACGATTGTTGAAGTTTCACGTCCTGCTTCTTTGATTGCTTCCAAGTCAGCTGTTACTAGAAGATCTCCAGCTGCAACTTTCTGACCTTCTGAAACATGAACTTCGAAAGGTTTACCTTCAAGGCTGACAGTTTCCAAACCAATATGTACCAAGACTTCCAGGCCGTTATCTGTCACAAGACCGATAGCATGCTTGCTAGGGAAGACGCTAGTTACAGTACCAGCAACTGGTGAATAAATCTTACCATTTTCTGGCTCAACTGCAAATCCATCACCCATCATTTTTTGTGAGAATACTGGATCTTTAACATCTGCCAAGTCAATGACTTGACCGTCCGCAACAGTTTCAACTTCCTCAGTCACACCTTTATAAGTAACTTCAGCAGCTGCTGATTCTGCTTTTTGGCTAGGAAGTGTTTCAGGAATCACTTCACCAGAATCCAACAAGTCTTGAATATCAGATTTGAGAACGTCAGCTTTTGGTCCGTAGATAGCTTGAACGCCTTGGCCTTTCATAACCAAGCCCATAGCGCCTTCAGCTTTCCACTGTTCTTCTGTTCCAACTTTTTCAGCATCTTTGACAGTCACACGCAGACGAGTCATACATGCATCTACATCTACGATATTAGCACGACCACCCAGAAGGTTGATAACATTTACTGCTTGAGAAGCTTCAGCAACTTTACCACCAGTTGACTCTGATGAAGAAGCTTCATCTGAACCATCTGCTGTTTCATAGTTACCGTTACGTCCTGGAGTTGCATAGTTGAACTTCTTGATCATGAAGTTAGAAATGAGGTACATCACAACACCAAAGAGGATAGTTACCCAGATGAAGTTGATGATATCCATTCCTAAGCCAGCATTGATGGCCATAGGAGTACGGGTCAAGAATTCGATAGAACCGAATGAGTGCACACGAAGGTTAACGATGTCAGCCATTGCAAACGCAGCACCTTGTACAAATGCATAAATGATATACAGCGGTGTTGCAACGAACATGAACATGTACTCGATTGGTTCAGTAACCCCTGTCAAGAAGGTTGCCAAAGCAGTCGCAATCATCATACCTTTGTATTTGTGCTTCTTGTCAGCATCCACGTTGTGATAGATAGCTGCCGCTACCCCCATAAGGATACCGAATGAACCAATCATCTGACCAACTTTAAAGCGAGCTGGATGAACTGTATCAAGCAAGTGTTGGTAAGTAGAAGGATCAGCTGATTTCGTACCAACCAAGTCAGTTACCCAAGCCAACCACAGTGGATCTTGACCAGCTACAGTTGTTCCCGCACCAGAACCAGTAATAACGTGATAAACACCACCTAGTTCTGTGTAGTTCATTGGGATGGTCAACATGTGGTGCAAACCAAATGGAAGCAAGAGACGTTCCAAAGTACCATAGATGAATGGTGCCAAAACTGGTGCAGTATCTTGTGAGTTAGCAATCCAAATACCAAAACCGTTGATACCTGATTGAACAACTGGCCATACGAATGACAAAACAATTGCTACGATTACTGAGCGCAAGATAACAACGAAAGGTACAAAACGCTTACCATTGAAGAATGACAATGCATCTGGCAATTTACGGAAATTATAGTATTTGTTATAAGCTGTCGCTCCAACAAAACCAGCAATAATTCCGACAAAAACACCCATATTCAGAGCTGGTGACTCCAGAACGCTGATGAAATAATCAGAAACCTTAATTGATGCACCAAACATTGTTTTAACTACAGCAGCCTTATCTGAGAGCATATCGCTGGTAACACCAAACATAACACCAGTGATACGGTTAATCAGGATAAAGGAAAGACCTGCAGCAAAGGCACCGCCAGCGCGTTCTTTTGCCCAACTTCCACCGATAGCCAAAGCAAAGAGGATATGCAGGTTACCAATAACCCCCCAACCAATCTGCTCTAAAACACCACCGGTAGTGACTAAAACACCTAGATTTGGATTAATCATCGGAATTGATTTACCGATACTAATCATCAGTCCTGCTGCCGGCATAACAGCAACGACCACCATCAAAGCTTTACCGAATTTTTGCCAAAATTCAAAGCTAAAAATGTTCTTGAATGAATCTTTCATCATTCAGACCTCCTTATATTTTTTGCAAACAAGTTCGTTTTTGTGAAATCGTTTGCATGTCGATACATCTATTATAGCACGATTTTTTATTTTGTAAAGGCTTTTATAAAAATATTTTCTCTTTTTTTTGCATCCCAAAGGCTAAAATTTCTCTTTACCAGCCATATTCTTGCTATATTTTAACGAAAACGATTGCATATAATTACCAGAAAGTCCAAATTATTTCTCTATCAATACTGTAACAAGCGCAAAAAACTCCGTCTCCTAAGGAGAACAGAGTTTTTAATTTTCTATTCCTGCATGGCATAACCAACACCGCGAACGGTTTTGATATAGCTTGGCTGCCCTTCCACATCAATTTTACTGCGCAGATAACGAATATAAACATCTACAACGTTGGTCTCCGTTGCACTCTCGTACTTCCAGACACGCTCCAGTAGTTGCTCACGGCTCATGACCTTATTGCTGCCCATCAGGGTCACCAGCAGATCATACTCCCGCCGCGTCAGCGCAATGATTTCCTCACCGCGGTAAACCGTATGATTTTTAATATCCACTCGCAGATTGCGATAAGAGGTCGGAATTTTCAAGAGACTGCAGTGCTGGTCGATAAAGTCGCGCCCGCGGAAAATGATGGAGACACGCTCCACTAAGTCACTGATAATGAAAGGCTTGACCACGTAGGAAACGGCAAAATGCTGGATTGCTTCCTGTTGCTCTGCAATCTCTTCACGACTAGCCAGAACGATAATGACGGACGCTGGCTTAATCAAGCTCAGCTGCTGAGCAAAATCGCTGGCAGTCATATCTTGAAGATCATAGTTGAGTAAGAGCAAGTCATAATCCACATCTTTAGCCAGAGCCAGTCCCTCTTGACCAGTCTCAGCAAAATCTACAAGAAAGCCTTCCTTTTGCAGTTCCAAACTCACAAATCGAGCAAGATTTTTTTCATTTTCTACTAGTAAAATTCGCTTTGCCATAGGCCTATCCTATTTTTCGTCGTACCAAGAATAGTGGTAGGTACCTTCTTTGTCTTTACGGTTATATGTATGAGCACCAAAGTAATCACGCTGCGCCTGAATCAGATTAGCTGGCAGATTTTCCGCACGGTAGCTATCAAAGTAAGCAATGGCACTAGAGAAGGTTGGCACTGGTACTCCTGCTTGCACAGCCAAGCTGACAACATCACGAACCGCCTGCTGATACTTAGCCGTAATATCCATGAAGTATTCATCTAAGAGCAGGTTGGCTAGATCAGCATCACGTCCATAAGCATCTGTAATCTTTTGCAAGAAACGAGCACGGATGATGCAGCCAGCACGCCAGATAGAAGCAATCTCACCAAACGGCAGATTCCAGTTGTTTTCCTTAGAAGCTACACGCAATTGAGCAAAACCTTGAGCATAAGACATGATTTTTGAGAAGTAAAGAGCCTGGCGAATCTTTTCAATCAGCTCTGCCTTATCTCCTTCAAAGGTGAAAGCAGCTGGTTTTGGCAATACCTTGCTGGCTGCCACACGCTCATCTTTGTAGGTCGAAATATAACGCGCAAAGACTGATTCTGTAATCAATGGCAGCGGCACACCTAAATCCAGAGAAGATTGACTTGTCCACTTACCAGTTCCTTTATTACCAGCCGCATCCAGAATGTAGTCAACGATTGGGCCAGCTTGACCTTCATCGTCCTTGCGTGTCAAGATATCTGCTGTAATCTCAATCAGATAGCTGTCTAGCTCGCCTTTGTTCCACTCTGTGAAGATGTCAGCCATTTCACTAGCTGAAAGGCCCAGCAAGTGCTGCATCAGGTCATAACTTTCAGCGATCAGCTGCATATCTCCATATTCAATCCCGTTATGGACCATTTTCACATAGTGACCTGCGCCATCAGGACCGATATAGGTCACACATGGTGCACCATCTTCAGGAGCTTTGGCAGAGATTTCTTCCAAGACATCCGCTACCAACTCATAAGCTTCTTTTTGACCACCCGGCATGATAGACGGACCTTCCAAGGCGCCCTTTTCACCACCGGAAACACCTGTACCGATGAAGTTGATGCCAGAGTTTGCCAACTCTTCATTACGGCGAATAGTATCTTTGTAGAATGTATTCCCACCGTCAATCAGGATATCACCCTTGTCCAAGTGAGGGAGCAAGGCCTGAATAGTCGCATCTGTACCAGGACCAGCTTGAACCATCAGCATAATCCGACGCGGTTTTTCGATAGAGTTGACAAAAGACTCTACATCATAGCTTGGCACAAAGTTTTTCTCAGGATGAGAGGCAATGACGTCCTCTGTCTTATTTGCTGAGCGGTTATAGATGGCAACTGTATAACCACGAGATTCGATATTTAGGGCAAGGTTACGGCCCATAACAGCCATACCAACAACACCAAAATTTGCTTTAGTCATTATGTTCTCCTATAGTTTGTTTGTCTTATTTTATCATTTTTAAGGCTTAAAAGAAAGTATTAAGTCGGAGAGGGATGAAAGAGGGAGGGATAGAAAAACCAAGTACAGATTAACTGAACTTGGTTGTGGGTGGTTACAGTGATAAGCGATTTAAAACTTAGTTGTCCTAATTCAAATTTTTTGTAATACGCTTCCGTTCCGCTTCAATAATACTAATTGCTTCATCTATTTCATTTTGAGAAAATTCTATTTTTAAATCGCCATTATCAATAGCATTATACATAGTTTCTTCTTTCTTCTTCAACTTTTCATAAATTTTCTCATCAACATACCCTGCATTACCACTGTCAGCTGGTTCAGATTTTGTTTGTAGATAATAATATCTGGTATATTGATTATCTTCTAGACCTAATCTATGAATTCTATCTCTGGACTGAAGCATGAAAGTTAGATTAAAATTATACTCAAAATATAAAGCATCGTGTACCTCTCTATGAAGAGACACAGATTCACCCAATGTCTGAGGATTTGAAATCATCACCATTGTATTACCAAAGCGAAAATCATTAATCAAATTCTGTCTTTCAGAAACATCTGTACTTCCATACACTAGATTGGCAGGAATTCCCATTTGATTCAGTCTATTTTTGATTTTTTTCATTGTATTAACAAAAATTGCCCAGACTATAACTTTTTTCCCTTCAGATATAAGCTCTTGAATTTTTTGAATACCTTTTTCAAATTTCGGAGAAATCATACTTGAAAAATCATACTCATCATATCCTTTTGCTTCTTTTATAACTGAAATAGATGGTGTTTCTAATCTACTATAAAATATATCTTCTGATATTTCAATTGTATCATTTTTATCATTATCATCAGCAAACCACATATCTTTATATTCAATCCTTTTGTTAAGTAATTCAGGATTTGTAGACGCTTGTATCAATCGAATTAATCTGGCTAAACTCGACGATTCATTATAGTATATGGACTGTGCTAATTGTTTCTGTTCTTCGCTCGGTTCCTCAACCAGAAAAATGTCTGGATCCGGTTTAGGAACCCCTAAATCGTTCTTATTTAAACGCCAAAAGAAGGGAGCTAATGCCTGGTTGATTTCTGAAATTTTCCTAAAACTAGGATTTTTTAATTCATCTAAATCCCACCTAAAAAAAGCATTGTATTCATTTGCGTATAATAAGTGAAGAAAATTATATATATCTTGATACGAATTGGGGATTGGAGTACCTGTTAAAACAAATTTAAACCGAGAATTTCTAACAAGTTCCAATGCAGCTTGAGCACGAACCCCTGAAGGATTTTTTATTCTATGAACCTCGTCAAATACAATCATCGTCTTGATTGACAACAATTCTTGTAACTTGTCTTTGTACTTTGTCAACGATTCATAATTCACTAATATAAGATTAGAAGTTTTCCAAGACACTGATAAATCAAAAGAAAAATCTTTAGAGTTTTGGCAATCAACTACTTTTAAACGCTTCTTTTCTCCAAACACCTGTTTAAATTCTTCTTTCCAACTATTGAAAGCATTAATAGGACAAATAACCAATAGATTATCCACATGCTCACTTTCAACTTTCGAGGAATTCAAAAATGCAAAAACAGCCAAAATCATCGCAGTTTTACCAGAACCCGGCACAGAAAAGTTCGCAGCCCTAGCCATCCTGTATTCATAGAAAGCAGCCTCAAGTTGCAATTTTTTAAACGGGCGAACAACCTCTGAACTAATAATAGAAACAAACTCTTCAAACTTTTCTTGCTCCCCATGAATTGTATATTGTTCAGGAGACTTTAAGTACAAACCTAATTTTTTATAACAATCGATAGAATATTGGTTGGATTCTAAATATTCTTTCACTTCCTCCGATACTTCAACTAAAATATTTTTCCTTTTACACCTTTTTCTTGTTTCTTCAATAATATAATTAATGTCCATGTAAGAAAATTCTGACTTAATAGTTGAATTATCATCTTCAAAATATTTACTTGATAAATCCGATCCGGGCTTTAATTTTCTATCAGTATTTGTTATATTTTTCAAGGAATTATCTTGGCGTACAACTTTTTTTCTATCTGCCAAATAAAAACTGACACTTTCAGAGTTCACTTCTTGTATCTTGTTCCTGCTTACTGTTGAGTATTCTTGGTATTGTTTTAACTCAGAATAGACTATTTCTGTAGCATCTACGGTCAGAATATTAGGTTCTTCATTAATCCACAGCCGTTCAAATCGTTTCTCGTTCGTTTTTATTCTAGACTGTACATTTATACTTGTATCCCAAGAAACATCCACAGATATGCTTTCATAATTTAATTCCAAACCATTTCTGGTTTCATTAACAGAACCATTAAAGAAAATAGTATCGTCATCCGAACTAATTAATCCAAATTTATCATGAAATATTCCTTTTCCTACTGGAACAATTGCAAATTTCACCTCTGCGTGACCATTTGCTATCATGAAGGCTAAATTCCCCAGCGATTCTTTAGTTTGATTATTTAATACTGACTGCTTAAGTTGCCTAGTCAATTTTTCTAGACTTCTTTTGAGTTCATATCCTTCTTGTATTCTTGAAAAGTCTTCTTCAGAAATATCTGTAGAAATAATAAATTGTGCAAAACCTTTGTTATCAAATAACTTATCTAAACCCTTAGAATATAAAGCTAAACCTTCACTAGAAAAATAAGCAGACACTCTTTTATATACACTCGCCTCAGATAATACTGGTTCATAGAAGTCTTGAGCTAATTTCTGACTTTGATAAGTTGGTTGAATTTTACTTCTTAAATCTTGAGAAAATGTCATAATCCCCCCTGTAATTACCTAGATAACTTGTATGTTAAATCTCGAATTTCTTTAAGAATCTCTTTTGCTTCAAAATACTCATCTTCATGGAGTTCTTTTAAATCTTCGGAAGACATATAGTCTAAATCATCTCTAATGTCCTGTAATTTGACTAAAGATTGTCTGCGATCAGCTGCTGCTTCTCCTTTATTTGACAATCTATTAGTTGTTTGCAGTAAACTATTAGCTGCTGCTAAAGCATCTGGATTACTTTCTATATTTTTTCTCAAATCTTCTACTTTTTCTACAGGATTATCTTCAAAACATTCTATAATCTCATCAACATGTGAATCTGTAGCTTCAATGTAATGTTTTTTTATATCAGGATTATTTAGAATATTCTTTTTGATACTACGCATTTTTCGAGTAATATCACCATCACCTTCATCTGACTTAGCAATATGAACAGCAAGTGTAGTTAAGACATTTTGTGTTATCGTTTCCTTATTATCTTTTAGCTTATTAATTGTTCCTTCAATATCTTCTATAGGGCCATCTAATTTTAGTTCTCTTGCCAAATAAAACTTATCAATAGGATTTTGATTTGGAGCAATTATATCCAAGAATTTAATGATTAATCTAGCGAGTCTTATATCTCGATTAATCCCTCTCGTATTTCCAGCACCACTAGCTTGCTTATATTCTTCGGGAGTCATTAATTTCTGAACTTCAATAGTATTATATACATCAAAAATTCGATCAATTGGGTCATAGCTAACTCTCTCTTCTCGTGCAAGCTGTAAATCTAACTCTAATTCTTTTATTTTCTTCTCATCAATTTTATTATGAATATCAAAAGAAAGTATTGCTGCTTCAAAATACCGTCTAATGTTATTTTTCTTTTGAAGTTTACGAAGAGCCGTAAATCTTCTATTTCCATCAATTACTCTTCCGTCAGCAAGAATCACTCCTGGTTCTTGCTGTCCTCTCTCTTCTATAGATTTTTGGGTATCTTTTAAAGCTTGCTTTTTAGACTCAAAAATAAATTTTTCAAATATTTTATTATATTTTGAATCTCCAATTTCTGGTATTAATTTACCATGATTTGATATGTACTGATGATAAACTGTATTAATACGACCATTTTGATCATTATAGTATAAATATTCTAACGGGAATTTATACACTGGATAATCTTTTGTTTCACCCCCAATAGTCAAACGTTTTGTTAAAGTTGTTTTTTCAATATCCCCATTTTTTATCAATTCATTTAAATCATAATTCATCCTCATTCTCCATTCATTTATTTTCCGTAAATTATTACTGAGACTAGGTAAATAGACATTAACTGGCTCAATGGAATCTTATCCTTAAGTTGAGTAAACTCTGTTCCAGAAACATCAACCTCAATGTCGTTATTATCTATATGGTTGTATATTAACTTGCCAATATAGTTGATAATATAATATGGATGTGAAACATCATCCATAAAGAAACCGTACTTCTTATTTTCTAAATTTAAATGTTCTATCGAATATTTCCTAATAATTTCGTTATTTTTCAATTCCTCTATTAAATCAGGTTTTAATTTACGAAGAAGTTTTTTAGCTTCCATTTGATTAAATCTTGAAACAATAATACTCTTAAACCCTTTACCAGTACCAGCATGTGCTACAACCCCCCAGTTACCGATTTCTCCATTAATTTTATTAGTCAAATCGACTGTCATGTTCCCTGACTTAATTGGAAATTGTCTAAACAAGGCTTTTTCATTTCGTGTTGGAGGATTATTAAATTCTTTTATTTCTTTATTATCTAAATATTTAAATTGATTGATATCTTTATTTATAAGCTTAGCCGTTAATTTTGGAAATTTTATTAATTCTAAAATTTTCATAGCCAAAGCATACGATAATTGAACACAAACTGCATTGCCTACCTGTCTCCACTTTGTAGATTCATCACCAAAAAATTGATAATCTAAAGGATACCCCATAATACAGGCTGCTTCTCTTATGGTTGGCAAGCGATACTCACCATCACCTTTTCTGTCATAACCAGATTTATATAAAATAGCTTCTCTGGTACTAGCTGATTGTGTTGCCATAATAGTGCGACTTGGCTTATCCATATTTTCTGGAAACGACATTTTTCCCATATAAGGGTGCCTTTGTTTTAAGTCTCTAGCTTTCTGCCATTGTACTTGATAGACTCCTGTATCATAAAAATGATCTTTAAAATTTTTGAACTCAATAGATTCATTTGGATAATTTGGATCTGTAACAAATTCTACAGGCGATTGGTCTAATGGATCTGGAAAATTTCTGAATAATTTTTTTAAAGTAACTTTCTCTTTAGCAACCCTATCAGGAAATGGAAATTCACCAGTCTTAGTTATTTCCCCGCTAACGAACCTACGTCTTGCCTGTGCTGCACCATAATCATCTGCATGTAAAACCCCACCGTTATATTTAGACTTGATGGCAATGGATTTTGGATTTAACCCCTGAGAAACGGCCCAACTTGATAAATCCAAGTCCTCAAAAGTATACTCCTCTTGGACATAGTTTTGAGAATTTGGAACATTTTCCATTAACCATGCTTTTAGCTTAGAATTTTTTTGAAATTTCTTTACAGCAATTACCTTAAAAAAAGTATTAATCAGATGGATACCCAAATCTTTGTTAGCATTCCCACCTTGATTAGAAAGAGAAAATAATTGACATGGGGGACTACCAATGATAATATCCGAATCTGGCAACTTATTGATTTCATCAATATCTTCAAAATCAAGTACGCTCTTAACTTTATCGTTTAGCCCATGGTTAAAATTATGAGTCGTGATTGCTGGTTGCCAAACATCAATTCCCATAATAACATCATAGCCCGCTCTACGAAATCCTTCTGAAAAACCACCTGCTCCACAGAAAAAATCAATCACGGTTAATCTCTTCTTTTTCTTCTTACTTTTCACAATTCTACCTATTATCTTACATTATTTTTTGTTTGCTCCCATTATACCAAAAAAACACAGTTTTTGCACTGTGTTTTCATCATATTCATATAATGAATTTGAGGTTTTAAACCAATTTCTTCATTTCTTCAATCCGTGCTACGGTTGCGTCGTATTTAGCTTGGTAGTCGGCTTGTTTGTCGCGTTCTTTTTGGACAACTTCTGGTTTGGCGTTGGCTACGAAGCGCTCGTTAGAGAGTTTCTTGCCGACCATATCCAGCTCTTTTTGCCATTTGGCTAGTTCTTTTTCGAGACGAGCCAGTTCTTCCTCGATATTGAGGAGGTCTGCCAGCGGCAGGTAGATTTCTGCTCCTGTGATGATGCTGGACATGACCAGCTCTGGCACTGCAAGTTCTGATGCGATTTCCAAATGCTCAGGATTGGTAAAGCGCTTGATATAGTTGATATTATCCTTGAAGAAGGTTTCCAGCGCGCTGTCAGTCGTCTTAATCAAGATGGTAATCGGCTTGCTTGGTGCCACATTAACCTCAGCTCTGCTATTGCGCACCGAACGGATCAGATCCTTGAGGGCTTCCACGCCAGCTGCAGCCTCAGCATTTTCAAACTCTGGGCGAACCACTGGGTAAGCCGCTGTTACAATGGTGCCTTCTGAGATTTGTCCAAAGATTTCTTCAGTCACGAAAGGCATGATTGGGTGAAGCAGGCGCAGGATTTGGTCCAGCGTGTAAAGGAGGACAGAGCGAGTGATGACTTTTTCGTCGTCATTATCGCTGTAAAGCACTTCCTTGGTCAGCTCCACATACCAGTCGGCAAATTCATCCCAAATGAAGTTGTAGAGGATGTGACCAGCCACACCAAACTCAAACTTGTCAAAGTTCTCAGTGACCTTGCCAATGGTTTCGTTGAGGTTGTGGAGAATCCAGCGGTCAGTAACATTACCAGCTTGACCAGCCGCTACCTGAGCGACATTCTCACGCGCTACATCCAGCGTCAAGCCTTCATTGTTCATGAGGATATAGCGGGAAATGTTCCAGATTTTGTTGATGAAGTTCCAAGAAGCATCCATCTTTTCATAGCTAAAGCGGACATCTTGGCCTGGTGCAGAGCCGTTTGATAGGAACCAACGCAGGCTATCTGTTCCGTACTTATCAATAACATCCATTGGATCAATCCCGTTACCAAGAGACTTGGACATCTTACGACCTTCCTCATCCCGAATCAGACCATGAATCAATGCATTTTTGAATGGCGACTTGCCAGTAAATTCCAAACCTTGGAAAATCATCCGAGATACCCAGAACGGGATAATATCATAACCAGTTACCAAGGTTGATGTTGGATAATAACGCTTGAAGTCTGCTGAGTCTATATCCGGCCAACCCATGGTTGAGAATGGCCAAAGGGCAGAGCTGAACCAAGTATCCAAGACGTCTTCGTCCTGAGTCCAACCATCGCCTTCCGGCGCTTCTTCGCCCACATAGATTTCACCTTCAGCATTGTACCAAGCTGGGATTTGGTGACCCCACCAGAGCTGACGGGAAATTACCCAGTCGTGGACATTTTCCATCCATTGGAGGAAGGTATCGTTGAAGCGTGGCGGGTAGAATTCTACCTTGTCATCTGTAGCTTGGTTGGCAATGGCATTCTTAGCCAATTGGTCCATCTTGACGAACCACTGGGTAGACAGACGCGGCTCAACCATAACGCCAGTCCGCTCTGAGTGACCAACGCTGTGGACACGTTTTTCGATTTTAACGAGGGCACCGATTTCTTCCAGTTTCTTGACAACAGCTTTGCGTGCTTCAAAGCGGTCCATACCCGCAAATTCGAAGGCTAGATCGTTCATAGTTCCGTCGTCGTTCATCACATTAACTTGTGGCAAGTTATGACGTTGACCAACCAAGAAGTCGTTTGGATCGTGAGCCGGCGTGATTTTCACGACACCTGTACCAAATTCAGGATCCGCATGTTCATCAGCCACGATTGGGATTAGTTTATTAGCGATTGGCAGAATAACGTTTTGACCAATCAAATCCTTGTAGCGTGGGTCTTCTGGATTGACCGCAACGGCAACGTCCCCAAACATAGTCTCAGGACGAGTGGTCGCCACTTCAAGGGCGCGTGAACCATCTTCCAGCATGTAGTTCATGTGGTAGAAGGCACCTTCCACGTCCTTATGGATGACCTCGATATCAGACAGGGCTGTGCGTGCTGCTGGGTCCCAGTTGATGATAAACTCACCACGGTAGATCCAGCCTTTCTTGTAAAGCTCGACAAAGACCTTGCGGACAGCTTTTGACAGACCTTCATCTAGCGTGAAGCGCTCACGAGAATAGTCCACAGAGAGGCCCATCTTGCCCCATTGCTCCTTGATAGTCGTCGCATATTCGTCCTTCCATTCCCAGACCCTAGTCAAGAAAGACTCACGACCGAGGTCATAGCGGGAAATGCCTTGCTCCCGCAAGCGCTCCTCGACCTTAGCCTGAGTCGCAATTCCCGCGTGGTCCATCCCAGGCAGCCAAAGCGTATCAAAACCTTGCATGCGTTTCTGACGGATGATGATATCCTGAAGAGTCGTATCCCAAGCGTGACCAAGGTGAAGTTTCCCAGTAACGTTTGGTGGTGGAATGACGATCGAATAAGGCTTGGCCTTTTGATCTCCTGAAGGCTTGAAAACATCCGCATCAAGCCATTTTTGGTAGCGACCAGCCTCAACCTCGGCTGGATTGTATTTAGGTGAAAGTTGTTTAGGCATGTGTTTGTCCTTTCTGATTTATTACTTAGCTACTTTGATAAGCATCTAAAATGTTAATAGTATCTCTTATAATAGGGCTCTGTATGGCTCTGTAAAGAGATTTATTTCCAATAATATAAAATTCTTCTTTAGCTCTAGTCGCTGCAACGTTTAAGATATTGGGTTCAGAGACAGCCCAACGTGCAGCCCCCTCACTCATATAATCTGCTCCAAGTACAAAATACACAATCTTATTTTCTTTTCCTTGGAAAGTATGTACCGTCCCTACATTTACAGGTTTTCCATTTTCTCGTTTTGTGAAACCGATTTCATCTAGTTCTTTTGCTAGTTGTACCGATACATTTTTAAAAGGAGTAATGACATAAATATCATCAAATTCCTCATGTCGTTTCTGCAACTCTTCTTTCAAATAATCAGCTTGCTCAGGAACAAATTTATCCTTAGCACCCCCACTAACATCAAACCATTTCCCCAAACCTCGAGCTTTTTCCTTTCCTTGAACCATTAAGTTGTCGTAAGAAATTTTATTGGAAATACTGAACATCGGATCACTAGAACGACGATGAACCCAGAGAGGAAGTCCTATCCATGTCCCATCTTGTTTTTTAAAGCCATATCTACTAGCAGAATCCATCAATTCTTGCGTTGATGATACAAGATATTTAGAGACTATCTTGTGGTGCTGTGCTAAAAATCCTAAAATATTTTTATCTATTGTCTGTACTGGTTGTATTTGAGAAGGATCTCCCACAGCCATAATACGTTTACTTCTAAAGATAGCTCCTACACTTGCTTGGGGTAATGCCTGACCAGCTTCATCAATAAATACATTACCAATACTATTTTCAGGCAAACACCAAAACATGGAATTGAAACTTGCAAAAGTTGTACTAATAACTGGAACACTGAAATTAACCCAATCCCACGCAGCTTTATATAAATCACTAGCATTATCTCTCATTGAATAGCTTTGGGGCTTCTCCCAAATCCATAACGCTTTTTCAAAATGCTTTTTATTGTCATATATAAATTGCTTCCTAACTGCCAGTGCTTTGATAAACAAACGGCTCTGCTCTTCTCGATAGTCATCATCAAACCAAAAATTTGATACTTGCAGTTCCTCATATCTAACAGAAAAATTCAACTTTTTAACTGGGCATGTAGCAAGTTCAGATTGTATTTTCAAAAGTTTTTCCTGATGACGAATTAATTCATCCTCTTCTTTAGACTTCCATTCATTATACTTCTGTTGCCTTTGACTCAGCTGATTTAATTCAAGTTCATACTTTTTAATCTCTTTTTGCAAACCATGGCAATATTGACTTTCATCATGTACCTTCTTCAGTTCTGCTTTTAGAGTTTCATTCGCTTGATTCAATCTCATAAAATAAGTATCTAATTTCGATGGTGTGAAAAGTCTTTTTAACCATAAGAAACGTGGAGCTTGTAATTTTATCAACTCAACATCTTGTGCTGCTATCTGTCTGTTAACATATAACATAGAAATAAGACGCTCATGCTCAAACAGCTCAGATTCTATTTCCTTTTTACTATTTTCTAATTGAGTATATTTTTCCCGTATTTTAGATAGTTCTGAACATCTTTGGGCATCCTCCTGCTGAAACTCTAACTCAAACCGCTGGTAAGCATTTTTCAATTTCACGTGCAATCGAATCTTATCTGCTATCTCTTGCATCTTTTCTCTTTTATCAAGTAGCTTCTGATATTGAATTTTAAATTCTTCATATACTGAAGGATTCGATTGAAATTTATCTGAATTCAACTCTTGTTGTATTGCTTTTAAAACAATTTGCAGACGGTCTCTATTCTGTTTTTTTCCACCTTCTATCGAAAATAATCCCCAATATTTTTTGTCGTTAGAAACATCTTCATCTTCTAACAATAAATTATTACTGATTTCAGCGAAATAATCAATTTTCTCTAATTCATCTAACCAATTTGATTTCTGATAGATTTCTTTTCTTTGGGGTAATTCATTAACAATATTTTTAACAGCACCATTATTAGAACTTGCAACAACGATTCCTTTATCTGCAATTTCTTTTGGTAATTTTGCAATAAGATAAGGGTTGTCATGATAAACTAGATTCCCTTTAAGTTTAGGAGTCGATAATTCACTAATAATCCTCGCCTGTTCCGTTACCAAATCTGCAAAAACATCTTTTAAAAGTGTCGTTTTACCAGTTCCCGGAGGACCATTGACACTTCTTATATCCTCATCCGCATTTGAAGCTAGATTTACAGCTACTTGTTGCATCATGGAAAGAGCATATTTAGGGTTACTAGGAAATCTTCCTAATGGATAATTTTTCGGTTCAAGTATAGTTTCTAAATCATTGGGATTAAAATGGGATGATTCTTTATTACTGTCCAAATTGACCCTTACAGAATCAAATCCTGACAAATAACGATTAAGATTTTCATTATTAATTGATTTTGCATATTTTAAATCCTTTATAAAAAATGAATGTAAATTTATCTCGTCATCAAAATTCTTAACAAAATAATATCTGCAATCACTTGGTGAAATCTCATACTTATTGAGAAGTTTACTCAAAACTTCGTTGAACTCTCCATCAAGAAATGCCTGCCCTAACTGTTCTCGAAGCTCATTTTCTGCCATTAAGAAATCTTTAGGCAATTCCCCATTTTTATAAATTTGCCCACTCATGGTAAAAAACAATTTATTCGCTAAGAAATTCAAATCTTTATCAAAGTAAAGAGCAAAAGTAAATTTATAAGAAGATCTTCCTAATTCTTCGTCTGTTGCTTTTAAATTGTACTTGCCCCTTAATTCTTTGATAATTTTTTGAAAAGGGAAAATTCCACAATAAATAGCAATCCCTGAACTGGATTTTAATTTTTGACGATTTAAAAACTCTTTTAATATTAAGTGATAATCATTCCCTTGAAAAATATTAAACTTAGAATTACTTTTTTCAATGTTCCCTTCTGATAATTGTTCTACTGCAATCCAAGCATCTAATATTCGATTCTGACTGCTTTTCATTACTTCTCCTCTAAAAACATATAGAAATAAGATATATCTTACTCATTTTAAAAACCTTCCCACTCACTCCTCAGCAATCCATATATCAAACCGTCACAGCGATTGCCTTGGGCATCTTTTCGGTCTCGTATGCGAGCTTCGAGGGTGAAGCCTAATTTTTCCGCAACTCGTTGACTTTGGACATTGTAGCCAAAGCAAGTCAGCTCAATCTTGTGAACCCCCAGTTCTCTAAAAGCCAGGTCAATCAAGGCACGCGCTGCTTCGGGCACATAACCACGTCCCCAATAGTCTGGGTGTAAGGTATAGCCAATCTCCAGCACATCGTCTTCGTGCCGATGGTTGAAATCGACAGAGCCGATGACCTTATCAGTTCCTTTAGCGACAATCCCATAACCTGCTGGGAGATTTTCCTTTTGATTGCGCTCAGGAAGGATATGCTCCAGATAATAAATCTCATCCTCCAAGGTCTTGACGGGCGGAAAGCCTGCTGGGTAGGAAACTTCTGGCCTACTGGCATAGTCAAAAATATCCACAACATCAGCCACGGTGCGGACTCGTAACACGAGCCGTTCTGTTTCGATTCGTTCTGGCAACTCTGCTCTTGTCATTCCTCCCTCGCTTTCTACAAAAAATCGCCCCTGCCATCTACATGACAGGGACGAATGAGTTTATCCGCGGTACCACCCAATTTCGGGCAAAGCCCGCAACTCTCGTCTTTATAATAAAAAGACAAAATTATTTCATTTTTTATCCATCAGCAACCAGTTTTGACACACTTATGGACTTCTCAGCACCGCCACTTTCTGTAAAATGCTTGACTCAAAACACCTCTGATGAACATATTCTATCACCTTTCCAGTGAAAAATCAATAATTTCTCTCACCCAAAAGTCCATCTGGCAGGTCGTGAAATCCTTTGCCCGCCTGATAGTTGGCGAATTTCCCCAAAAGAAACTGATAGGCGTCTAAACGACTCTCATAGCGAATGGCCGCTTCCTTGGCCCGCTCGTCCTGGTCCGCCTCGTAGACTGCCTGACTCTCCTTGAGGGCCATCTCGTTAATCATGACCTGGGTCTTGACCCAAGCTTCAAACTCCTGTAAAAATTCCTGTTCGTAACTCATGTTTCTCACTTTCTAACTGTAAATACCTAGTCCAAATCTCGGTAAAAATCACTATTAATATCACGGAAAGGCTGAATGTCCTGCACATACTCCAGTACCCCTTGAAACTCACCAGCCTCATCCCGCACCGCCGCATAGGTCACATGGACAAACTTGCCCCGTGATTCCGACTTGAACCACATCTCAAACTTGTCCCGCTCCCCCTCGCGCAGAGCCTTGAAAATCCGCCGCACCTTGTCCAAAAACTTGGGCGGGTGACAAAGCTCGACATTGCGCCCTATCTGGGACGGCGTTCGCTTGAAAATCATCTCATCTGCCGGCACGCTGTCATTATAATACTGGAAAATATCGTCCTTATTGACAAAGGTAATCTCCATGGGCAGATGGTCCAAAATCAGATTGGCCTCCGCCACCGACAGATAGCCATGACCAAAAGGCTGCTGGGCCTCCCGATTAAAGGCTTGCTCCTTCTTTTCCTTAGGCTTAAAGGAAATAGTGACCTGACCATCCGGCGTATCAATGACCTGCTGAAATCTGCCATCACTAGTCTGTTCTCTACTGGCTGGCGCTTCGCTTCCTTCATCAGCAGGATTCCCAGATTCCTCCTCCGAGAATGAGTGCCGCGCAGGAATCCATTTCTCCGTTGGCTTGATGATGGCATAGCCATAAGCATCACTCTCCTCAGCAATCTTGAGCCAGTCATCCTGAGTAAAGGATTCGAGGAGAATCATAAGAAGGATAGACTCTTCCTTGAAAATCATAGCTTCAAACTCAGCAGCAAAAGTCTCAAACTTTTCCTTGATTTCTTCAATCGAAGTATCAGGCAGCTGCTCCGCAGCAGACTTAGCCTCTTGGAAAAGGTCACGAATCTGGTCATCTACACCCCACATGACCTTGGGCGGTGAATCATGGCCGTAGCTCTCCATGATAGGAAACATAAGCTCTTCCTTACGCTGATAGTGGATATCAAACTGCCCCACCAAACTCAGCTGGCGCTGGAGTCCCTTGCGGATTTCTGGAAGAAGCTCCTCATCTTCTGTGCTTTCATAGGTAGATAGGAGTCTTCGAACCCGCATAAGGGCAGCCCACAGCGCTAGGTTTTCCTGCTTGAAGACCTGAACAGGGTGGCCTGGATGGTCGGTATCAGCCACCTCCACATTCTGAATGGCACCTTTAAAGAGGTTGGCATGAACATTGCAGAGGGACATGACATCTTCGAAGGTCACTCCCGTATCCGAGTTCATCAGCTCATGCTCCATCAGGCTGATTTCGATAGCGGACACACCAGCAAAATGCTTGTTGAAAAGCTCCTGAACAGATTCTGCCGAAGCTCCGTTATGTAGGTCCAGCAAGATTGACTTGAGGACTTCAATGCGTTCAGTAGCCATGCCTAAATCCCCACCACTTCATAGCCATTTAATTCCAGAGTTTGCTTGATTTTATTCAGGTCAATTCCATTCATGGCAGCTCCTTTTTTGATAGAAACCACGCGCCCGATAGTATTTCGCATGACAGGATTGGCCAGAGGCGTAAAGCCTAACTCGACCAAAACATCCAAGACCTCGGGCTGCTTCTCAATCACTTCTGCCACTGGGATAGACAAATCAATCACATTATCCATAGCTGCTCCCTCATCGTTATTTTTCTACAATTATACCATAAAAAAGCTATCAGACTCAAAGCAAAAAAGCATGAGTATCTGCTCCTCTTACGCTTGTTCAAAAGAATGGAATAGCGAATTAAGAAAGACATGATGACAGACTTCTGCCTTCCATTATTGCCTCGAGCAACAATAAGAAAATATAAAGCAGATTGCTTCGTCTTTTTTCCCTTTTGTGATAAGCTAAGATTAGTGAATTGAGAGGGTTTTCGTATGTATCTTGCAGACTTAATGGAAAAGAGTGAAGCGGGGCAGTTTATTGTCCTGTCTTATTTACAGCAGCATTCTACATCCAGTTTGAAGGACGTTATGTCTGAAACCGGCTTCTCGAAAGCAACCTTGACCAAGTACATTAGCCTGATTAACGACAAGGCTAGCGACCATCATGCTGCCCTATCCATCCAGCTTCAGGACGAAACACTCAGTCTATCCGTCGGACCTGATACCAAAGGTCGGGACATTCGCAGGCTCTTTTTGGGCAATGCTATCAAATACCAGATTTTAAACCACTTGCTCTATCATCAGCAGTTTTTAGCCCATCAATTAGCGCAAGAGCTGATGATCAGTGAAGCAACACTCGGCCGCCATATATCTGGTCTAAATCAGATTTTATCAGAGTTTGAGCTATCTATCCAAAACGGCCGCTTAAAAGGCCCTGAGCACCAGATCCGCTATTTTTATTTCTGCCTCTTTCGCAAGGTCTGGTCCAGCCAAAATTGGGAAAAAGAACTTCAAAAACCAGAAAGAAGACAGGAAGTTGTCGTTTTAGAAGAACTTTGCGGAGCCCAACTCTCTCAAGGGCAGCGATTGGACTTGGCTCTTTGGGCACATATCACCCAACAGCGCCTAAGAGTCAATGCCTGTCAATTTCAAATCATTGAGCAGAAAATGCAGGGCTATTTTGAGAATATCTTCTATCAACGCTTGCATCGCAGGACAAATGATTTCTTTGCCGGTCAGCACATCACCCTGAGTCTCGAAGATGGGGAAATGATGATTTTCTTTTCATTTCTGCTTTCCCATCGGATTCTACCCCTGCACACCATGGAGTATATTCTAGGCTTTGGAGGTGAAATTGCCAGTCTGATTACGCAACTGATTCAAGAGATGAAGGGCCAGGACTTGCTAGGGGACTACATTGAAGACCAAGTGACCTACGAACTCAGTCAGCTCTGCGCCCGCGTCTTTCTTTTCAAAGGCTGTCTCTTGCAAGACAAATACAAGCATGACTTGGAATTGCGCCATCCTTACTTATGGAGCGAATACGATTATCGACAAGTGGCAGACACTATTTTTAGCAAACTGCCTATTTTCCAGCAGGGAACATCTCTGGATAAAAAGGTGTTGTGGGAATGGCTCCAGCTGATGGAGTACATTGCTGAAAACGACGGTCAAGTCATCAAGATAGGAATGGACTTGACAGATAGCTTTATCGTTGTTTCCAGAATGACGGCCATTTTAAGACGGTATTTAGAGTACAATCGCTTTATTACGATTGAATCCTACGACCTTACTAGAAATTATGACCTCATCATCACCAACAATCCTATTCATCAAGCCCAGCAGATTCCTATCTATTATTTAAAAAATGACTTGGATTTGGAAGATTTGGCACAAATCCGTCACATGATATTTCATTAAGAAACTTGGAGAAATCTAGGTTTCTTTGTGATTTTCGCACAATCTCCTCAGATTTTTTTAAAATTTAAAAAAAGTTGATAAATAAGAAAGCGTTTTATTTTATATACTAGTTACTGTAGAGGAAACATCCTCAAGATTTTTACTAGGAGGACAGTTCATGTCACAAGAAAAATACATCATGGCCATCGACCAAGGAACAACTAGTTCCCGCGCCATCATCTTTAACAAAAAAGGAGAAAAAGTTAGCTCCAGTCAAAAAGAATTTACTCAGATTTTCCCTCAAGCTGGATGGGTTGAGCACAATGCCAATGAAATTTGGAACTCCGTGCAGTCCGTTATCGCCGGTGCCTTCATCGAAAGTGGGGTAAAACCTAATCAAATCGAAGCCATCGGGATCACCAACCAGCGTGAAACAACTGTCGTTTGGGATAAAAATACTGGTCTTCCTATTTATAATGCTATCGTTTGGCAATCTCGTCAGACTGCTCCTCTGGCTGAACAGCTGAAAAGCCAAGGCTATGTGGAAAAATTCCACGAAAAGACTGGTTTAATCATTGACGCTTACTTCTCTGCTACCAAGGTTCGCTGGATTTTGGACCATGTAGAGGGAGCGCAAGAAAGAGCTGAAAAGGGCGAATTGCTCTTTGGGACTATCGATACCTGGCTGGTTTGGAAATTAACTGACGGCGCGGCTCACGTGACCGACTACTCAAATGCAGCCCGTACCATGCTCTATAACATCAAGGAACTTAAATGGGATGATGAGATTTTGGAAATCCTCAACATTCCAAAGGCTATGCTTCCAGAAGTTCGTTCTAACTCAGAAATTTATGGTAAGACTGCTCCATTCCATTTCTACGGTGGAGAAGTTCCAATCTCTGGTATGGCTGGTGACCAGCAAGCAGCTCTCTTTGGACAGTTAGCTTTTGAGCCTGGCATGGTCAAGAATACTTACGGAACTGGTTCCTTCATCATCATGAATACTGGTGAAGAGATGCAACTATCTGAAAACAACCTCTTGACAACCATTGGCTATGGAATTAATGGCAAAGTTTACTATGCTTTAGAAGGTTCTATCTTTATTGCCGGAAGTGCTATTCAATGGCTGCGCGACGGTCTTCGGATGGTTGAAAATTCACCAGAATCTGAAAAATATGCCCTCAATTCTCAAAACAATGACGAAGTCTATGTCGTGCCTGCCTTTACAGGTCTAGGCGCTCCCTATTGGGATCAAAATGCACGTGGATCTGTCTTTGGCTTGACCCGCGGAACCAGCAAGGAAGACTTTATCAAGGCTACTCTGCAATCCATCGCTTACCAAGTACGAGACATCATTGATACTATGCAGGTGGATGCCAAGACTGCTATTCAAGTCCTCAAAGTCGACGGCGGTGCTGCTATGAACAACTTCCTCATGCAGTTCCAGGCTGACATTTTGGGAATCGATATTGCCCGTGCTAAAAACTTAGAAACAACTGCTCTCGGTGCAGCCTTCTTGGCAGGACTGTCAGTAGGTTACTGGAAAGACTTAGACGAACTCCGCACTCTCAATGAAACTGGAGAACTCTTTGAACCATCTATGAATGAATCCCGCAAGGAACAACTCTACAAAGGATGGAAAAAAGCCGTTAAGGCAACTCAAGTCTTTGCAGAAATCGACGACTAATACTGATTCATATTTTGATAATCAAGTCAGTAGAAGCATGAAATGACTAAGTTAGAAAGTGTGTAATTATGGAATTTTCAAAGAAAACACGTGAATTATCGATAAAAAAAATGCAGGAACGCACCTTGGACCTCCTGATTATTGGCGGTGGGATTACCGGTGCTGGAGTAGCCTTGCAAGCAGCTGCAAGTGGCCTGGAGACTGGTCTGATTGAAATGCAGGACTTTGCTGAAGGGACTTCTAGCCGCTCTACGAAATTGGTACATGGTGGCCTTCGTTACCTCAAGCAATTCGACGTAGAGGTGGTCTCAGATACAGTTTCTGAGCGTGCTGTGGTCCAGCAAATTGCCCCTCATATTCCAAAACCAGATCCTATGCTACTTCCTGTCTACGAAGAAGAGGGTGCTACTTTCAGCCTCTTCCGTCTCAAAGTGGCTATGGACCTCTACGACCTCTTGGCTGGTGTTAACAACACTCCTGCTGCCAACAAGGTCTTGAGCAAGGAAGAAGTCTTAGAACGGGAACCTGAACTTAAGAAGGAAGGCTTAGTCGGCGGCGGTGTCTATCTTGACTTCCGCAACAATGACGCGCGTCTCGTGATTGAAAATATCAAACGCGCCAATCAAGACGGCGCCCTGATTGCTAACCATGTCAAGGCAGAAGGCTTCCTCTTTGATGAAGCTGGAAAGATTACGGGCGTTGTTGCGCGTGACCTCTTGACAGATGAAGTTTTTGAAATCAAGGCTCGCCTAGTCATCAACACAACTGGGCCGTGGAGTGACAAGGTACGCAATCTGTCAAATGCCGGTGAGCAATACTCACAAATGCGTCCAACCAAGGGTGTTCATTTGGTAGTTGACTCTAGCAAGATCAAGGTTTCTCAGCCAGTCTACTTTGATACAGGCTTGGGAGACGGCCGGATGGTCTTTGTTCTTCCACGTGAAAATAAAACCTACTTTGGTACGACTGACACTGACTACACTGGCGACCTAGAGCATCCAAAAGTAACACAAGAAGATGTGGATTACCTCTTGGGCATTGTAAATAATCGCTTCCCAGAAGCAAACATCACAATTGACGACATCGAAAGTAGCTGGGCTGGCCTGCGTCCTCTGATCGCAGGAAACAGCGCTTCTGACTACAATGGTGGTAATAACGGTACCATTAGTGATGAAAGCTTTAATGCTCTTATTGCGACCGTTGAGAGCTACCTGGCCAAAGAAAAATCTCGTGAAGATGTGGAGGTTGCTGTCACTCAACTCGAAGGCAGCACTTCTGAAAAACACTTGGATCCATCTGCCGTTTCTCGCGGTTCCAGTCTGGAACGTGATAACAATGGCCTCTTGACCCTTGCTGGTGGTAAGATTACGGACTATCGTAAGATGGCGGAAGGCGCTATGGAGCGTGTCCTTGAAATCCTCAAAGCAGAGTTTGACCGCAGCTTCAAACTAATAAATTCTAAGACCTATCCTGTATCAGGCGGAGAGCTCAATCCAGCCAATGTTGATTCAGAAATCGAAGCTTTTGCTCAACTTGGTGTCTCACGCGGCTTAGACAGCAAAGAAGCCTTCTATCTTGCAAACCTTTACGGTTCAAATGCTCCTAAAGTCTTTGCTCTCGCTCACAGCATCGAGCAAGCACCAGGTCTCAGTCTAGCAGATACTTTGTCACTGCATTATGCTATGCGTAACGAATTAGCACTCAGCCCAGTTGACTTCCTGCTTCGTCGGACAAACCACATGCTCTTTATGCGCGATAGCTTGGATGCTATTGTAGAGCCTGTTCTGGATGAAATGGGACGCTTCTACGACTGGACAGAAGAAGAAAAAGCAGCTTATCGAAACGATGTTCAAGCTGCCCTTGCAAATAACGATTTAGAAGAATTAAAAAAATAGAAAATACGAGAAGAGGCGGTAGGCAAAACAACTGTCTGCCTCCCCTTCTTTTAAATGGAGTAACATAAATGATGAAAGAAATATTTGGTGAATTTTTAGGAACACTGCTCTTGCTCCTTCTGGGAAATGGTGTAGTTGCAGGTGTAGTTCTTCCCAAAACTAAGAGTCACAATTCAGGCTGGATTGTGATTACCATGGGATGGGGGATTGCCGTTGCCATCGCTGCTTTTGTATCTGGCAACCTTGGCCCAGCCCATCTGAATCCGGCCCTAACTATTGGAGTAGCCCTGAAAGGTGATTTGCCTTGGGCATCTGTTCTTCCTTACATCCTTGCTCAGTTTGCAGGTGCTATGGTCGGACAGTTCCTCGTCTTCCTACAATTCAAACCTCACTATCTAGCTGAAGAAAATCCGGCTAACGTTTTGGGTACATTCAGCACAGGCCCAGCTATCAAAGATACCTTCTCTAACCTGATTAGCGAAATCCTTGGAACCTTTGTTCTTGTACTGACTATCTTCGCTCTTGGGCTTTATAAACTACAAGCAGGCATTGGCACTTTTGCAGTCGGAACATTGATTGTCGGGATTGGTCTTTCTCTTGGTGGAACAACTGGCTATGCCCTCAACCCGGCTCGTGACTTAGGACCTCGCATTATGCACAGTCTCCTTCCGATTCCAAACAAAGGAAATGGCGATTGGAGCTATGCTTGGATTCCTGTTGTCGGACCAATTATTGGTGCTGTCCTTGCAGTCCTAGTCTTCGGTTTATTCTAATATAACTGATTGCCATTGGAGAACACTTAACGAGTGTTCTCTTTTTTACTAAGTGATTAGACGGAGACTAACCTTCCGAACTTACTCTTCCGATAAAAACCATTGTAATTTTGACAAAAGAAAAGACTTAGCCCTGTATTACAAGAAAACTAAGTCCTTTTTAGAATGATTTATCAACTTTAGCGAGCTGTTTCTAATTAACTCAAACGAGTGCTATTTCTCTTAGACAATTTCACTACTGCCTCGGTCCGAGCAGTATGCGGAAACATATCAACCGACTGGATGTAGTGGACATCGTAGACCTGACAAAGCTTGACCAGATCCCGAGCCAGAGTTGAGACATTGCAGGAAACGTAGACCATCTTCTCAGGTGCATAGCGGACAATCGTCTCCAGCAGCTTATCGTCCAGACCAGTTCGAGGCGGATCGACAATCAAGGCATCCGCCCGATAGCCCTCAGCGTACCAGCGAGGAATAATCTCCTCTGCCGTCCCAGCCTCGTAGAGCGTATTGTCAAAGCCCATTCGTTTCGCATTGCGCTTAGCGTCTTCAATGGCCTCAGGGATGATGTCCATGCCACGCAGAGACTTGACCCTTTTAGCAAAGGCAAAGCCGATAGTACCCACTCCGCAATAGGCGTCAATCAAATGGTCTTCTTTCGTCACATCCAGCGCCTTAACCGCCTCCCCATAGAGCACCTCAGTCTGCTCAGGATTGAGCTGATAGAAAGCTCGAGGAGACAGGGAGAACTCATAGTCCAGCACCCCTTCTTGGATAGCCTCCTCGCCCCAGATAATCTCTGTCTTATCCCCATAAATCTCACTGGACTTGCTCGTATGATAATTGACCGCTACTGTCTCCAACTCTGGAAATTCAGCCACTAGATCTCGAACGACTGGAGAAAAGTCCAGCTTACGCCCTGTCACAAAAATCATCTGCACCTGCCCCGTCTTTCTGGCCCTGCGAATCATGACAGTGCGTACTCCAGCAATCTTCCTCTCATCATAGATAGGCAGCCTATACTTACTTAAAAGCCGAGCCACCTTATTGATGATGTTTTGCGTTACCTTGTCCTGAACCAGACAGTTTTTCAGCGAGACCAGATAGTGGGAATTCTGGGCATAAAGCCCAGCCTTAACCTCATCCTTGAACTTCCGAGTCTGAAACTGTAGCTTGGCCCGATAATAGAGCGGCTCCTGCATACCAATGGTCGGACGAATCTCGTAGTTTTCGTAACCAGCTGGCGCAAATTTTTTCAAGGCCTGACGCAGCAAATCTTCCTTAAACTCTAACTGCTTGTCATAGTGGAGGTGCATGATTTGACAGCCCCCGCAGCTATCATAAATCTCACAAGGCGCTTCCACCCGAAATTTCGACCGCTTGTTGATGGTCAAGAGCTTGGCCTCGATAAAATTACGCTGAACCCTGGTCACCTGACAGTAGACTTCTTCACCCTTCAATGCCCCTGGCACAAAGACCAGCGTTTTCTTATAAAATCCAATCCCTTCCCCATTAATCCCCATTTTCTTAATTTTCAAAGGGATTCTTTGCTTCACTTTCACATTCATGTTTCTATTATACCACGCTGCCTCGCATTAGTTGAGAATATGTTACAATAAAAGTATGAAAGCAGAAAAAATATCCCTTCCACTAGCCCAGTTCCCTAAGCAAATACGAACTTATCTAGAGGGAGCCAATTTTTACGACAGCTCCTCACATTCTGCAGCCAGTGTTTTCTATGCTGATACAGGCTATTATTTGAAAATCGACCAAAAAGGCCAGTTAGCCCAAGAAGCCACACTGGCCAAATGGTTTGAGAAGCAAGGGCTCGGTGTGCCTGTCATTCACTACCTGACAGCAGATAAAGACTACCTGCTGACTAAAGAAGCAGAGGGCAAGGACGCCCTAGCCTTTCTCCAACATCCAGAAGAACTTTGCCAAACGATGGCTGCAGCACTAAAAAAACTTCACAGCCTCCAACCCCAGCATTTTCCAGTCAAGCATCACCTTCAACACTATAAAGAACAAGCAGAGGAAAATTATCGGAAAGGTTGCTTTTATCAAAAAGCTTTATCGCCTCAATTCCATATCCAAAGTCGAGAGGAAGCCTACCAGCTTATCCAAGAACAGGGAGAGCTACTGACGGCGGACGCCTTGATCCACGGAGATGCCTGCTTGCCTAATTTCATTCTGAAAGACGCAGCAACCTTCTCCTGCTTTATCGACATTGGTCTCGCTGGCCTTAGTGATCGCCACATTGATCTTTACTGGGCCATCTGGTCTCTTACTTATAATTTATCTGACCCTCAATATGCAGAGCTCTTTCTTGACTACTATGGCCGGAAGGATGTTGATACAGACAAACTACGCTTGATTGCTGCCTTTGAAGCATTTGGTTAAAAGAAAGGACTTTACCAAACTCCACTATGAAAATCACAAAAATCGAAAAGAAAAAAAGGCTCTACCTCTTGGAGTTGGACGGCAGTGAAAAACTCTATATTACAGAAGACACCATTGTTCGCTTCATGCTGTCCAAAGGAATGGAAATCACAGAGCAGGAACTATCAGAAATTCAAGACTATGCCCAATTTTCTTACGGAAAAAATCTAGCCCTCTATCATCTTTCTTTCAAGCAAAGAACTGCCAAGGAAGTCAAAGACTACTTAACGCAGCACGACATCCAAGCTGAAATCATCAGCCAGGTCTTGGACAATCTAAAAAAGGATAATTGGATTAATGATAGAAAATATGCTCATTCTTTTATCCAATCCAACTTTCTCACTGGTGATAAAGGCGCTTTTGTTCTCAAGCAAAAACTCAGTCAAAAAGGGATTTCTAGCACTATCATAGAGGAAGAATTGAGCCAGTTTGATTTGACTGAACTAACAAACAAAGTTGCCGAAAAGCTGCTCAAAAAATACCAAGGAAAACTGCCCAGCAAGGCCTTACAAGATAAAATCCTTCAATCCTTGATAAACAAAGGTTTTTCCTATAGCCAAGCCAAAACCGCCTATCAGCATTTGGAAATCGAAGAAGACCAAGAAAACCAGCAAGAGCTTCTCTATAAAGAGCTAGACAAGCAATACCGCAAGTACTCAAAAAAGTACGACGGCTATGACTTAAAACAGCGGCTGACCCAAGCTCTCGCTCGCAAAGGCTATGATTTCTCCGACATCGCTAGCGCTCTGAGAGAATATCTTTAAGATTTTCTATGAAAACTTATGCATTTCTATGAAAATATGTTACAATAAAGAAGATAAACTTATAAATTGTAGAAAGTTGGTAAGTTATGAAACTTCCAAAAGAAGGCGACTTTATTACAATTCAAAGTTATAAGCATGATGGGAATCTTCACCGCACCTGGCGAGATACCATGGTACTAAAGACAACAGAAAACGCCATTATTGGCGTTAATGACCATACACTGGTAACAGAAAGTGATGGCCGACGTTGGGTAACACGTGAACCAGCCATTGTCTATTTTCATAAAAAATACTGGTTTAATATCATTGCCATGATTCGAGACAATGGAACTTCATACTACTGCAACCTAGCCAGCCCTTACTATCTGGATAATGAAGCTCTAAAATACATTGACTATGATTTAGACGTCAAAGTCTTTGCTGATGGTGAAAAACGCCTGTTGGATGTAGAAGAATATGAACGCCACAAAAGACAGATGCACTATTCTGATGATTTGGATTTCATTCTCAAAGAAAATGTCAAAATCCTAGTTGATTGGATTAACAACGGAAGAGGTCCATTTTCAGATGCTTATGTCAATATTTGGTACAAACGTTATGTTGAACTAAAGAATCGATAAAGTTGTCAAAGAGCGTAAGCTCTTTTTCTTTTGTCTAATTCGGTCTCACCAGAGGTCAAATTCTTGCAATCTCAAGCATTTTCGGGTATCATATAAGAAAATCCAGACTGTAAGAAAGGAGTCTCCTATGGCATTTACAAATACTCTCGGCCGATATGCCAGCTTTGGCATCATGACGAGCCTCCCTGAAGAAATTGTCGATTCATTCTGGTACATCATTGATAACAATCTCAAAGGTGTCTTTGAACTTCGCCCAGTCCTCAAGTTCGAAATCATCAACCGACAAGGAAAAGTATCCCTACGATTCTCACAAAAAAAATTCAACACCATTATTTCATTTGACTTAAACTATCAATTTGACCCTTTCTTTCCTAGAAAAGTCTACATCGTTGATAACAAGGGCAAAGAAACCATTATGCTATCTGACGAATACTCTTTAATGTAGTAAATCATACTCAACACATATAAAAAACCTCTGAAGGCAACTATTCACCGCTATCAGAGGTTTTTATCTTTAATACACCTCAAATGGAAAGTACATTTCAGCAGCTTGATACAGTTTAAACTCCCAGAACACTAGTCTTTAAAAGAAACCCAATTAAATAATCAAATCCCATGCATTCTAATAGGATTATATAAAGAGACAAGACAAGTAGTTATAAAAGATTGTATCTCAAATTAAATCTGACTGTAACTAAAAGAGCTCAACAACATATGTTAGCTAAGTTTCGGACAATTAACAAACAGTTTTCTTAAAAACAAAAAAGATAGATCAGTACATCTATCTTCTATGTTATCTAGTCGGGAAGACAGGATTCGAACCTGCGACACCTTGGTCCCAAACCAAGTACTCTACCAAGCTGAGCTACTTCCCGGTGCTTAAACAATCTAAAAACGGAGCCCTAAGACTTCGCTTCCAAATGCACCCTAGAGGAGTCGAACCTCTAACCGCCTGATTCGTAGTCAGGTACTCTATCCAGTTGAGCTAAGGGTGCTCACTATTCATATTATATTCATTATAGCAAAACTTAAGAAAAAATCAAACGATTTAATGCACCCTAGAGGAGTCGAACCTCTAACCGCCTGATTCGTAGTCAGGTACTCTATCCAGTTGAGCTAAGGGTGCTCATCTTCTTCTACTACCTCTTACAAGTCTATGCCGAGAACCGGAATCGAACCGGTACGATCGTTACCAATCGCAGGATTTTAAGTCCTGTGCGTCTGCCAGTTCCGCCACCCCGGCCGCCTCAAGCGAACGACGGGATTCGAACCCGCGACCCCCACCTTGGCAAGGTGATGTTCTACCACTGAACTACGTTCGCATCCTATTCAAAAATGCCGGCTACATGACTTGAACACGCGACCCTCTGATTACAAATCAGATGCTCTACCAACTGAGCTAAGCCGGCTCATTATTATCTTATATGCGGGTTAAGGGACTTGAACCCCCACGCCCTAAAGCGCCAGATCCTAAATCTGGTGCGTCTGCCAATTCCGCCAAACCCGCTCTTATGACCCGTACTGGGCTCGAACCAGTGACCCTTTGATTAAAAGTCAAATGCTCTACCAACTGAGCTAACGAGTCTCTTACTTTTATTGAAATCTTCTCGACTTCAACGGTCCCGACGGGAATCGAACCCGCGATCTTCGCCGTGACAGGGCGACGTGATAACCGCTACACTACGGGACCTATTCTTTTCAGAATATGGGAGTTAACGGGATCGAACCGCTGACCCTCTGCTTGTAAGGCAGATGCTCTCCCAGCTGAGCTAAACTCCCTTCGCTAAGCGACTACCATATCTCACAGGGGGCAACCCCCAACTACTTCCGGCGTTCTAGGGCTTAACTGCTGTGTTCGGCATGGGTACAGGTGTATCTCCTAGGCTATCGTCACTTAACTATTGAATTA
>NZ_JAQFJF010000005.1:0-138133 GCF_030439905.1 Streptococcus sp. SN3
AAGATGGAAAAATGGCGAGAAACTCTTGGGTTGACAATGGAAAATACTATGTAGGAGCTGATGGTAAATGGGTGAAAGACGCTCATAAACCTGGCTGGCATAAAGATGCCAAAGGCGATTGGTTCTATTACAAAGCAGATGGCTCTCTAGCGAAAAACCAATGGATTGACAATACCTATTGGGTCGGGCAAGATGGAAAAATGGCGAGAAACTCTTGGGTTGACAATGGAAAATACTATGTAGGAGCTGATGGTAAATGGGTGAAAGACGCTCATAAACCTGGCTGGCATAAAGATGCCAAAGGCGATTGGTTCTACTACAAAGCAGATGGCTCTCTAGCGAAAAACCAATGGATTAACAATACCTATTGGGTTGGTCAAGATGGAAAAATGGCGAGAAACTCTTGGGTTGACAACGGAAAATACTATGTAGGAGCTGATGGTAAATGGGTGAAAGACGCTCATAAACCTGGCTGGCATAAAGATGCCAAAGGCGATTGGTTCTACTACAAAGCTGATGGCACTCTAGCGAAAAACCAATGGATTGACAATACCTATTGGGTCGGGCAAGATGGAAAAATGGCGAGAAACTCTTGGGTTGACAACGGAAAATACTATGTAGGAGCTGACGGTAAATGGGTTCCTAATTATTCTAAAAAGTCTTAATTGAATCATAAATTCGCTTTAAATCATAACCCCCAAGTCGTTAGCTTTAGGCTCTTTATCAACTGTGGTGGGTGAGGAAAAGCTAACATCGAGAAAGGACCATATTGGTCTTTTCTTTTTTAATGTTTAGCATGATGAAAACAGGCTTCTTAAAGTTTAAAAAATTTCTAAAGCCGAACCCCTAACACTTGATATCTTTAATAAGCTTGTTTGTAACTTCAAGTTTGGAGTTCAAATAATCTGATTCTAGTGCGCTTGTGATGTATTGTTTATGCTTAAGAAAAGTTTTAAAAACAATCTGAAAATAAGAATTGATGACAGCTAAGTTGTTATGAATTAGCTCAAAAAACTCAGCCACCCTCTTCTCTTAAAAGTGAAAAAGCAAAAATTGATAGAGATTATAGTAATTGGTGATCTCGTTTGAGAATCCTAGTGTTTTCTTAATAAATTCGTATGGCGACAAGGTTTGACGGGAAGTCCCTGAATAGAAGGTATTGTGTGATAGTTTTCGACTGTCCTTTTGAAAGAGTCGCTAGTAATTCTTTAGGGATCGATAAGACAATGATTTTTTGTCATACTGATTCATGATGGCAATGCATGTCTTCAAGAATGTCCGACCTAGATGCTGGATAATCCAGTTTTTCTTGAATCTCAATGTGAGTATTTTTTTCAAAAACGAATGAAATAGTCATATTAGAGTCTTTAATTCCGATTAATTCTGTGGTATTCTTAATAAGTTTCACGAGCAGCTTTCTAGCGTATTGTGTGGTGCTTTCATTATAATTCTTATGAGACTTTTTATGTGCACTCAAAAAGCTCTATAATCTCTACAGTGGATCTAACCACTATAGAGATTATAGAGCTTAAATATACTTCTTAGCATCACTAAATTTACTTGTTTGACTTACTATTATCACCTGATAACAATCACATGTGGAAGATAAGAATCAAAAAATTAAAACGCACATTCATTGGTAAGCGAAAATGCTCTTCTTACCAAGGTGAGATCGGAAAGAAAGCTGATAATCTAATTGAAAGCTTCAAGCTCCTACGAGCAATATTATACAGATGTCACTGAGTTCTCCACTTCAGCAAGTCATCAAAAGTTATATTTCTCACCAATCTTGGATAGCTTTAACAGTGAAATTCTTGCCTATCATCTGTATGCCTCAGAGTAACCAAAATTGGCAATCCCACAGACAGTTTTATCATAATGTTCTTAGGCAAAAGGGCATTCATTTATCCATGGTTTGAAAGGAGGATAGCACCTCATCTCCTCAGTTGTTTTTAATTTTAATATATAAATGTGAATGAGTAAAAATTAACTATCACATCTTCTTTAAATTCCACTGTAAATTATAAGAATGATGAGAGACTTGTTTTTCTTTAGGAGGCAATATCATATAATTTCCATATTCTGATTTTAAGATATTATCATAATCTTGAGGAACTTGAAATAGTTCACCATTAAATTCAAGAAAGTGACCTACACCAAATTTATCATATCGAAAAATACATTTTTTAGCATCAGAAGTTCCAGTTTCATAAGTAGCAATATAAAGACTTTTGTCAAAATCATATTGACTATTATGCTCTGTCAATTTTTGAATATAATGCCTACTCCCCCTCATTTTAAAAGGAAGATTTTTCAACCATCTTAACAATCCCTTTAGTTTAGACATCGAAGAAGGGGCTAATTTCAAGCGAGATTTTTTCCAATATCTATAAAGCTTAAAGGCTTCATCATAATGTTGCACTGCAATATGATAATCATCTCCAGCACCATCCATCAAAAAGATATCAACATAAACACCTAACGGAACTGGTTCAATAATATCATAATCTTGAACGAGAAGTGTCCGTGTATCAACAATCTTAGGAAGTGGCACTTGAAACCGTTTATCTGTATCAGCAGATATGAGTTTATAATAGGGGTGTTGTTGTTCATTTAAAATTGCTAATAATTTTTTATAATCTTTCCTAGGCATCATAATATCAATGTCATCATCCCAAGGAATAAACCCCTTGTGTCGTACTGCACCAATTAATGTACCATACGCTAGATAATAACGAATTTGATTCTCATCACACACTTTTTTAATAAACTGTAAGATACCAAATTCTAATTCTTGAACCTTAGTTAATGTAAATTGTTCCTGCATTTGTCTTCCTGCTTTTATTTTAATGTAATTTTCTTAAAGTTCTCTTTTGAAAAAATCGTGCAAGAGCCAGCATTAAGCTACTTGACTTTAAATACTTTTTCATAAACAATAATCTACTATGATATAAAATCTCAAGTTGCTTACTTTTTTGACTAATCGATTTATTGATACTAACAGAATGCTCATGCTTATAGTAATCATCCAGAATTAACAATGATTTGTACCCTTTTTCTTTAAATTTAAATCCAAGAGTAGTTTCTTCTCCAAACAAAAACATTTCCTCATCATAACCATCTACTTCTAGAAATTTATCTGCATCATAAAGTAACAAAGCACCTGGAACACAATCAACATACTGCTCAGATTTACTAAAATCCAATACATCATTTGTTGGAAAAAAACGAGCAAGCTTACCTGAATTTAAAATGGCATATTCAAATGAAGTTGGAACTTTCCAAGACAAATCGTGAATTGGCTGATTGTTAATATCGTGTTGAATGGCAGAAATCAAAGCTAACTGAGGTTGTTGCTCCATCGTCCGAACAAATCTTTGAATAAGATCATTAGAAAATACAACATCTGGATTAGATAAAAGAACATATTTAGAATTAAAATGTTCTTTTATATATCTCGTTCCAAAATTATTTCCATAACCATAGCCACCATTTTTATCAGTTTTTATGACTGTAACTTTTTCAGAAACTAAAGACTGTAAATCCGCATAAGAATCGTCTGTCGAGCAATTATCCACTACAACAATATGATTAAATACAGGATAATTTTCGATCTCTGTTACTAATTTTTTCACAATCTTTGCATCATTGTAATTTAAAATCATACATGAACAAGTGTCTATCATCTATTCTCACCTTCTTATAACCATCGCTTTTAAACGCTCTAATGTTTCATTTGCCAACTTTTCTTTGAATAAAAGAAGTGACACTCCATACACTCCCACAAACACGCTGCCATACACTACACACGCAAAGAAAGCTGCCTTGACTAAAATATTATACTTTACCACTAACACTACTCCTGACGTGATAAAGGTAGATAATATTGCAATGAGTAATTCTCTCTTCTCAAAAGTTCGACTGACAATCTCTTTTAATGCTTTTAAATGAACAGATAAAACAGCCAATTCTGCTAATGTCGAGGCAATGGCCGCACCAACTCCTCCCCAAGCAGGAATCATTAAAGAATTTAATCCTAAATTAACAATAACCCCTGCAAGCGCACCAATAACAGTGTATTTCTCTTTCCCAAGAGGGATCAATAATTGCCACGCCGTTACACTGCTTAGTCCTATAAAAATTAATGATGGCATTAAAAACTGTAACATTGGTATCGCAGGAAAATAATCTTTTCCTGCTAACACTAAAATGATTTCTTTCGACAGAATGATAACTAAAAAACACATTGGTATTGCAGAAATGATAATAAATTCAAAAGATTTTCTAATCATATTCTCAAAATGCTCACGTCCCTCATTCTTCAAAGCATATGAAATTTTAGGCAACATGACAGCACCTAAGGCAGTAATTAAACTGACTAAAATATTCTGTATTTTAATAGCTGCCGCATAATAACCAACACTTTCATTCGCCTTAATGAAACCTAGCATAACCTGATCAAGGCTAGTAAAAATAACAGTCGTAGCATTGTATAAAAAGAGTGTTACAATCGGCGCTAAATGAATGAATAACTCATACTTTTGATTTCTTTTAAAGCCCAAATCAACATACTTTGATAATTTCAATGCATTTAAAATATTTGAACCAACTGAAGCAAAAACATTTATTCCTGCATATAAAATATAATCAGATGGCTTATGAACAAACACAAACATTAAAATAATCGAAATGATTTTAAATGAAATATTTCTGATTGTAATGTACTGATACTGCTCAATTGCTTGATAAAACCATTCCACCCCTAGCATATTAAACAGAATTGTTAACGATGTAATAGAAAACAACAACGTTTCACTTGAGAAACGTGGAATAGTTATCACTAAAGCAATAAACACTAAATAAGACAACAAAGTACAGATTGAATTGATAATCAATAATTCTGTGACCACCTTTGACAATCTTGCTCTATCATCCCTAACCTCAGCACATTTGCGAATACCATAAGATGGAATTCCCATTGAAGCAACTAATGAAAAATATCCTACGACTGAACTTGCAAAAGCAATTTTCCCATTTGCAGCACTAAGCAATACTCTAGAAACATACGGAAACGTAATTAAAGGAAAAATGACTCCCGACATTTTGAGAATGATATTCATTAAGAAATTATGTCTTACCGACTTTACTTTAAACTTCTCCCCCATAAGGTCCTTTCATTCCAACTTTGTGTTTTTTATTAGAAAATATACCTGAAACTCTAGCATCTAAAAAACTATAAATCGCTAAATAAACCGGTACATCAAAAATTCTTTGCTTATCAAAAATATTCAACAACAAACATGAGCCAATTAAGTAGATTGTTAAACCAAGAGAATACAACAGATAGTCTTTATTTTCTTGTTTGAAACACTTTATTGTAACTTGAACAGCCTTTATAAATAGAAAAATATGTGTCACTATAGTAAATAGCCCAATCTGCACAAAGGTTCCTAGCATACCTAAGTCATCAAGATAATAAATACTCCACTGATTTCTAGCCATCAAAGTGTTTACCGCATAGTTTCCTTTAAGTAAAAATCCTAAACCAAAATAGGCATTTTTTTGAGCCATAACGGATAAATAATGATCCGCTCCTTGAAATCTAACCGCTGTTGATGCTCCATATTGACCACTAGTTAAGATTTTATCTACAAAGGCTTCTAATAATTGAGAATTAAATATCAACATTCCAAACAGGCATATAAACAAGAGTGTTTTTAACAAAAAACCGCCTTTTGTCTTAGTTTTATAAAAACTGTATATCGCACCGACTGTTAAAACAGAAATAAAAGTCTGAAAGCGAACACGCGTAACAACTAGTAGAAATAAAATCATGAAAGCTAAGAGGCATTTATAAATCAATCCCTTCATTCTGTTATTTAAAGATTGAACTGCAACAAAGACTAAAGTTATCCCATAAAGCATACCGGATTCTATTCTCTGAAAACCATCTCTAATCCATTCTTCATACTGGAATAACAATCTTGAAAAATAAATCTGTCCTCTAAAGTTATACATCACCCAACTAAACATTCTTATGAACAACATAAACAAAACAATCTTTGAAATAAGTGATAAGAATCCCTTTATTGAATTATCAGTATGGAAAATAAATATAATTGGAAAAGCTGCTATAGGCAACAAGTACTCTAGTAAAATACCTTTAACCAGTTGATCCCACGAATAACCATAAGTCATGCGGGAAAAGTACACCATAATAATAATTACCAAAATATATAGGAAAAAATATTGATTTAAAAACTTGAATTCTCTTTTCAATTCAGTATTTTTATCCGATAGTATAGGAATGCAAAGTAAAATCGAAACTAGTATGATAATGATTCTTTGAGCAGAGCTCCCAATTATCTCAATAGGAAAAAGCAGAGGGACTCCTACCATAAAGGCTACAAAGATTACAACAATTGCCTTATATAAAGATGATAGTTTGACCATTGATAAATCCCTACCCCTCTATAATATCTTGAACAATTTTATCCAGATTATCTTTCTCAAAGAACTTCAAGCAATTTTTACTCATTTCATCATGATGTTCGTCAACATACTCAACACATTCTAAAACAGATTCTGGTGTCATATCTTTTGCACACCTACCAATATTGTATCGTTCAAATGGGCGCAATAACCCCAATACATTTGTCCCAATCATTGGGACTCCGAAAGCACTATATTCATAAATTTTATTTGGTGCACAATAAAGGGCATTAAGAACTGGATGTAATTTAGACTGAGTTGGGACATAAGGTGTTAAACCAATATATGCATACTTAATAAGTTCAAGATGAGCAGGAGCAGTATGATAACCAAGGTACTCAATATTGGGATATTGTTGTAATAATTTCTCAATATAGCCTACCCCACTTGGACTTCTACCAATTATATATAGTACAAAATCTTCTGAACCCTCAAGCGCTTTCGCAAAATCTTCAATATTTCTTTCCGGCATAATGACTCCCGAATATAAAAGGATTTTTCGGGTTTCTTTTTCTAATTTTTTCAAAGCTACTAATGTTTCTGCAGGCAACTCCCCACTATTTAATGAATAAGGCTTGTTAGGTAAAATCGTAGGAACTTCTGGTAAAGTCCACCAAGCCTGTTGAATATAGGCACGATCTAAATCAGGAACCACAACCTTATAGGCTTTTTGTGCATATTCAGGCAACCGATGATCTAGTATTTTCATTTTAGTAAAATGCGGAAAACGCTGGATTAGCTCCATTAGTTGCATCACGTGTTTATAGTCCAATACAAGGTCACCTAAAACTTTTACCGAAATATCTGTTGTTGTCCATAGCAAATCAGAAGTTAACATAGAGTCTTTTACAGTCTGCCGAATTTGTTTTATATCAAAAAAAGCTTGAATTATTCTGCTTTTTAACCTTGAACTAGTATTAAAAGGTACTTTTTGATAGTTGAAATATTTACTCTCTTTCATCCATTCAGGGATTCTATCAACATCAATTGTGCTAATAACATCCATTTTAATTCCATTGTGCATTAAGTTCTGAATTAGACTAATTACTGGTGGATACATTAAAAAATCTCCGATATGGACGATTGTTATTTTCTTATGCTCTCTCATTAATCTTCCTTTTCTTTCAACAATATTTTAGCAATTCTCTCACTTGCAAAACCATCACCATATGGATTACTTGCTTCACTCATTTGCTTATAACGATTTTCATCCGACAATAGACTTGAAAATTCTTCATAAATCGTTTCTTCTTCTGTCCCAACAAGTTTCAGAGTCCCTGCCTCCACACCTTCTGGACGCTCTGTCGTATCACGCATAACAAGAACTGGTTTACCGAGAGAAGGTGCTTCTTCTTGAACCCCACCAGAATCTGTTAAAATCATATAAGACCGCTTCATAAAATTATGAAAATCAATAACTTCTAAAGGTTCAATCAACCGAATCCGTTTCTCATCACCAAATATCCTTCTAGCTACTTCACGTACCTTTGGATTTTTATGAATGGGATAAATAACTTTTACATCCTCATGTTCTTGTAACACGCGCTTAACAGCTTTAAACATATGTTCCATAGGAGTTCCGAGGTTTTCCCGTCTATGAGCCGTTAGTAAAATTAATCTATTATCTCCTACCCAATCCAGAATCGGATGGTAGTAGGACTCAGTAATCGTTGTACGCAAAGCATCAATTGCCGTATTCCCTGTTACAAAGATGGTCGACTCTGGCTTTCCCTCACTTAAAAGGTTTTGTTTTGCTTGTTCTGTGGGAGCAAAGTTAAAGTTTGATACAATAGAAACGGCCTGTCGATTAAACTCCTCTGGAAATGGGCTCTGTAAGTTATAAGTTCTTAAACCAGCTTCTACATGTCCAATTGGGATATTAGAATAAAAGGCAGCTAAGGAGGTGGCAAAGGTTGTTGTTGTATCTCCATGAACTAAAACTACATCTGGCTTCTCAGATTCTAATACTGGCTTGATTTTTTCCAAGATCGAGGTAGTTATACTATACAAGGTCTGTTCTTCTTTCATGATTTCTAAATCATAGTCAGGAATCACACCAAAGACATCTAATACCTGTTGAAGCATTTCCCTGTGTTGACCTGTTACACAAACAATCGTTTCAAATTGTTCATGCTTTTTAAGTTCTTTCACGAGCGGACACATTTTTATCCCTTCAGGTCGTGTCCCAAATACCAACATTACTTTTTTCATAAACAACCTCCTAAAATATTATATAACATTAAAGACAATTACAATAAACTGTTATAAATGTTTCTCAAAACATTGGCACTATCCTTAATATCAAATCCCGCTGCTTTCAACTTCCTATAAGGATCCCTTAAATAACGAGTATAATCCATCTTTTCAATTTTTTCAACCCAACTCCAAAGATTGTCCGTAGTATTCAAACGATAGAAGTTAGGATTAACTACTGCCAAATCTGGAATAGATGAACTGACAATACATGACAGGCCTGAAGCTTGAGCTTCAATATTTACAATTCCAAATCCCTCGTATAAAGAGGGAAGAACAAACAAATCCATTGCTTGTAAATATAGCGAGGGATTCTCCTGATTTCCTAACATGAAAACACGTTTATTATCTATCTCATTTGCTAGTAATTGTTCAACAGAACCTCTTTCCTCACCATCACCAATCCACAAAAAAAGATATTTCTCGTCACTCCTCTGAAGTTGCTTGATTAGTTCAACAATAAAGTATGGATTCTTTGAAGTTGTAATTCTGCCAATTGTTCCAATAACGACTTGCCGATCCGAAATGTTCAATGCTTTGCGGACTTGTTCTCTATTTACTTTATTAAACGAAAACTTATCAATATCAATTCCATTCTTGATAATAGTTGCTTTTGAGGAAGACTTATTTCCAAACATGTAATCTGCCGCCTCTATCGAACAAGTAAGCCTATCATCTACAAAGCAATTTATAACTATTCTAGCTATTACTCGTTTAAGCTGACTAACAAAACCTTCTTCAATATTAGGGGAAGTTGAATGAGCGTGTACAATAGTACGAGCACCTGATAATTTCGACAAAATAAAATTTACCAGTGCTTCCGATGCATCATCAGCATTTATATGGATAATGTCAAACTTTTCTGATTTTAAGATTTTCAATATTTTTCTAAACTTACTTAACTTATTACTAGTATCTTCTACATGAATAACTTTCCCTCCATTTTTCTCGATAATTTGGTGAAACTGAGGGTTTTTTAATTCTCCAAGTGCCAAAAAGTCAATCTCATAGTCCGTTATTAAAGGATAAGTTAAATTATAAGCAATCACAGATCTACCACCGGCACCAAAATTTTCACTACCAATTTGTAATACTTTGGGTCTATTCATTAACGCTTCCACCTCATAAATTTATACACATCACTTTTTTTGTTCAAAACTACTCTGTGTATTTAATAATTTATCCATTGCAGCAATAAATTCTTGCATCACTTTTTCTTCATCCTTAATATCATACCCATCATTGATACACATAATTTTGTATTTTCCAGAATTTAACAAGTCCCAAAATTCTGGTCCGGCATTGTCCAAAGAAAAGAGGCCTCCCAACTTAGGATTTCCGATCGCGTATTGACCACTGGCAATTTGCCAATATTTAAAAAGCCAAACATTGGTATCAGACGGACTTCTGAAGCGACTAGCCGATGTTCTTTCCAAGACCTTTTTTTCCTTCTCCCATACCAATTCCATGGTCGACTTTAATAGGGGATAGGGTAAGTGACTCTCCCAGAAACCACAGATAAACTGACTGTTTCTGTATAGTAGTGACTTAACAATATTTTTCAATCCCTGCCTAGGATCAAAGAATTGGCCATTCTTCAAAATTTCATTTCGACTGAAATAGCTAGTGACAATCTCCATGTCATTTATCTGAAAATTCCCCGTTCCATATCGCTCAGGAACAATCGGTGAAAGAGCCGTATTATATTTAGGTAAACCGTCCTCTGAGAAAAAGTCTGTCGGCTCGACTGGAGCCGTTAAATACATATCGTCATTGAAAACCACAAAATGCTCACTTAAACCAGAAATCTTATGAAGATTTGCTTCAATTGCATTAGAAGAAAAAACTGGTAGGTAGTCATTGCATATAATCTCTGTATGATCTATCAGAACCAATTTATCATTATCAATATCTAACCAACTTGGTTTTTGCTGATCCGTAACGAGATAAATCTTGTTTACCCAAGGAGCAAACTTTTCAACTCCTCTAAACCAGTATTTAAAGGTTCCCCATTCTCGGTAAGCTTTGACCGAGTTCATACTGTTTTTAGAAGTATCCACAGCTCCAGAATATTTAGCCTTCTTGGTTTGCCAAATAGGATCTCCACCATCTACCCAAGTAACAACAAAATCTATTTTATTCATAACTAATCTTTTCTATCTATTTTATATAATTCCAAGAAGTTCTTAACATAACTATCCAAAAAAATAATTCTACCTGCCGTATTATAGATGTCTACCAAATTGCAATTGTTTATCCTTAATGACCAAGTGCAAAACAACTGATATTAATTCATCTAATTAGCATTGTTTCTTACATTCTAACTCTTGAATAATATTCTATAACCTCTATTACGTGATCTTTCAAAGTTTTAAGTTTAACTGTCTCACGCTGGACACTATTCAATTTATCAAGTAGGTCTTGTTTGTCATAAAATATATGATTTTGAGAAACTAAGTCTTTTGAACCCACATTTTCACTAACAAATACATTGACACCATAAGATAACGCCTCCATCGTGATGAAACCAAATGTTTCTTTCCATTTACTAGGTACAATAAGAACATCTATATCAGCGTAGATCCTATCGATAGTTTCTTTTGTAAAATAACCATTCTGTTGGATATAGGATGGGCAATCTTCATTTGGAAAATGCCCATATGTTTTAATATCATACTTTTCCAGATCTAAATCATCAACTATATTTAGAAAATCAAAATACCCCTTATATTCCTCATCAGGCCCAATATAAGCTACCACTGTTTTCTCCCGGGAATTAGAAAGAATATTATGCTTACTTATTGAGCTGTTAGAAATGGAAACTATGCTACTATTTTGAGGTGTTATATGATTAGCTTCATAAACTTCCTTAGCTAACTGACTATTGAAAAGGTAAGCATCTATCAATCCAAGCATTGCTTTATAATAAGAGCGTATACCACTATAATCAATAACCTCTGTGACCTCACGAATTACCAAGTTTTTCTTGGATTTTGGATTTTTCCCAAGTATTTTCAGCAATTTCCGAATTGTTGGGTAAAAAGGGACTTGAAAAAGTCGAAGTTTCTTTACACTGAGAGCATTGGAGGACATAATATTCCATGCTAAATTAGTGTTATTGCTACTGTAATCTACTCCGTTAAAATAAAAATGCGGAACTGGCGCCAAACCATAATAATCATGGCTTGTAAATACAGTTTTAATTCCTAATTCTTTTGCAACTTCAAGAAATTCCTTATGTAATCCTATAAGCGAATGAATATGAATTACATCCACCTTAATGCTTTCCAAAAATTTCCTATAAGAAACTTTATCACAGCTCTTCATAAATTTATCTGGTTCTGAAACACCACCAAATAGAGCCAAGGGCAGGCTATTTATTATTTTATAGCATTGAAATTTTCGATTCTCTGCTTTTTTTATTCTAACTTGCCTAAATATAAAAGAGATTTCTCCTGGATATAATGCAATTACTTCATGTCCATCTATAGCTTGCTGAGTCATCAAATCCTCAGCGTACTTGACAAGACCACCTGTACGTGATGGTTGAAAACCTAAAGTATAATGCAAAATTTTCATACAATGAACACTTCCTCATAATCTGACACAATCTTTTCCCACTTAAATGCATCCACAATTCGTTGGCTAGACTTTGCGTCTAATTCCGAAATAGCACCTTCATCAAATCGTTCCACTTCCTCGATTACATGCGCTAGCTCATCTTTTTTCCAGTAAATGGCTCCATCCTCACCAACTTCACGGTTAAAGCCAACATCTAGCAACAAGTTAAGCTTTGTTGAGGCAAGGGCTTCTAAAAGCGATGGGTTGGTCCCACCTACTTCATGACCATGGAAGTAAGCAAAAGCATTCTCTCGGATGTATTTGAGCAATTCTTGGTCATAGACAGTCCCAACAAATTTGACTCTCGGGTCTTTGTCGAAGCCTGTATCCTTGAGCAACTGATCGTAAAACTTATTTTGTTCCACATTTGTAATGAGAACAAAGTCTTTTTTAGAATTAGACTTCATAAATTCACGAATCATGGCTTCATAATTATTTTCAGGGACAAAACGTCCAACTACAAGATAATATTCATTCTCTCGAACATTTTTTTATCATACCAAGAACGCACTTTTTCATCTAAAGACGTTAATTGCGATTTGGTTATATCCGTTCCATACGCAATATAAGTTGTCTTGGGTTGATAACGATTATAGTCTTTGTGAATATATTTTTCAATATTTTTACTATCACAAATTAATAGATCTGCATGTTTCACCATCAATCGCTCAGAGTATTTCCAATATTTACGAACAGGCAAGCTCCACTTAGCTCGTAGCCATTCGTGCCCGTCCGGATTAACCATCAGAGTTCCTCCAAGAGCTTTGATTTTTCTTTTTATACTTGAAATAAACGGACCAATTCGGCAGGCTAAAATATAAAATATCGGTGCTTCGTCCCTGTTTGTTTTTGCTATTTCAATCGCCTTATTTAGAGCAGCAATATCATAAGAAATGGCGCGAGCTGGACCGATGTTTGGAACATCAATATTGAAACAAATTGCTCCATTATGCTCAAAAAAATCTTCTGTAATGCCAGACTTTGCTGAATTTTCCCTCATGCAAGCAACATAATATTGAATATTTTTACTGTTTTGAAATTCTGTTAATTTCTCTACAAAGGTTTCAAATCCACCATATTTAGCTGGAATTCCTTTAGAACCAATAATATAAACTGTTTTTATCATTTTTCTTTCATCAAAAATAGAGAAGAGGAAGTAAGACTACTTCGCTCCGTCTTTCATTAGCACAACTTTAATTGTTTTGAGTAAGATTTTGATGTCTGACCAAATGGTCCAACCGTCAATATAAGCGACATCTAATTTGACAACTTCGTCAAAATTAGTAATACTGCTGCGACCACTAATTTGCCACAAACCAGTGATACCTGGCTTGAAACTCAAACGCCGTTTTTGTTCAGGAGTATAGTGCTCATATTCATCTTTGGTTGGTGGGCGCGTTCCCACAAGACTCATATCTCCTTTAAGAACATTATAAAATTGTGGTAATTCATCCAAGCTTGTTTTTCGAATGAATTTCCCAATTGGAGTAATCCGAGGATCATCATCCATTTTAAACATCCCACCACTCATGGTATTATGTGCCATCAGTTCTTTCTTACGTTCTTCGGCATCTATGTACATAGAGCGGAATTTGTAAAATTTAAAGATCCGACCGTTTTTCCCAACACGTTCCTGAACAAAAATAGCTGGTCCACCATCTTTACGAATCATTGGCACTAAGAAAATCGCTGCAATACCACAAAGCAAAAGTCCAAAGAAAGAACCAATAATATCTAAAATTCGTTTGGCAACAATATGACTATAATTGTAGAAATTTGTTGAGAAAGTGACTACGCTAAAACCAGCAATCTCTTGAAGCCTCTTCTCACCAATTTGAAAATCTAAGGCGTTAATATTCACATTAACTGTGATTCCCATATTCTCAAACTGAATAACCAAATCCTCAATGGAATAGTAATCACTTGGCAAACTAATAAAAACTTCATCAACAACGGAACGAGTCGCAAATTCAATGAGACGTTCTCGCGGAACAACATCAAAGTTGGGATGCTGATAATAGGAATTATCAAATACAGAGACAGCAGCGATGCAATCATTAAATGAGCAAGTTTGCGTTAGCTGCTGCAAAATTCTATCCAAGCGGCTTGAAACAGTAATGACTAGTACTTTCTTACTACTTTTTAGTTTCGGATGCACTCGCAGATAATATTGTTTAATCAACAAATTGATACAATAAATACAAACAGCATTTAAAAGAATAAAAAGAATAAGATCTTTCCGAGTTAGTAAAAAGCTACCTTTTGACATAAATGAAAAGAAAGTAATCATAACAGTATATAAGGCACTGTATTTTATCGTTTCTGTAAACTCAATCAAATAACCGCGTTTGAAAAAGTGGTAACCATAATTACTGATATAAAAAGCAACGATATGCAGCAATACTAGTATGATGATGTCTTTACTTGTTAGTTTTGAATTCAAGACTAAATTCATAATTGTAGAAATAGTGACAACAGAAAGTAGTTGTGTCAATACAATCTCTATTTTTTGAAATTCTTTTCTATTTTCAAACATCCCTACTCCTAAATTTACTGAACTTTATTTCTTGCCATAGTTCCCATAGTCTCCATAATTACCATAAGAACCGTACTTTTCTAACTGTGTATCATACTTATTTAAAATAACTCCCAAGAATGGAGTGCCTGTTTGCTCTAGTTGCTCCTTAGCTTTTTGTAAAGCTTTACGTTTTACATTTCCTGATTCAACCACTAACGCACTAGCATCACATTTTTGAGCAATGATGGCTGCATCAATCACAATTCCAATAGGAGGAGTATCGATGATAATATAATCATAATGATTTCGTAAAATATCAATCATCATCCCAAAGTTCTTACTTTGAAGAAGTGCAGTTGGGTTGGGCGAAATCTGCCCTGCTTCAATCACAAATAAATTTTCAACATTTGTATCACATAAACCGTTTGATAAATCAGCTGCACCAGCTAAATAATCTGTCAAACCTGTAATTTTGTCACGTGTTTTAAAAACTCCCGACATGACTGAATTACGAATATCTGCATCAATCAGCAAAGTGTTATAGCCTGATCGTGCAAAAGCAATAGCTAGATTAGTAGAAGTTGTTGACTTCCCTTCACCAGACTGTACAGAAGTAACAGCAATAACTTTAATATTTTCTCCACTAAGCTGAATGTTGGTTCTTAAAGCGTTGTAATATTCTTCTGACTTTTTGAGAGCTTTCTCTTTATTTTTAGCTAATTCTAATCTTGGCATCATTTCCTCCTATTTTAGTTTATCCATATTCGGCACAACTCCAAGAAGAGTAATTCCTAACGCTTCTTCCACATCTTCTGGCTTTTTCACTCGATCATCCAACACTTCAACGATAATAATAACCATTGAAATCAAGGCTCCTCCAGTTAAGAAACCAATTAAGGTATTGCGTTTGATATTCGGTGAAGAAGGAGAGTTTGGTACTTCTGCTTCTTCTAATGTCGTCACGTCTGCTACTTTTGTAACAGCTATAATCTTTTCAGCTGCTACTTGGCGAAGGCTATTAGCAACACGCGCAGCTTCCTTTGCATCACCATCTGAAACGGCTATTGAGACAATACGTGTATCGGTCGGAACAGTGACTGTAATCTTCTTAGCTAGTGCACTTGGCTGCATATTTAATTTTAAGTCAGAGATTACTTTGGCTAATACATCCTGCGATAAAATGATTTCCTTATAGTCTTTAACCAAGTACGATCCAGCCTGCAAATCTTGGTTTGTCAATGTGGAATTATCACTAGGCTGTCGATTTACTACATAAATCCTTGTAGAACTTGTATAATTAGGCTTTATAATAAAGGTATTATATCCTAAAGTAATGATAGCCATCACAAAAGCTGTCACAACGATGAGAAATTTTCGTCTCCATAGACTTTTAACTAATGATAGAACATCAATTTCCACCGTCTGATTATCTTGATTTTTCATTTCTTCTCCTAAATTAATTCGTCTTTTAATAATATTTCTTGATTTTCGCGAAATAGTGCATCAGCATATGCTTTGCCATACTTTTTAGAGATAATTTGGTAGGCTTCCTGCATATAAGGAGGTCGTGGACCTAAATTGTGCATATCACTCGCCACAAAGTGCACTAAATCCTGCTCCATAAAGAACTGCGCCCGTTTCTTCATGAATTTATACTTATCGCCACTAAATAACTTCGGCTTTAGGACACTGGAGCTATTGATTTGCATATAACATCCCATGTTGATCAAGTCTTGCACTTTTTTCACATCGTTTTCCAAGCAATGATAACGCTCAATATGGGCTACAACTGGTGTAATCCCTAAACGCAGAACATTATTTAAAGCACTGTGGATTTCTCTGTACGGAGTTGTCATACTAAACTCAATCAGAGCATAACTCGTTCCACCCAAAGTTGGAATAATTTTTTTATCCAATTTTTCTAAAATATCGCTAGTATAGTAAATTTCGGCACCATAAAGAATGGTGAGGTCGTCCGCCACTTCTTTAGCGATTTGCTGAACCTCATGAAAATTTGCCGCGATTTTTTCTTCAGGAGTTTCAAACATTCCCTTTCTACGATGAGAAGTTGAAATAATCGTTCGAACTCCTTGGCGATAACTTTCCGTCAAAAGCTCTCGCGTATCCTGACGTGTCTTGGGACCGTCATCTACATCAAACACAATATGCGAATGAATATCAATCAATCTTATTTACCTTCCATCACTTTCTGAATTGCCACTTTGGCTGCATTCAAGCTATCTTGATTTAATTCCATCATGTAAAGATTCGCATCTGGCATAGCATAAGACGGAAGGTCTGTCCGTCCCTCACCTGTAACAGCTTGAGAAGTCACAGTATAACTACCGCCAGATTCTAGTTGTGTATTAATGAGATTCATCATCGTTTCAAGACTCATATTGGTTTGAACTGAATTTTGTAAACCTGAAATAATCTCATTGTAATTCTTCAAAGCATGTGTTGAAGTCAACTTTTTAATAATTGCCGCAATTACTTTTTCTTGATTTTTACCACGGTCGTTATCTCCGCCGCTCAATGAATACCGTTCCCGCACAAAGCCTAGAGCCTGCTCAGAATTTAGATGAACATCTCCTACACCAAAATGATAATTCCCGTGCAAACTTGTAAATTCTTGGTCATTATAAACGTCAATACCACCTAACAAATCCACTAATTTGAGGAAAGAAGTGAAATTGAGTCGGATGTAATAGTTGGTTTTAATGCCATAGAGATTTTCCAATGTATGAATGGACGCTTCCACACCATAAATGCCAGCATGCGTCAATTTATCATTTTGATTGTTGCCACCATCAGCAATCGGTACGTAAGCATCACGCGGTGTTGTTGTTAATAACACTTTTTTTGTTTTGCGATTCACTGTCATGATGATATTCACATCCGAACGAGATACAGACGAAACGGGACCATAAGTGTCAATACCACTAACATAAATGTTAAAGACATCGTTGTTGGTAGCTGGTGATTGCGCATTTTCTATTTTCTTACTAATCTTATAAGTATAGATTTTCTTAATTTTTGAAGCATAATCTGGATGTTCGTTTTCGATAACACTTTCAAAAACACTATTTAGCACCATAGCCTTCGCTTCACCATTCCTCAAAGAATTATAAGCTGCCAGATAAGAAGAAGATTGATCAACCGTTAGATTGACTTTTTTAGTTTTTGCTAAGTTGTTTGTTAATGCCTTGATATTTTTTTCATCATTTGCTGTCGGAGCAAGAACATTTTTCACTTGGCTAATATCTTTAATGTCGCTATTTGCCGGTACCACCACACTCATTTCATATTCAGAATAGTTGGATGTTGCATTTAGACCATTAGACAAATCCAGCACTTCTTTAATGGCATACATCGCACCTGAACTAACTAAAATAGCCAAAATGAGAATAATAGTCGTTGTGACACGCGCTTTATTTTTAAAAATTAAAAAGCCAGTCACTAGTGCTACGGCTACTAGCAAGATTGATAGTAAAATATTCAAGTGCCGAAATGCTAGAATATTATACCGAAACATTGAAAAAACCAATAATGCTGTTAGCAATGCAAAAACGATTAGCAAAGCAATATTTAAGATTCGATAACCTCTCTTCTTAGAAGAGCGCAATCTTTTTTGGACCATTTTAAACCCCTACGTAGAATTATCCATTTTATTACTCCATTATAGCATAAAATAACTGAAAGTTAAACATTCTTTAAGAATTACAAAAACTTTAAATTATAAATGCGTTTTCAATGCAATCTTTCGCCATTACATTTTAAACAACAAAAAAGTAGGAACAATCAATTCCTACCTTGGTTCAAATTTATTCTGTTTTATCTCGATTAACCTGCTCAAAACTTTCTGTGCCATCATTCAATCTATCCCAAATAATCACTTTTCCAGCTTTGAGAGACTTTTGTACATCAATAATACGCTGATTAGAGGAACCTCGAAATTGTAACATGAGATTTCGTTTTGCCTTATCAAAACGACCATCTACCAGAATATCAATGAGACTAAGAAGTTCAAGTTTATCTGGTGTTTCCAGCATCATTTCTTCCCATGTATAGCCCGTCCAAGACCAAATATCTTTGTCAGGCAACTCTCGTCGAATACGCTTGACTAAGGGCAAGAGAATCCCAGTATTCAGAAAAGGCTCTCCTCCTAGCAAGGTCAGTCCTTGAACATAGGGCTCAGCCAAATCTTTCATGATTTGCTCTTCCAGCTCTTGCGTATAAGGAATCCCGGCATTGAACGACCAGGTCGCTACATTGTAGCAGCCCTCACAATGAAACATGCAGCCGCTGACATAGAGGGAATTACGCACCCCTTCACCATCCACAAAATTAAAGGCTTTATAGTCAATAATACGCCCCTTGCTTAACTCTTCACTTTTCCACTCACCTGGCTTCGGTGTATTCCATGTCATTTTTCTACTCCAAATCTATCCAATAGCGCTCTTTCCCGGCTCGTACATCTTCCAATATTCCGCCATTTTTTAAAATTACTGCTCGACTAGCTGGATTATCTACCGCACAAGTCACCAGCACTTGGTGAATATTCTTTGAAGCAGCAACAAGAAGTCCTTCTTTCAACATCGAAGTGGCATAGCCTCTCCCTTGCATAGATGGACGAACACTATAGCCTATATGACCACCGTGTTCGAGTAAGTATTCATTTAGGTTCAGGCGCAAATTTAAAAAACCAACTGCTTGTCCTTCATCAAACCCGACAAATTGTATAGCTGGCACCCAAGTATCAGGAATATTGAGACCCATTTCTGCATTTCGGTTCCCAGCAATCCAATCTTCATAATCAAAATCCTCCTTGTTCCAAAAACCACCATCGTGTGCGGCATTTGAATTTTCAAATTCCATTATGAGAGCCATCACAGCGTTTTTATCTTCTAGCCTCGGTCTTCTCAATTCCATTTTTTCTCCCTGATAGAAAGAAAGTGAGATTTACCGATGTCATCTCACTTCTTCTTTTATTGTTTCGCACTTACTTTTTGTAAAAATTGTTCTCGCAGTTTAGCAACTCGATCTTGTTTCTTTACTCCACCCTTGGAGTGTTTTTCATGATAGCGTGTGACTTGTGCTTTTCCTTTATCGTCTAATTGATATTTTCCCATGAAAGTCCCTACTTTTCTACATGATGTCCTTCGAACTTGATTGTTGAACCATTCATGTGTTTAACACGAGCTGAAATCTCCTTGTGACGTCCATTTACCATCGGACGGGCTTGAGGATTTCCAAGATAACCACAAGTTCGCTTCACAACATCAACTGTCTTAGGATCGCTATTGCCGCAGTTTGGACAAGTAAATCCACGTTCTGTCGGCGTGAAATCCCCTTCAAAATCGCACTTGTAACAATGGTCAATCGGAGTATTGGTTCCAAGATAGCCCACACGATCGTAAGCATAGTCCCAGACTGATTCGAGTGCTTTCGGATTTTGTTGTAGAACAGGATATTCACAGTAGTGAATAAAGCCTCCTGAAGCCCCGGCCGCTGGATAATCTTTTTCAAAATCTAATTTTTCAAATGGTGTCGGATTTTTACGGACATCATAGTGGAAACTGTTCGTATAGTATTCCTTATCTGTAATATCTTTTACAAGACCAAATTTTTCTGTATCCAGACGACAAAAGCGGTCTGTCAGACTTTCAGACGGTGTAGAATAAACAGAGAAGTGGTAGTCATATTGGTCAGACCATTCTTCTACACGGCGTTTCATTTCACGAACGATATCGACTGTAAATTTCTTGGCTTCTGGATTGTGCTCCCATTCACCACCATAAAAGACTGTAGCCACTTCATACAGACCAATATAGCCGAGAGAAACTGTGGCTCTACGATGCTTAAAGAGTTGATCCACCTTATCATATTTACCTAGACGTTTTCCAAAAGCACCATATTGATAAAGAATAGGAGCATTAGCTGGAGTCGCTTCTTTGGTGCGTTCAACACGGTAGACGAGCGCATCTTCAGCAATATTCATCCGCTCATTAAAAATTTCCCAGAATTTCTCCATGTTGCCTTCAGATTCAAGGGCAATTCGTGGAAGATTGACCGTCACAACACCAAGATTCATCCGACCAGAATTGACTTCTTGACCGTTTTCATCTTTCCAGCCTTGTAAGAAAGAACGGCAGCCCATTGGAACTTTAAAAGAACCTGTTAATTCCACAATTTTGTCGTAAGACAAGACATCTGGGTACATCCGTTTCGTAGCGCATTCCAAAGCCAGCTGTTTAATATCATAGTTTGGGCTATCCGGTTCTAAGTTCAATCCGCGCTTCAACGTGAAAATCAATTTAGGAAAAATAGCTGTCCGATGTTCAGACCCCAGACCTTTAATGCGAATTTGAAGAATGGCTTTTTGAATTTCACGCTCAAAACGATTGGTGCCAAGACCAAAACCAAGCGATGTAAATGGGGTTTGTCCATTTGACGTAAACAAGGTATTGATTTCATATTCCAAAGACTGCATGGCATCGTAAATGTCTTTTTTCGTCTTTTCCCAAGCAAACTCTTCCTGTTTTTCAGGAACGACCCATTCACGCGCATCCTTCAAATGCTTTTCGTAATTCTTTTCAGCATAAGGCGCTAAAACTTCATCAATTCGATCAGCTGAACAACCACCATACTGACTAGAGGCGACATTGGCAATGATTTGAGAAATTTGCGCAGTCGCGGTTTGAATCGACTTTGGACTTTCCACCTCTGCATTTCCAATCTTGAAACCATTTTTCAACATCCCTTTGAAATCAATCAAGCAGCAGTTTGTCATCGGCGTATATGGGCTATAGTCCAAATCATGATAATGAATATCCCCTTTTTGATGGGCGTTTGCTACATGCGGCGGCAGCATTTGCAAACCAATTGATTTCCCAACAATCCCCGCTGTCAAATCACGTTGAGTATTGAAAACATCACTGTCCTTGTTGGCATTTTCATTGACAACCGCTTGATCTTTATTCAGCAATTTGCCGATTGTGAAGTTGATATCTGTTGCTTTTGAACGCGCAAAATCGCGTTGGGTACGGTAAGTAATATAACTTTCCGCAATAGCATATTCATTGGCTTGCAACAATTCATGCTCAACGATATTTTGAATTTCATAAATTTTAACACCAGCAGGGAAGCGTTCAATCACCTCTGCTACAATTTTATTGGTAATCCCTTCAAGTTTTGCTTCTAACAACGGCGTCATCGTCGTTACTTCTTGACTAGCTTTGACAAGCGCTTTATAAATCTTATCTGCGTCAAAAGCCACACGACGACCGTCACGTTTTTCAACATAAATATCAGCAAAACCTTGTACTGTTTCTTCTTTTAATGCTATCATGAGCTCCTCCATTCATATAAATCATATTATATCACTCTCATAAAAAAAATCAATATCTTGTGGTAAAAAACTTAAAATTTTATTTTAAACACAAGATATTGATTAAATCATTTTAATTTATAAAGCTTGAAATGATGAAGTTCCAGGTCAGTTTTCTCATAATTTTTCTGAATTTGTTTTTGCACATCTTGAAGAACAGGCACTTGATTATTCACTAAAATATAGGTTGGTGCATTTTCTTTCAGACTCCTAGCTAGCGCCATTTTATTTTCATCGGTTCCTTGGTACAAGCTAGGTGTTAAAATTGGTACTGCAGATAAGTGTCTACTCGCCTGATAAAGCGCTGCTGTTTTATCCCAAGCATAGATTTTATCAGTCTTCTTCGCTTTATCTTTGATATAATTTGCCGCAGAAACACGTTCACTTGCTTCACCTGAAGATAAAATATAGTGATTAACAAGCGGAGAACCAATTAAGTAAGCAACTGCTAAAAGCGGCAAGAAAGCATTTTTTGCAACATACGTTCCTAAAATAGATGTAGATTTTTGTACACGGCTATGACGTCCACCTCTTTTAAGTTTACTTTTTCCTAACCACATACTGAGCAGAATCAGGAAGAATGGCAAAACAGGCAACAGCTGATAAGCGCCTTGATCTGGCAAAAAGAAAACAAATAAAACTAAAATTAAGGACGCGAAAAAACTAAATAGCTGCAGGAAACGTTCCAAAGAATTTGCTGGCAATGAAAAACTTCTCACCCAAGAAAACACTAAACCAATTCCAATGATTAACCCACCATAAAGTAAACCATTATACAACAAGTGCTGCCCTGCAAAGCGAAAGCTTTCCAACGGATAAAGAATCTGACTAATCGCAAGACCAAAGCTACCATTTAAAACCGTATAATAGCCCAAAGGATAAAATAGAAACGAAAAGCCTACAAGTGCTGCTAAAAATTGATAAAGGCCATGTACTTTTTTCTTTACACTAATATTATAAGCTGACAAAACAAGGAAAGCCACTAAATAAAACACGAGACTTGTCATCGGATCTGTCATAAACATCAATGTACCGAGCGCACCAAAACCAATAAAACCTCTGTCACTAGCTTCTCCTGCAACATAGCGCATCAGAAAGTACAGTGCACCAAATACAAAAGGAAAAGCAAAAATACTAGAATATAAACCGCCCCAGCCCAAAGCTAAGGTTAAGCCATAAAATAAAGAAAGAATCTTCACAGAGGTATTCCTTACAGTTGTTAATTGGTAAACAATTTTAAAAAGAAAAATTCCTGCAACAAATAGGGCAAAGCACTGCACTACTGCAAATAAAATATTGCCCATGAAAAGACTACCCACCCAATTAGTTAGATAATAAAGCAAACCACTCGTTCCATAAATATTTCCATAAATAACCTGCCCCTGCGCCATTGCCCATCCAGCATATAAATTTTGAGATTGCAGATTAGTAGCAAAGTTGGTCAAAAATGGATTGGCAACACTCAAAACACTCAATAATAAGCTCCACAAAAATAAAACGACAAACGGCGTCGGTGTAGGTTCTACAAAAAATTTTTTCTGTTCACTTTCTTCGTGAATACTCTCTACCATTGGCCCTTGTTCAAGCATTGTGTCGTGCATAAAGATTCTCCTTGATATCAGTCTTATTTAGTATACCAAAATCTCCTCTATCTGTCAGCTTGATTCTGACACAATCTTCATCTTTTGCAAAAGCAAGGCATAATATTCCAAATCTCGAAAACGGTGATGACTTCTGTTTGTATACTTTTGCAAAAATTCTTGTTCTTCTTGTGTTAGATGTATCATTATTTCGCCTTCTTTTTACTAAATTATTCGTAAAAAAGAAAAAATTCCTCTCATACAAGAGAAATTTTTATAGCATCGGCGCAAACAATTCGACAATCTCTTTGATTAAACGTTGATACCAGGTATTTTTAATAGTGTCCTCATGAATTTCTTGAGAATTCTCAAAAAGGTTTTCAAAATCTTGTTTTAAGTCAAACATAGAAGGCGTTTTATACATCAAAATAGCATTTTCATAGTGGTGAACCAGACTTCGATAATCAAAGTTGATTGTTCCAACCACACCAAAATCATCATCTGCCACCACATGCTTACTGTGAATAAAACCTGGGGTATATTCGTAAATCTGCACCCCAGCTGCTATCAAGTCTGGATAAGCGCCTCGCGTAATGAGTTGAATCAGCTTTTTATCTGGAATGGAAGGGGTCACAATCCGCACATCTACCCCACGCATAGCTGCATTTTTAATGTCTTCTGTCAAGTCATAATCAATAATTAAGTACGGTGTAGCAATATACACATAATCTGTCGCTTGACTGATAATATTTTGGTAGACATTTTTACCCACTTGAGCTTTGTACATAGGCTTAGGTCCGCTTCCATACGGAATATAAAGTCCTGATGCATCTATTGCTTTATTGTCCAAATGATATTGATCAAAATCGCTAATGGTTCCACGGTTGATATACCAGTTCATAAGAAAAAGACGTGTCAAGGCCTTTACTGCACGACCATTTAAACGAATCCCACCGTCTTTCCAGTGACCAAAACGCTCAATGTGATTAATGTATTCATCTGCTAAATTGACCCCTCCAGTATAGCCAATCTGCCCATCAATAACAAGAATTTTACGATGATCTCGATTATTATAAGCTACTGTCATTCGCGGAATCACTTTGTTAAATTTATGGGCATCAATCCCTATAGCTTGTAATCGACTGGTGTAGTCGCCAGGAAGAGTCGCCATACAGCCAATATCATCATAGAGCATCTTCACTTCGACACCTTGAGTTACTTTCTCACGCAGAATATCCAAAATACTATTCCACATGAGACCTTCTTCCACAATATAATATTCCAAAAAGATAAATTTTTCTGCCTTACGCAAATCTTCCAGCATTTTTTGAAACATTTCTTCGCCTAAAGGGAAAAATTGTGATTCCGTACCGTCATATACATCCGCATTATGATCCATGCTAAGAAGTGATTTGATAATCCCATAAGCTGACTTATCTGTATTTTTCAACTCTAAACGCAACTCATAACTATTATCCTCACGAAATTTCATTTGATCCATATTTTTCAACTGTTTCAATTCACTTCTAGACAAACGACGCTCACCAAACATCAGATAAAGCAACGGTCCAAAGACTGGAATAAAAGCCACTAAAAGCCAGGTTACTTTGCTTTCTGGCGTCATTGAACGATTGACAATCGCCAAAATCGTTGCCACACTGAACAAAATCACAAAGGCAATCCATAAAGTAGGCGTCCATCGACCGAGCCAAAAGAAAAACCAAAAAACAAGCACCAGTTCTAACACCATAGTAATGATGCTAAAACCATATTTTGACATCAATAGCTGAAATTTCCTAAAACTCATATTCTCTCCCTATCAGTATTTAGTACTAGTATAACGGGGATTACCTAATAAATCAAGCCAAAGTCAAGTCTTGCTTGATTTTCAAATCATTTTTAAAACTTTCAATAAAAAAGGGAACCTAATTCGGCTCTCCATTTCTCATTAGGCTTCCACCTCTAGACTTATTTTTTTCTTGATGAAGTAAACTGCACCCACTAACAATATCATATCCATAAAGATTGCTAAGTAATGAACAGCTGTTCCTGTTTTAGGCAAACCTTTCTTCGGCGGTGTTGCTGGTAGGGTATAGCTATTTTCAAAAGCTTTAACATCCTGATCATATCGACCTTTAGTTTCTAGTATACGCGAACTATTGTCTGTAACAGTCACTGTTACTTTGATCACTTTTTTATCATAGATTACACCTTGAAGTTTCGTATCTTTTTCAGTAATCATATAATGATATGTTCCCACTTTCGTGTACTCAATAGTATCGAAAACCACCTCACCATTAACATCATTTTTCTTGACTTGGTGGACATTATCCTCTGTGCCTTTGAGTTCAAACTCAAAATCACCTGCCTTTAAATCACGTCCAATTAATAATTTCTTAACTCTCAATTGACCTCAACCAATCCTCGTTTATTGAGAACTTCCAAATCATAAGTCTTCTCATTATTAAACTTATCCGGAGTAATCTTAAACTTTCGTTTAAATAGCTGATATCCAGCCGGAGCTTTTATTTCTTTAATTTTATAAGTATCTTTTAATAGATTCGGACTTGTTACCTCCCCTGCACTATCTGTGGTAAATTCCCCAACTGTAGTACCGTTGCGATCTCGTATAACCCTAAAGATAGTTCCCGTTAAAGGCATACCAGAAACTTCATCCTTTTTATGCAGCGTGATTGAGTAAACATAACCTTCTGCATTTCCGCCTGCTTCTCTGTAAGTAGTCTTCACTATGGAATTTATGATTTTTATTTTACTTGACCAAAGTGAAGCAATATTTTCAACAATTTCTCCATTCTGTAAATTATAGTTTGCTTTAGCTTTATAGTTAATACGATAACCTTCTCCTGCTTTGATATGACCTAAATCAACAGAAAATTGTGAGTCAGATATGAAATTGATTGTAAATTGTTCCGTGACATTTATTTTATTCTTCATACCCAACGATTATTTACAATCACCCACTTACCTTTTTCAATTTTGAAACTGTTCTTAATATAAGAAATTTTAGGAGTACTCAGAATGTCTGTTACTTTGGCATCAGAAATCTCTTTACCAGATTGATTAATAGACATGTGATAACTGATAATCTTATCTGTTTTATAGCTACCTAATTTTGTAAGATCTGTCTTTTTAACTTGTCTTCCCCCTTCAAAATCCACCTTTCCTACTGGTACTGTATTTCGATTTACCGTAAGTTGAAAAAATTCTCTCTCGCTGTTCGTTTTTATCACCTATTACACTTCAAAAAGTTAGTCAAATTCTCTTCCCTCATCTTCTTATTTCTAAATTTTTTCTGAAATACTAAACTTTTTTCATTCTCACATAACTCCAGTATAGAGAATCACTAGCGAGCGCAGATAAAATCCACGAAGCGAACAATTTATAAACCATTTGGAGCGGTGGGTAAAACAAACACAATTTAAAGCAGTGGTTATAAAAACTGATGAAATATCTGAACTCAACCTCCTACATTTGCAAGCTACTATTTAGTTTTTCTATTAAGAGTCATTGCTCCAATATCAAATAAGTTATTGCTTCGTTAAAACAACCGTATCATTTTCGCCGTTTTCTTGCTCAATATCCTCAATTGTCAACTGATTGCCATTAATCATATAACGCTCAATGTCGTCACCAATCGTCATTCGCTGATTTGTTGGATCAATGCTCACTTGTTTTACTTCTTTCTTACCATTTGGCTCTTCTTCTGTCCACGTGCCACTGTTTCCCTTGATAACCAAAGTGATCTCATCTTCTTCGTCCATACCTTTATAAGTACCGTCTAATTTTTCTACCGAATTTTCTGCAATAGTTGACGAAGTGCTGCTCTCACTTGAGACTGTAGTTGATTGACTGCTTGAGACAGATTGAGATGATGATGAAGTTTGATTAGACTTGGCACACGATATCAAAATGATAAGCCCTATTAGAAACAATGTGGCATAGCCAAGTTTCTTTAATTGTACCATTTGATTCCCTCCTTTTTTGATTACATTTCTATTCTACTATTTCTCGTTTCAAGCAGTCAATTCTTTCTCCAAAAGAAAAGCACGAACTTCTGCAATGAAATAAAGAGAACCTGTCACAAAAAGAAGCTGATTATCATTAGAATTTTTAATGAATTGTTCAATAAACTCCCGATAAGAGGAAACATAGGTTTCAGTTGTCAGATTCCGCTTATCTATTGCATCGTCATCCTCAAATGTCGTTATCGTCAACCGCACATCTGGCAATTCTTGTTTTAGATAAGACAGCATTCCCTGATAATTTTTACGTTTCAAAGCACCGAATAAAAGAAAAATTTCTTTTTGTTCTTGCTGGCGAATAAACTCCACCAAACGTGACAAAGCGGGTAAATTGTGAGCCCCGTCCAAATAAATTCCTCTCTCAAAATATTCCAGTCTCCCTGCCCAATGGGTCTCTTGCAAAGCCTTGCGTATCCATTTTACTTGTGGTTGCCAATTTTGCTGTTTCATGAATAAAAGAAAACTTTGCAAAGCAACAGCTGCATTTTCTTCCTGATAAGTACCTTTGAGACCCAGCTGTAAACCAACTATCATTTTATCTTGATTAGAAAATTGTCCTTTTGAAAATGAAAAATCCCTACCGTATTCATACAAGACAACTCCCAACTCATCTGCGCGCAATTCGCAGACCCTTCTGGCTTCTTCAGCCAGCGGCCCGATAACAGCTCGTTCCTTTTTCTTGAAAATCCCTGCTTTCTGCTCCGCAATTGCTACTATGGAGTCTCCTAATGTTTCTTGATGATCCAATCCTACAGACGTTACAACCGCAACATCTCCTATCACTACATTTGTTGCATCTAAAAGTCCACCAATTCCCACCTCAATTAAAGCCACATCTACCTGCTTTTCTTCGAAATACAATAAAGCTATGAGTGTTAAAATTTCAAAATAAGATAATGGATCTTGTGTCCGCAAAAGTTGCCTTTCCATTGCTTGAATACGGCGCCTAATTCTAACAAAATCCTTGTCAGAGATTGGTTTATGATTGACACAAATCCGATCATAAATGCTCACCATATGAGGTGACGTAAAGGTTCCCACCTTCTTTTTATGCTCTGCAAATAATTGACTCATAAAAGCAATGCTTGAGCCTTTTCCGTTCGTTCCTGTCACATGAATAATGGGATAATTTTCTTCCGGATGATCCAAAAGACTTATAGCCTGTCTCATTCGCTCTAAACCAGAGCGAAAATTTAAACCAATGCGACTCTCTAGCCACGTTTCAATTTCATTCATATTCTTCTCCCAGCAAAAAGGGAGTGAAACAGAACCAGACTTTGGTTTATGTCACACCCCACAATTCACTTGAATGGCTGAAACTCTTGCTCCACATGGGAATTAACCAACCACTCATTCGTATACCATAAAAATAACTATTCACACAGCCTTTCAATCTCTTCATTGTTTGTAATACGAAAAGCTAGTGTACGCAATTTTTATTCTTCCATAAAGCTATTGAAAACTTCTTCAATCATATCCCATTCAGCATCTGAATCTTCTGGAATTGGTTGGAGGTCACCCTCTGTTCCGTCTTCATTTTCAGTAAACGAGTAGGCTTGAATTTCTACCTCGCCATTTTCATCTTCTTCTGCGCTAGCTGGAATCAATAGAACGTAGTTTTTCCCAAATTCTTCTTTTCCATCAATGGTCAAGAGAATTTCAAACAAAGTTTCGTTTCCCTGCTCATCCACTAAAGTAATTAGTTCACGTTCTTCGTGTTCATGGTCATGGTTATGATCGTGTGCCATGTTTTCTCCTTTATTTATTAAAAATTTCGATCTAAATAATTTTGTAATATAAGCTGTGCTGCGAGCTTATCAATCACTTTTTTTCGCTTCTTTCTGCTCACATCCGCTTGCTCAATCAACATTCTCTCCGCAGCTACTGTTGTTAGGCGCTCATCTTGGTATTCAACTGGCAAATGAAATAGCTGCTCAATCTTAGTCCCATAAGCCTGACTTGCTTCTACACGTGGTCCGCTTGTATTGTTCATATTCTTAGGAAGACCCACAACAAACTTGTCCACCTTATATTCTTGGACAAGTTCAGTCAAACGCTCAAAACCAAATTCTTCTTGTTCTTCATTGATGGGAATAATTTCAAGCCCTTGAGCTGTAAAACCAAGTGGGTCACTAATTGCAACACCAACTGTTTTTGAACCAACATCTAACCCCATAATTCTCATTAGAGATCAATGCCTTGTCCTTTCAAATAATAACGAACTAATTCTTCTACAATCTCATCACGTTCATATTTACGAATTTGATTTCGTGCATTATTATAGCGAGGTACATACGCAGGATCACCACTAAGCACGTATCCTACGATTTGGTTGATTGGGTTATAGCCCTTTTCATTCAGCGACACATAGACATCTTTCAATGTTTCACTAATCTCTTTTTTGTTTGAATCATCAAGATTAAAACGTACTGTCTCATCTGTAAATCCCACAATTACACCTTCTTTCACTAGAATACCCATATTATAGCACATTTCAAGACTTTTCACAAATGAAAGGGGTTGAAAAAAGCTGAATAAATTTCAGCTTTTTTTGTTTCATATACACCTATAAAATCATGGATTTGCAACTTCTTTAGCACCAGCTGCTTTGACAGATTCAATATATTGTTTGGGTGTTAAATTTTTGATAGTTGAAAACATAGAGCCATATGTATCCAGTTTTGATGCTTCATCAAGGTTGATTTTGCTCATATCAATATTGATTGCAACTTTAATAATATAGTCTTTTGTAATGTCTGTTTTAACATCAACACCGCCCAAAGACTTAAATTTATCCAATCCTGCAGCCTTTTCAAAAGCAGAAATCAAGTGCGGCTTAGTGCTTTCTAAATCTTGACCCGCTAATGCACTCTTCATATTTTCAGGAAGTATTTGTTCAAGATTTATCACAAACTTCTTAAAGGTTTTTCCTTCATAAGAAATAGTTTGCGTAAGTGTTTGTTCAATCCCTTGGACAGTCTGTTTTTGTTGAAAAGACTTGGTCACAACAGAATCCTTTTTCACAACACTCGAACCAGTCTTACTATCCCCTGACTGATTCTGACCGGATTTTTGACCACAAGCTGTGAGCAGCAACAAACTTGCTCCTAACAAAACAACCGATTTTCTCATAAAAATATCCTCCTTGTATTTTAGAGCTTTATAAGAATAGTATACCATCTTTTGTAAGCGTTGTCAAAAAGAGCCGTCTAAAAAATCAATTCATGTTTAACAAGTTATTGATTGACTTCCGTTGCACCACTGGCAATCTGATCTTCAACATATTCTTTTGGTTTCATTTTTAAAAATTCTTTTAATTTCATATTCTTTAAATACTCAGTATTTGCGGCTTTATTAACATCCAAAACTTGAAAATCAAACGTATGAGTTCGCTTCAATTCTTGCTCATTTATAATTTCCAAAGAGGTTGAAAAGCCTTGCAAATTTTTTGCTTGTGTAAATTTTTCATCTTCAGCCAAAGATTTTTCCAATAATTTTTGCGCCTCAGCAACTCCAACCTCAGCAACCACCTTTTTTAATTCTTCTTTCATCGGCAAAATTTGTTCAATCGTTAAACCTAAAAATTGGTTCCCTTTGTAAGTAATTGTTTGCGTTTGCTGAACTCCCTCAGCTGTTTTTGGAAACGATAATTTTTTCGTCACAACCGTTTCTTTTTCATCATTTGCAATAACTGGCAACGTACTATCAATAGATTGTTTGCTTGCTTTTGATTTTGTTTCTTTCTTTTGACCACAGCCTACTAAGACTGTAAGAATAATGGTTAATAAAATTAGGCTTCTTTTCATAGATTAACTCCTCCTCATTCTTTATTTTATCATATTTTTAATATCAATAAACATTGAAATAAAAAAGAGTGGAAATCCCACTCTTTACAAGGCCGCGCGTAAACGCGCTTCTGTATTTTCAACATTACGAACCGAGCGAGGTAGGAATGCACGAATATCATCTTCTTTGTATCCTACTTGAAGACGTTTATCATCTACTAAAATAGGACTTTTCAAAATACGTGGCGTTTCCATAATCAAATCAATCACTTCACTCACACTCAATTCTTCGATATCTACGCCTAAACCTTTTGCATAACGATTTTTTGAAGACACAATACTTGCAACCCCATTTTCAGTTTTTGTTAGAATATCTAACAATTCTTCTTTTGTAATCCCTTCTTTACCAAGATTTTGTTCTTTATAAGTTAACTGGTGAGCATTGAGCCATGTTTTTGCTTTTTTACAACTAGTGCAACTTGAGACAGTATAAATTGTAATCATGTAAGTACTCCTTTCGCCACACGGTACTATTATCATACTATATTATACCATAAAATCCCTCCGTCTTACGACCTATTTTTAAAAAATTATTCCTCAATCTCAATCGCATCGTCTAAGTCTAGAGTCACTTCCTCTACTTTGTTTGCTGATTTAATTGCTTCTGCATTTTTTTCATCTTCAGTATCATTCTCAATCAAACCATAGTGAACTCGAACCTTGTGATCAATTTCATCAAAAATTTCTGGATGATCTGCTAAGTATTTCTTAGCATTTTCAGACCCTTGCCCAATCTTTTCATCATTGTAAGAATACCACGCGCCCGCTTTTTTGATAATATCTAGATCTGTTGCAATCTTGATGAGCTCACCTGTTTTGGAAATTCCTTCACCATACATGATTTCCACAAAGGCTTCTTTAAATGGCGGAGCCACCTTGTTTTTCACAACCTTAATTTTGGTTTCCTTACCGACATTAGTGTCCTTTTCATCACCAGTTCCCTTGATTTGAGTATTGCCACGGACATCCAGACGGACAGAAGCATAAAATTTAAGAGCTCGACCGCCCGGTGTTGTTTCTGGATTTCCAAACATAATACCAACTTTTTCGCGTAGTTGGTTGATGAAAATCGCAATTGTCTTCGTTTTATTAATAGAAGCAGATAGTTTACGCATAGCTTGACTCATCATACGCGCTTGCAAACCAACATGGCTATCTCCGATATCACCATCAATTTCAGCACGCGGTACAAGAGCTGCCACAGAGTCGATGACCACCAAATCTACTGCACCAGAATCAATCAATTTCCCAGCAATTTCTAGTCCTTGCTCACCAGAATCGGGTTGAGAAAGGAGTAATTCATCAATATTAACCCCAAGAGCTTGCGCATACGCCGGATCCAGAGCGTGCTCAGCATCAATAAAGGCCGCAATTCCACCTTCTTTCTGAGCCTGAGCAACAGCATGGAGGGCCACTGTCGTCTTACCAGATGATTCTGGTCCATAGATTTCAATAATCCGACCTTTTGGATACCCTCCTGCACCAAGTGCAATATCTAACGCCAAGCTACCTGAGCTCATAACTTGAACTTTTTGTTCAGCGCGCTCACCCAAACGCATAATCGCCCCTTTACCAAAATCTTTTTCGATATTTTTAAGTGCATTATCTAACGCTTTTTGACGTTCCTCACCAAATTTCTTTGAAATTTCTTCTAATTTTTTTTGTTTTTTCGCCATTTATTTCTCCTGTATAGTGATAAATTAATTTTCTCGACTATCTAATTATTATAGCATATTTTCGTTTTTTAATAAAGTTTTTCGTAACTGATTGAAAGCATGCAGAACGGCTATTTTTCGTACATCAGTCCGACTACGACCGGCAATATTAACCTTAAAAGATTGTACATTCTCTGTAGTTGCTAAGCCAATATAAACTGTCCCTGCCGGATATCCTTCTAAGCTGTCTGGACCTGCCACACCCGTCAAACTCACTGCATAGTCACTGGCAGTCAATTTTCTGGCCTGCTCAGCCATTTTCTTTGCTGTAAAAGCAGAAACAACTCCATATTTTTCCAAGTCTGCCAAAGGAATGTCCAGCATGCGGCTCTTTTCCTCCATACTGTAAGTAACAAAGCCACCACTAAAGACTTTGGAAGCTCCAGAAAAGTTTGCCAAAGTTGCTTGAAAAAGGCCAGCAGTCAAACTTTCGGCTGCTGTAACAGTCTTGCCTGCTCTCCTCAACAATTCAAAAGTTGTCTGCGCTAGAGAATTATCATCTCCATAAGCATAGAAAAGGTCCACTAAACGTTGTTTCTCAAAAGTCTGTACAGCTAAAATTTTCTTTTCCAAATAAGCAAACTTAGTATCTGCTTCTTTTTGACTGCTAGCCTTTGTGGATAATCGCAATGTCACCTCTCCCGTCTTAGCATAAGGAGCAATGGTCGGATCGATCTGAGCATCAATTAAATCTCCTAAAAGAGTTACTAATTGACTTTCACCAATGCCAAAGAAGCGCAAAACTCTTGAATACAATTTTTGATCCGTTGCTAAAATCGGAATCAGCTCATTGTTCACCATAGGTTTTAATTCACTAGGTGGACCAGGCAGAACAACATAAGTTACACCACTTACTTCAATCACGCCCCCCACCGCAAGTCCGGTTTCGTTTTGTAGAGAAGTCGAATCTTCCACTATCTGAGCTTGCCGCTCATTATTTGGTGTTCGAACATAGTCCAGTCGACTCGCGAAGAAACGATCTAATTTTTCCATAGCTACTTGGTCAAAGACCAACCTGCGATTTAAAAATTTTGCCAACACCTGTTTGGTCAAGTCATCTTCTGTTGGACCCAAGCCACCACAAAGAATGACAAGATCGCTCCGTTTCTTTGCAATTTCCAAAATAGATAAAAGACGATTTTCATTGTCACCGACAGCAGTCTGGAAATAAACATCAATCCCTAAACTAGCTAATTTTTCCGATAAAAATTGAGCATTCGTATTGACAATTTGCCCGGTCAGAATCTCGGTGCCCACAGCAATAATTTCTGCTTTCATAGAACCTCCTATCTTACTATTCGCAATTTGGTCTTATTTTATCATAAAAAAGATTAAAATTTGTTAATAAAACAATTTTCAAGTTGCTCAGCATATCATCTATAGTATCTTGACAAACAAAAAGAGGCTATGCCTCTTTTTGTTTGTCAATCAATCTAATATGACTGTTCTAATGAGCCACTAATCTGTGTGATATCAACGACCTGATCAACTCGTTCAAAAACATTTGGATCATGCGTCGCAAAAATAACCACAGTGTCTGATGCAACCAAACTAAGCAACAAATCAATAATTGATTTTCCTGTTTGCTGGTCAAGAGCGCCTGTCGGCTCATCTGCTAAAATGACCTTCGCTTTTTTTAATAATAATCGCGCAATTGAAACCCGTTGGGCTTGACCACCGGAAAGCTCATAAATTTTGGACTTCATGACAGACTCATTTAGTCCAACCTGTTTTAAAGCTATCAGAATTTCTGATTTACCCGCCAATAGTTTCAAGTTGTCGAAAACTGTTTCTTCTTCCACCAAAGCATAATTTTGAAAGACATAGCCCAGATAATGTTTAAAATAATCTTTTTCCTTCATTTTCCAAATATCTTGCTTATTGAGCAAAATTCTGCCTTGATCTGGTTTTTCTAAACGAGCAATTGCATTTAACAATGTTGTCTTTCCAGAACCCGAAAGCCCAACTAAAGCATAGGATTGATTCCTTTCAAAATGTAGATTGACATGGCTGTAGACGGTTTTTCGTCCATATTTTTTCGCTAAATTTTCTATCTCAATCATAGTATTTCAAAATCTCCTTTTATAATCTGAACACGATTTTTTCTGACGTTCATTAAAGCAAAGTAAGACATAGCAGTTATCTCAAACGCATAAAGAACTCCTACTAAACCAACTACTAGGAAACTGCCTTTCATCACTAAAATTGTCAATGCACTGACAAATAAAATGCCTGCTATCAATGGCAGTAAAGACTGAAAAATTTCTAGATAACTACTTGCTCCTAACAAACTTTGTAAAGAAATCTTTTTCGCTTTTTGTTTCATGCGAGTGGTAATATATTCATAAATAATAAAGAACTGCGCCAAGATTAACATCAGTAGAGCAGTAATCGTCCCTGTCAGTTGGCTAATAATTTTTTCACGAGCTAATAATAGTTGCTCTGAAATGTTTGTCATACTAGAAAAATGAGTCAAACCAGCTTGGCTAATCTTTTCTTTTATCCATTTCTGTTTAAAAGCTCCTTTTGTTGCAAGAACTGTATAATAGTTATCAAAAGCTGCATCTGCTGGTAGATTGTGAAAATTGATTTGCACTAAAGTCTTGTTCACTACTTCTTGTTTAGCCAATAATTCATCTGGACTGTCTTTATGGTTAAAAAGAAAAGTCTTCTGTCCATCAGGAATTTCTACGATTTGAAAATCCTCAGCTTTTAAAGCTGAATATCGGAAGTGCTCATAGTTAATTATCTTACGAATATTGTCTACGTGAGCCATCTGACTTTTTGGAATATAGATAACACCTAAGCTTTCTTTCGGTGCTTGCCCATACTTATTTTGAGGATACAATTTTTTATTTTTATTCATCAATCCTGTATTGACATAGAACAATGTTTCTGCAATTTTACTATCGACACCATTTCTTACCAGCTCCTGCTTAAATTCTTCCGGAGCGTGCTTAGTTCGATCTGGGCTAAGGCTAGATTGCTCTGAATAAAGCCAGCCATCTGTCCCAAAAGATTGAATCAATTGTCTATGCTTCGCAGCATTTTCTTTTATAAATGTTGAATCAATTTGATGATTTTCATCAGTATGAGTAGCGGTATTTTCAAACCAAGTGATCGCAGCATAATCTTGAGCTATTTTCCAATTTCCCAAAACAGCTATTTCTTGGGCAGATTTGGAAATGGTTTTAACACTTTCCGATGCAGTCACGCCAAAGATAAAGCAAGATAGCAAAATTCCAAAAAGCCAGATATAAAGTACTAACGGATTTGATTTTTTATTCTTCAAGACAGTTACAGCTCCCATAAGGCGAACATTTAAAGCAAAAAGTAGATTGACAAGTAAGCTAATAACCATCAAAATAAAGAGATTGAGAAATAGTAATAAGCTAAACGTCTTAACATAAACATTTACCATACTACCTTGCCATAAAACAAAAAGTAGCCACACAAGGATTCCTGTGCTAATCAAAATAGTAGAATCCAACCAAAGTGAACGCCGAAATTCTCTATCAAAAAGCCCCAGACTGCGCTGAATCATAGCTTTTTTAACATAAAGCATTTTGACTGCAAAAAGAAGCACAGCAAAAACAAAAAATAAAGTCCAAACTGCCAGAGAGCGTAAATTCATAAATAGAAAGTTGATTGGCACTAAGTACCACGGAAGGTCTGCTCCTGTGTAAGTCAAGCCAAATCGCTGCAATTCTGTTTTTAATTCTGTCGGTAGCGCCTTACTAGAATAATACATACCAGTCGCGGTACTTGCTGCCAAGACTCCTCGATCCGTGATATAAGATTGATTTTTGCGCTGTATCTTTCCAAAAACAAATGTAGCTTGCTGACCACTTTTATCTAAAAAAGGACGATAAATAGTTAATTGCTTTTTATCTGCAATTTCCTGTATTTTATCAAAAATTTGGTTTTTATCAACCTCACTAGAGCCCGTCAATGAAAAAGCTGCCTGCGCAGGATAAGGAATGTCGTTCCCAAACTCTTTAACAGCACCTAAAGATAAAAATGATATTAGTAAGACAAATAAAGAAAGAACGGTTAGCCGCCACTTCATACAAGACTCCTTTACAACAAAAAACAAGGAGGGAAAAACTGAAATTCTACTATGCAGGCATTTCCCTCCACGATAAGTTTATTAAATCGTATGACTATTAGAATTCATACCAAGAATAAAATGACTTTGCTTGAATCCATGACCAATGTTTTGTAGCTCCTGAATTTGCCCAGCCATAATTTGATTTGGCATAGTCTTTTACATTTCCCCATATATCGGTCACAGATGAGCCGCTTCCAAGACGGATTGGTGCTTCTAAATAATAATGCGAGTAGGCCCATCCATTTGATGTTACACCATAATTCCAAGTATCCTTATAAGTAGGATGAGGATGCTGGGTATCTGCTGAGACCCCACCTCCAGCCAAAGGACTAAGAGTAAGGGCAAGAGCACCAATAAGTGCTAATTTCGTAAATTTATTTGAACTATTTGATAGGGTTTCCTCCTTTATATGTATGATATATCAAATATTGTCTTAACTAGTATAGACTTCCATTTGATGAAAATATCATAACGTGTTATTTCCTAATTTGAATGAAATGTAAACATAATTCACACCTTACTTATTAAAATGGCCAGATACTTGGATACAGTAACAAAAGTATCATCAATTGTAAACAAGCTGTTCTCATATTCTCCCTCCGTTTCTTTATAAATTTTCACTTCTATGTTATAATATTTGAAATCACTTTTTTGAAAACGCCAACTTTTTTCGCACTATATTATTCTGAGAGGTTTGTAGGTTTGTTATGAGGTATGATTTCGGAGCTGTTTATAAAGAAATTCGCAAATCAAAAGGTTTATCGCAAGCAGATGTATGCGGAGAGGTTCTATCCCGAACAACTCTGGCTAAATTTGAAAGCGGGAAGGCTACTCCCAAATACGAAAATATGGAATTTTTGCTACGTCAAATCAATATGAGTTTTGAAGAGTTTGAGTATATCTGTCACGTCTATAACCCTAGCCCCAGAAGTATCATATTTAACAAAGCTTTAAATATAAGCTCTATTAGTGGCACACAAGATTTAGAAGAGCTACAAGAACTCTGTGAAAGATATCTTCGTAAGGAATACGATTTACCAATTAAGCATATTCATGATTTGTTAAAACTTTTCATTTCTATTAGAAAAAACGGAGTTAAAACATTAACAGATGAAACAATCTCTATCACCAAGCAGTTTTGGAATTATTTAGAAAAAGAAGATACTTGGTATAAAAATGATTTTAGGATTCTAGTATCTATTTTACATCATTTTTCGATGGATACCCTACATTTGATTACTGATAAAATTTTGGAAAATTTAGAGAAATATAAAGACTATAAAAATTTTCAAAACGATCGCTTAACTCTTCTCTCAAATTTAGCAGGAATCTATTTGCACCATAATGAATTTCACCAATGTGAAAAAATTGTCACACTAGCTTTAGAGACTGCACAAAAGTTAAAGAGGTATGATGCTTTAGCTTTATGTAATATTCGATTAGGAATTTGTCAAAATAATAATAAATTAATCAAAAAAGGATTGGTCTTATTAGAAATCACAGATGAACTGGATTTATTACAAGATATGAAACACGAAATCAACCATTTCCACAGGTCTTAGCTTGTGGTTTTTTATCAACTAGGTTCAAATTCTTTCCATATTTTAATTTATACAAAGAAAAACCAGACAGTTCTTGCTGCCTGAGTTTCCTTGGTTTACTTGTGTTAGATAGAATCAAATGTGATAAAATAAAAGAATAAAACTTTAAGGGGTTTCCATTATGTGGGCAATTTTTGCATTTTTTTCTGCTTTGTTTGCAGCACTGACATCTATCTTAGCTAAAATTGGGATTGCCGGGGTTAATTCTAATCTAGCGACAGCTATTCGGACAGTAGTCGTCGTTTTGATGGCTTGGGGTATGGTTTTTTTAACTAAGGGACAAATTGATTTAGCTAACATCAGTAAGAAAAACTGGATTTTTCTGATTTTATCAGGCCTAGCAACAGGCGCTTCTTGGCTTTGTTACTACCGAGCATTGCAAGAAGGAGAAGCCTCCAAGGTCGTTCCTATTGATAAGCTTAGTGTTGTTCTCACGCTCATCCTTGCTTTTATCTTTCTCCACGAAGATTTTACTATGAAATCCTTAATTGGCACCATCTTGATTACCATTGGAACCTTAATCATGGTTTTGTAGCGTTCGGCATATTAAAGAGACAGTTTTTTCTCTAAACTGTCTTTTACGTTATTCGACTGTCATCTTTTGATTCCATTTTATTGTATGTTTAGTGAGGATATAGTACAAATTTAGCAATATTGGTAAATGCTTTTATGCCTTATTTTTTAGGATTCCATTCACAACTTGTTTCATGATCATTGACCAATCCTGCTGCCTGCATGAAAGAATAGACACAAACAGGACCGACAAACTTGAAGCCTCGTTGCTTCATATCTTTAGCTATTTTTTCGGACAGGGAAGTTTTAGACGGAGCAAGTCTGTAATCCTTGACAGAATTGTCAATCGGTGTAAATCCAACAAAAGACCAGAGATAATGATCAAAACTACCGGATTGTTCTTGAACAGCCAAAAAAGCTTGGGCATTGGCTCTGGTCGCATAGAGCTTCATCTTATTACGGATAATATCCGGATTGTCCAAAAGACCATCCAAGTCTGCATCTGTCATCTGAGCAATTTTCTGCGCGTCATAGAAATGAAAGGCCTCCCGAAAAGCCTGACGTTTATTCAAAATGGTCTCCCACGAAAGTCCCGCCTGATAGGTCTCCATGCAAAGCAGTTCAAATAACTTCCAATCATCATGAAGGGGTCGACCCCACTCTTCATCGTGGTAGGCTACATACAAGGGGTTGTTCATTTTTACCCAACCACAACGTTTAGTCATATCCTCACTCCTATTTCACCAACATCTTGAGAGCTGACTTGATGTAGTTTTCAGCTGTATCTGTCGTGCCTTCAAAGAATTTCTTGATTTTCTTGAGTTCAGCAGCCCTGTAGCCCAGAGCCAGCATGGCTTCCATGGCTTCTTCCAACTCCTGATTATCTGCAGTCTGGACGGAAACCTTGCTTTCCGCTGGCGCACCTGTTGCTACCACTTTACCTTCCAAGTCCAACACCATCTGCTGGGCTGTCTTTTTGCCTATCTTGGGAAACTTGGTCAGATAGGTGATGTTTTTCTGCTCAATGGCTTGCACCAATCCAGCATTATCATCGGCTGCGATTATCGCAAGAGCAGAAACGGGGCCAATACCAGAAACCGAAATCAAATTGAGAAAAAGCTGTTTTTCATCTTCTGTGCCAAAACCGTAGAGGAGCTGGGCATCCTCTCTAACCACCTGATGAACAAAAACTTGAATCTCCTGATTGACCTGACCTGAATAGGCATAGGGATTTGCCACATGAAGGATATAGCCAATTTGTCCTATTTCCACCACAATATACTTGGCTGTGATTTTACTTAAAATTCCTTTAAAATATTCGTACATGACTTCTCCTTTTCAACCCTTTTAGTATATCATATTCTGAGCGCAGAAACTGCAAATAAAAGCGCAACCTCCGGTTGACAAAAAGGAAAGCTGGCTATATGTTCAAGTTCTCTCAATCATGGTACAATACAAGTAGAGAAATATGAAAGGAGATTTAGCAAATGCAAATCAATAAACGAATTTTTGAACTGCGAAAGGAAAGAGGCTGGTCTCAGGATCAACTGGCGGAAAAGGTCAATGTCTCCCGGCAGAGCATCTCCAAGTGGGAATCTGCTCAGGCCCTGCCGGAAATCGAGAAGGTCATCGAACTGAGCAAAATCTTTCAGGTGACGACGGATTATCTGCTACTGGATCAGGCAGATGAGAAAGAAGCCAGATCCAAGTGGACTACTTCGGAAAGCGAGGGCTATCAACAGGAGGTCAGAAGCTTTGGTCTGGTCAACGTCCTCTATATCCTCTTTCTGGCCATCACCCTCTTCTTTTTCGCAGGAGGACTCTATCTTCCCTGGAATCCATCCCTCATCTTTTTCCTCTTCTTTCTATCTGCCGGCGCAGCCTTAGCCTGCAAGAGGTATCTGACCATCAAGAAAACTTACTTGGATCAGATAACTAACTTTAGAGTAGAAAGTGCTGAACATCAAGAACCCCATTCCTATAGCCAAACATCTTAAATCACTGCTGAAACTCACTTACAGATAAAATCTTAAAAACAGAAGCTGAGACAAAAGTGCTCAGCTTCTTTTGTTTATATAGTCAGAATTATAAGACGCAGTGGTTTGAAGAAGCTCTAGTGACTTTAGTCAATGTAGAGTTTCCCATGCACAATTGATTAGGCACTTTAGTGCCAATCAATCACTGCTGAGTGGACTCTAATACGTTGATAACTCAACTTTTCCAGTCCTTTTGACCCAAGTTTCACTTGACTTTATTTCCAGCCTCGAAGGGTTCCCCAAACCTTTCATCGTCCCACTCTCTGTTTTAGAGTTTCTATAAATAGTTTCAATACTTGCCCAATTCTCGCAAGCTGGTGTGGTTTTCCTGAATGCGACGGAACATTTTTTCCATATCAGATTTGGTAAAGTTTACCAAAACTGGACGACCGTGAGGGCAATTGTAGGGATTGTCACATTGCGATAACTGGAAGATCAAATCACGTGCCGAATCATTATCTAAGCTATGATTGGCCTTAATAGAGCGTTTGCAACTCATCATAATCGCTAGTTCAGCTCGGTATTTCTTGATAGAAACTTCCTTGGTAAGGAGCAGCATATCACACATCTCATAGATACCCGACTCGATTTCCTCTTCCTTCATCCAGATAGGGTATTCCCTCAGAATAAACTGATTGCTGCCGTATTCGTCCAAGAAAACTCCGACTTCTTCCAGCAGATTCATCCGCTGCTTGAGCCGCAGCATATCGTCCGCTGGAAATTCAAAGATATAGGGAACCAAAAGTTGCTGCTGACTGTCATCCACATCACCGATTTTTTCCCGATAATACTCATATTTGACTCGCTCCTGCGCTGCATGCTGGTCGATAATATAGAGACCACCATTTCCTTGTGCAAAGAGGTACGTGCCATGCATTTGCCCAAAATATTCCAGTTCTGGAAAAGTTGAAGATTCTTCTCCATCTAACTTATCTAAAGCTCTTTCTAAGCTTGACTGATCCAGTTCTGGATGATCTAGCTGATCGTAAGAAGGAGTTTGCCTTGCTGCAAATTTGACAGAAACTGCTCTGGAAGCAAGCATATCTGTATCAGTATGCTGCTGATCAAATGTAGCATTTTCCTCAAAAGGAAGATTGCTTTCTGATACTTGAGGTCTAACAAAAAAGTCATTTCTCTCTTTGTCATAATAGAGTCGGTTTTCTTTGAGCGGAAGACTCGTCTGCTCCGACTTATTTGCTCTGTTAATGGTTGATTTTGCTAAATTCTCCAAAGCATCCGGAATCAAATCCTGTTCTTTTAAACTCGCAGCAATAGCTTGCGAAATCAAGACCATCAGTTCTCGCTCCTTGGAAATCCGCACTTCTTGCTTGGTCGGATGAACATTAACATCCGCAAGGTAAGGATCAATCTGGATAGCAATCACAGCAATCGGGAATCGCCCAACCATGAGCTTACTACCGTAACCATCAAGAATAGCTCGATTGAGCAGGAAATTCTTGATGTAACGACCATTGATGAGAATGGTGATGTAGTTACGATTGGCACGCGTCAACTCTGGTAGACTAATATAGCCTGATACTTCAAAATCCAGATTAGAAGCTGAAATTTCAATCATTTTTTTTGCTGTTGTTAATCCATAGATACCAGCAATTGCTTGACGCAAATTTCCTGTTCCTGCTGTCCGAGTCAACTCTTTACCATCATTGAGCAAGATAAAAGCGACCTCTGGATGAGCTAAGCTCAAACGGTTAATCATATCTACAATGTGAGATAGTTCTGCTTGCTGACTTTTCATATATTTCAAGCGAGCAGGCGTGTTGAAAAAAAGGTCTTCCACTTTGATTTTGGTACCCTTAGGGCAACTACTTGGTTCCACAGTTTCAATTTCTCCCCCCTGAGCAATTAAACGCGTCCCATGTGTTCCACCATTTGTCGCAGTTTCAATTGTCAAGCGTGAAACAGAAGCAATAGACGGAAGCGCTTCACCACGAAAGCCCAAAGTCCGAATCCGAAAAAGATCGGCTTGCTTCTTAATTTTACTCGTTGCGTGCCGCCGCAAAGCCAAGGAAACCTCCTCATGCTCAATTCCTTCACCATTATCGATGACTTGAATACTCTTGAGCCCTGCTTCTTCAATCTCAACTATAATTTGAGTGGCACCAGCATCAATGGAATTCTCTATCAACTCCTTGACCACGCTGCTAGGTCGCTCGATGACCTCACCAGCCGCAATCTGATTAGCAAGATTTTCTGGTAATTCTATAATTTTTGACATAGTTTTAATTTTTACCCTTTCTAAACGTTGATATAACGGGCTTTTGGTTAAGTTCGTACTTAATAAAATTCAAATTTGTTCACCTTTTTGTGGACCTATAGGCTGTTTATGGCTTTTTCGTAATATGAAACAGCCTCTTTTTCTTTGTCCTTGGACAAATGGCTATATACATCCAGAGTTATAGCAATATTAGAATGTCCTAACCTATATTGTAATTCTTTATAGCTGATACCAGCGTTAAGCAATAAACTAGCGTGAGTATGGCGGAAAGCATGGAACGTAAACCGTGGTATTCCAGCTTCTTTGCACCGAGTATTTAAAGCATTTTGCCTAATTGCTAAATCAAAATATTCTCTTGTAGGGGTAGCAAATACAACAGACGGAACACGCGCGCCCGCTTCCAGAAATAGCTGCCTTTGCCTGACTTGATAAAGCCGTAATAAGTTTATTGTTTTTCGGTCAATGCTTATTGTTCTATTTCCTGATTTTGTTTTTGTAGTGCTAATTAGCTTCAGGCCCTTGTTAAAAGTCTTGTTGATGGTTATTGTACCATTTTTTAGGTCTACATCTGCCCATTCCAAAGCGCAGGCTTCTCCTATCCTGATTCCCGTGGATAACAGAACATGATACAGGACATACTCAAAATACAAACCATAACGCCTATGCTGCCGTTTTTCTATGTTATCAAGAAAGACCTTTAGGTCTTCTGGTTCTATAAACTTAACCTTAGCGTTTTCTTTCGGCCTTTGACGTGGCAATATAATCTCCCTAGCAGGGTTGCTATTTGTCACTCCTAACAATATTCCATATTGGAATATTTTTTGAATAATCGATCGGACAGCTTTATAATTCATGTAGTGAAGTGATAAGTCATTGATTAAAACTTGAATGTCACTGACTGATATTTTAGATAATTTCATATCTCCCAAAATAGGGAGAATGTGACAATTGAGCCTTGAAACGGTGCCACTATAAGTTTGAGGCTTGACAGTCAGCCTATAACTTTCTAGCCATAAATTAGCTATATCGCGAAACATTTTTATTTCAGCTACTTTCTTAACCGTTGATCCGTTGGCTTTAAAGTCAAGCTGTGCATGCTTTGCTTTACTCTTAACCTCTTTTTTTGTTCGTCCGGTTACACTAGTCTTGACCTTCTTACCCGTTACCTGGTCAATACCTAGGTAAACACTAGCACGGTACACAGTCTCACCGTTTTTCTTTTTGATTTCTGTTATTTTCATGATGATAAACCTCTCCATCAGCAGGCAAGCTGTTATTAAAAGGGTTTTATAATGTTTTAGGTTTATATCATGCTGAGGCTTACGAGAAGGCCTTTATTTTGGGAAAGTAGTCTATTTATATGATTAAGGTCTAAAATGCGAATACGGGGCTTATATGGGCTTGGTTTTACATATCATCAAATAGCGAAAGTTGGTTATTATCAGGCTGTTTTTCAAGTTCTTTCTGCTTCTTTTTCAAGTCTTGAATGCTTTCATGAGGAGTAGGGAGGTTTTCAGGCATGGTATTGCCTAACTCTCTCATTGTCTGCCTAACAGTACGGCCAACAGCAAAATGCGTTTTATTAGCATTTTCAGCTCCTTGGATATTTTCACGGCGTAGTTTTTCGTCTGTTTGTGTGGCACGGAATAGGTTTGCTGCTAACTCAATGCTACCCATATAGTCGAGAATATGCTCCTTGTCTGCAAGTTCTTTTTTATCGTGTATATCTTGCATTGTCATACCGCCATAAAGTCCCATGTAACCAGCATTATGAAATTCACCGAAGTTTGTAACTCCAGCATTTCCAGCAGCTTGAGAAAGTGATTTGTTATGGCGCTTAATTTCATCACGAATAGCTATACGTTTTTGATCTTCAGTTAGTCGATTAAAGTCATCTTGTAATTCTTGTTGGCGGGTTTTAATTGCAAAATAAGATTGACCCAGTGCAATGACTTCTTTTCTAGGATCACCATTTTGGACAATCAAATAGCAGGCATAACGAGAGAGTTTTATATCTGCTATTTCACGCGCTCCAAAATTAAGCTGTACAGTTTTGTTGACGTCAACAAAATTGGCAACCACGCGCTTTCCAGAGTTTTCACAAGCTATTTTAGCTTTGTCAATAACTTGGTTAAAGTTACGCCATTCAGTGTATTCTAAAACGGTTTGTAGTTCACGAGCATACCAAAACTCTACACCGTTTTCATCTATGCGTTTGATATTTTCAAAAGTTAATTCATCATAATGTTGTAAATCGTTCATATTTTTTCCTTTACAATTTTTAGGACCTTAACGAGTCTTTTTTTTCGTTCTTAATTTAGCTTTTTCTTTCTTCCATTCCCGGCTACCGCGATATTGCAGATATTCATCAAAACCTTTGACAGTTACAAGAGATCCGCCATTTCTAAGAAACTTAGCATAGCTAGGGAAATCTCTCATCTCTCTTCTAATAGCTCCAACAGAACTTTTTGTCATGCAAAACTTTTGAGATAAAAAAGCGTCATTTGCAACGTCAATCATAAAGGTAGAATTAAAAGATCCATTTTTTATGGCTTTTGTGACTATATCAGAAACGGTATCTTTCACAATGAATCGAAGTTCATTTTTAAATTCTTCACTAAAAATATCCATGAGTATTACTCCTCTAAAAGTGACAAGGTTTAGGCAAGGTCAGCGGACTTCTTAAAGTATATTTTACACCGTGAGACAGTCAAGAGAGCTGTTCTGGGCGCGTGGTTCGTTCAGGGGTACAATTATACCTAGAACATATTTCAAACTGACAGAACAAAGCTAGAGCCAGCTCTATGGAGTAAAAACGAGGTGTTAGCGTTTGAGACTAAGTTCGTCAGTGCTAAAATTGCTTCATTCTCTCTTTTTCATCGTATAGTGACTGCTGCAATAAATCAGCCAAACTTTGGATGTTTTGAGCAGCTAAAAACTCCATGTATTGGGCTCTATCGTCCTTGCTGATAATAACCGGAGCACTTAGATACTTCATAGCTAAGTACATCAGGATGAGGCGACCGGTTCGTCCGTTACCATCACTAAAGGGGTGAATACGTTCAAACTGAATATGAGTATCAGCTAGTATTTCTATTATCTCGCGCTCGCTCTTTGCCATATCCAACCTGTAAACAGTGTTATCTACCCATTGGGTCATCAAAAAAGGCGTTTCTTCTGGTGAAGCCGTATTAAACTCAGCCCCTATGATGGCGTTTTGAACAGTTTTGAATTGCCCTCTATCATGCTGCAGGCGGTCTGTCAAAAGCGCGTGGAAATCTTGCACTAGCTCCAGAGTTAAAGGGGCATTATTAGCTAAGCTATCTAATAACAAAGAAAAGGCCTGCTTGTGGTTCTCTATCTCGTAGAACTCCCGAATGCTCTTATGCTTACCGGGTAAGGTGCTTTCTAAGATGATACCGACTGTTTCAGGAAGAGATATAGTATTTCCCTCAATCCCGCTAGAGTGATAAGCCATACGGACTAGAATATCATCCAGATAGTCTTGTTTATAGGTCATGCGGTTTCCTTTCTGTATTATCAAGTTTGTGCAAAATCTGCAAGAATTAAAATAAATAGACTTGTCCAACAGTTGGATAAGCTATAATGGTCCAAATGTCGAAACGTTACGACATTTAGGAACTACTGCCTTACACCTTATAGCCGCTCTTCTAAAATGTTCAACGTTGAACGTTTTTAAAAAAGAGAATTGCCAAATATTGCAACGTTGCAATATTTAACAAATGGTTTTTGATATGCGACAACATCGTCGCTTTTTGAATTTCCCAACGTTGGGAAATTTAGTAGTCGTTGGTGGCTTTCTGAACGCCGAGAAATCACGCGCAGCAAATTTTAAAACTTTTTGTGTTGATTTGTTTCACATTTTGATTATAACTTGTGCCAGTTATTGTTATACCATTCACGCACGGCATCTCTTGGAAAGGCTAGTCTTCTTCCTGGACCTCTATCAATTTTAGGAAAGTCTTTTCGGTAAATAAATTCATACAAACGACTTGTAGAACAACCTAGCAAAGTGGCTAATTGCTTTTGGTTAAGTTCTAGCGGCAATGTTTGATCAATATCAATAACTTTGGTTTTTTCGATAATAACAGCCTGAACCATATCCCCGAACTTATCAGCCATTTGTTGCATTAGTTCATCCATATTTTCACACTTTCTATTTTTTACAGTTAAAGTTAATACGAAAATAGCGAAATCACAACCAAACAGGCGTACAACATACAACAGTTTATTTTTTAACCTTGTCCAGAAGTCATAAAATTTTGTTTGTTTATTTTTCCAAAAAGCAATCATGCGCCTGCTTAATTCTAATTCTATTTTTTGTGGTTTGTCTTTGGTTTTACAAAAGTCAGCGGACTTGCTGAACAGAGAACGAACAAAGGGAAATCACGCGCCTAGAGGTTAATAAATATTTCATCCCTAGCCTATCGTTTTTCACCGTGGCGCGTGGATTAATCCCTCAATTCATTTTCTCGTTGTTCAATTCTATCTAACAAATCAAGTAATTGAAAAATAATTTTATCCATCTCCTGAGCATAAGAATATGGTTTAACTATATCATGACGCAAATTATTTTGGATATTCTCTATAAAACGAATAGCAACCAACATATCAGATTTTAAAGTTTTAAGTTTTTCTAAATCAGTGATGAAGCGTAGATATGTTTCTTCACTCCTGTCTTGCGCTTCTTCATCTACAGTTTTTTGAATTGTAGCTATATGCTTACGAATAGATTCCTGAATCTCTTTATCCTCTATTTCATCAATGGATAACTTTCCGCTTTGCACGAGCGCTGAAAGTTCTAAAATGCCTCCGACTGTATCATAGCCCAACAGATACCCAACAGATACCCCAAAGTAGTCAGCTAGTTGCTGAGCCTTTTCTGGTTTGATATTATGCTTACCGTTTTCCCAGTTAGAAATATTCATTTTTGAAAATGGTTTTTCATTATGGGGAAACGTTTCGTTTAATTCATCTACTAATTGCTGTTGGGTTAATTCTCTTTTTATTCGAAGTTCCTTTAATCTACTCATATTTCTGCCACCTCAACGAAAGTATAGCACATTAGAAATATAGTTGTAAAGTTTTTTTATATTTTCGCTTGACAAATAAAGTAATTCTTTATAAAATGATACTTGTAAAGAAAAACTATACAAAACGAAAGGAGATAGTAAATGCAGATTTCTAAAGAAGAAGCACGAGCATTCCGAAGAAAGCAGGCAGATAGGCAACTAACTTCTCAACAGGCGAGCCAAGAAATTGGAATAAATCCGATTACTTATAAAAAATTAACTACTGGCGGAGAAGTGAGAAATATTATTTATAAAAAAGCCATGCAATGGCTAGCAAAAGATTACTAGAAAGGATCACCCAATGAACCTAGTCTACATGGACGGTAAGAAAGAGCCGTACACAACAAGCGAGATTATCGCTGAATGTTCTGGAGTGAAGCACCACGCAATACAGGAACATATCAGAAAGAACGTTGAACGCTTGGAACGTTTTGGAAAGGTCTCATTTCAAATGCGACCTTTACCAAGTGGACAACAAGCTAAAGATTATATTCTGAACGAGCAACAGGCAACCTTGCTGATTACGTTCTTAAAGAATACCGAGCAAGTGGCTAACTTCAAAGAAAACCTAGTCAAAGCATTCTTTGAAATGCGGGACGAGCTAACTCAGTTTAAGCTGCAGCGTGCTCTAGAAAAGCCAAAGCGCAAGACTTTGCACGACAGCATAGAAAGCTGGAGAGAAGCTCCGAAGCATCCGCATAGCACCATCACAAATCTTTTGCTAAAAGGCACTAGCGGCATGAATAAAAAACAACTGGTGGCAGCGCGTGGTGGTGCTACTGGCATTGACAGTCTAACCAGTGAGGAACTGGTTAAATACCAAGCATTAGAAGATATGGTTATCGCTATGATTAACCTAGGCATGAGCTATCAGGATATCAGAGCCATGGTATTCAGACCAAAAGAAAGGAGTTGACCTATAATGCTGATGATTGAAATTGACGAGCAAGAAGACTTGAGAACAATTAAGGCAGAACTCAGCAAGCTGCAAGCTATGGATAATCTAGCAGATATTGTAAAAGGTCTTGAACGTGTCAAGCAGTTTGCTGATTTGGTTATTTAAAAAGCGCACCAACAAGGCGCGTGATGAAAAGAATCATTCTAGAATCAATTTTAAGGTCTGTAGCTCCGAAGAATACCGGGGTTCTGACAACTGGAAATATTTTCTTGATAAATTATAAGGCTAGACGTTTCAGTTGCCAAAAAACAATATGACAACCGTAGAAAAAGGAGAAAAACCGATATGGCATATTTACCAGAAGACCGAGAAACGGTTATCCGTTATGATGAATTGGAGAAATGCTGGTACTTTGAAAGTAATGTGCGAAGACATGTTACTAAGATTCTAAAGACAGAGGCAGCCTTTGATAGCGTAGAGAAAGAGTTAGAAAATAATTTCTGTGTCTATGTTAGAGCCAAGCTGTCTAACTTGGAAGATTTTTCAGTTAATCCGTTTGTTAAGCATAAACGAAAAATGTCGGAAGAACAAAAACAAGCTATTTCCGAAAGAATGAGAAAGCAATAGTCTCTAAAATCGCTTTTAAGGTTGATAACGAAACGTCCACAGGGCGAAAATCAACCTGAAACACATTCCGGGTATAATTATACCCCCGACAAAAACAAGTCTCAAAAAACGCTGTAGAAAGGAGCATACAGAAGAAAAACAAAAAAGGCTTTGAGAGCGACCAAACTATCAAGCCTTTCAACCACTGACTAAAACACAATAAATAAACAAGCAGGCAAGCTGTTATTAAAAGGGTTTTAGTAAAGATTTATAACTAGATTATAGCATATCTAAGACATTTTGACCATACGGAGGGCGCTACCCCTTAAAACTAGTGAATTATTTAAAATTACACGAGGTAAAACATCATGAAAAAACAAGAACAAATTTCTACAGCGCTAACAGCAGACCAATTTAAAGAGCAAGGTGAACACATTACTAATGTTATGACTGGCATAGACACGATAAAAGGATATACCAAAACCTTTATGTTGGCTATGCACAGCAAACCGGATCAGGTTATTCTATTGAGCTACTTAAACGATTATCTAGGTCAAGTATATGAGCAGATGGAAGTAATGTATAAAGAGCTAGATAGTGTAGCTTATCATCTACTAGAATGTGACAACCCTGAAGAATTAAAAAACCTACAGCATATCAACTAATAATGATGTAGGTTATGGACACAGAAACATAATTACAAACAAACGAGGTAACTATTATGACATCAACAAAGAAAACACAAGCACAACCGGTTTTATTATCTGCTAGCAATCTGAAAGAGTTAGGCAGTGAGCTAACTGGCATTATGAACATTTTATCAATGAACAATCTAGCTCTAGAGGGGCTTGAATTTGCACAAGATAAAGATACAGCAGTTGCCCTATGGCAGGCTAAAAAATATAACGAAGTGGCATACACCCAAAATGAAAAGATAATAAATAAGCTGGATAAAATTGCCTTTCGGCTACTAAACAGTGATAACGCTGAAGAATTGGAGGGACTGGATAAATGAGCGAGCTACTAGGTGCACTCCTAACCCTGCTACTCTTCTTTCTAGCTGGCATATGTGCAGAGCTGTTTAAAATCTGGGCTATTGCTTACAAACGCCGGGGATATGTTACTAAACGGCAGCTAAGAAAGATTGAAAAATGGCTTGAAGTTATGGAGACTAGGGTATGACAAACAAAAATAACAGCTTTGACCTTGCAAATGAAAGAGCAAAGAACTTTGGTGTTTGGCTTGAAGAAGCTTACCAAACTATGCTAGATTTCTCCCTAGAAAATAAATTTGATTGCTACAATGCCGAGGAGCAAAAGCAATTAGAACAAGTTTTAGAGACTTTGATGGATTTTTGTGATATGTGGGAGAAAGGCCAAATTATCCTAGTCAGCGAAGAAAGAGAGATGAGCAAATGACACAAACTACATTACCAGAAAACTATAAGCGTGTGCTGAAACTTATCAAAGTAGGCGCTGAAAACCCAACTACAGGATCGGAGATAGGACTTATTTTGAAGCTAGATGAACGAACGGTACAAAGTATTATCAGTCGCTTAATCACGAGCTACGGCATTCCTATTATCGGTATCAGACACGGCTTTAATCGAGGTTACTTTATACCTGCGAATAAGTCAGAACTGCTAGACGGTGCAAAGGCTTTTTACAACCAAGTACAGAAAGAACAAAAGCGTCTAAGTGTACTGTTAAATGCCGACCTTGTAAGTTATAAGGAGTTGTTAGATTATGGCGTTACTAAGCAATGAAACAGAAACAAGCCTAAAAATGGAACTGCTGGAAACAGTCGACAAATACCTTAAGACACGGGATAAGGCGCTACCTCATATCACAGGACTTATGACAGCCCAGCAGGTTATGACTGAGTTAGACATAAAATATAAGACCCTGCAGCGCTGGGAAAAGGCAGGGCTAAGACGATATCAGCCACCACTAGAGGACACCCGAAAAGTGTTTTACAGGGTGAGCGATATATTGCTATTTTTAGGAGTAAATCAATGAAAGGTGGTAAAAATGAATACTAGAAAAATGAACACACGCATTATAATCTTTGAGAAAATCGGAGGGCAAAACGAAGACGGAGAAGTCATTGATGGCATCCGTAAAGATGTTTATAGCTGCTGGGCAGAAGTGCAACGAACTTCTGTAAAGGACTTTAAAGCAGGCAGCAGAACATCTACGGACAGTCAAAATTCCTTGGAATCAGTTCAGGATATAAAAGTATTCCTTATCCGTTATCTTCCTAATGTTCCATTTGATAACTCTATGTACCTTGAATTTAATGGATTTGAATATCGCATTGTAGAAATAGAAATTGATTATGCCAGTAAAGAAATCATCATGATTAAGGCCGTTAGGATTTCATGATAGAGAAGAAAGACAGAAAGGAATTGATAGAATGGCAAAAACTAAAATCTATTTTTGGCTGAAAGTTGATAAAAAGTTTTTTGATAATATTTTTATAAAACGGCTTAAAAACATGCCTGGTGGCTATACTATGACGGTTATTTATATCCGTTTAATGCTGGAAAGTTTGGAAAGTGATTGTATATTGTACTACGAGGGATACTTTAACGAGTTAACCGAAGAACTAGCCTTAAAGTTAGATGTTTCCGAAGACGATATACAAATGACTATGGCCTATTTTACAAAATGCGGTCTAATCCAAATAGACGGGGATAAAAATGCTGAATTACTTCAAGCTAAAGCTATGATACAGCAAGAAACTGATCAAGCTGCTTACATGCGAGAATATCGCAAAAATAAACGTTTAAAAATAGGCAAATCTTACAACGTAAGAAATAAACCTAACAACGTTGAAAAGTGTAAGACAGAGATAGAGATAGAGAAAGAGATAGAGATAGAGTTAGAAGAAGAAGCAGAGATAGAGAAAAAAGATTCTTCTGCTCCTGCTTCTCCTACTGCTGAAATCTCTAACTACTACCAATCACGTATAGGAGTTATGGACGGACAACAGTATCAAATCTTAACCGAATATCTCGCTCTTGACGGTATGGAGCTAGAAGTTATCAAGACTGCCATAGACAAGGCTGCAGATAACAGCAAGCGATCTTTTAGCTATATCAATTCAATACTCAAGAACTGGAGACAAAACGGTATTAAGACAATGGTACAAGTCGAAGATGAACAGAAACAGTTTCAGCAAAAGAAACAGGGTAGGTCTGATGACGATATTCAAGACCCGTTCATCTACTCCTAATAGAAAGGCTAAAAGATGGAATTATTAAGTACAGAACAGCTAAACAAAAAGACTAAGGTAATTGATGAGCTTTGTCCGACCCATCAGATTAATCTGGTACAGTTCGAAAAACCTGACGGGACTTATCTTGCTCCTTATTGTCAGGAATGTATGCGAGAAAAGATTAAACAAGATGAACTAGACGGCATAGAAAAAGCCCTAGGGCATGATCTGGACTCTTCAACCTATGATGTGCTAGCGCGTGAAAGTACAGTCTCAAATGAGCTGAAAAAAGCCACTTTTAGCACGTTCAAAACAACCACCAAAGAGGAACACGAGGCCAAAGAATTTGCTATCAAGCAAGCTAACCAATATCTAAACGGTATGACGGGAAACACGCTAATTATGGGCAAACCAGGCACTGGAAAAAGTCATTTGTGCTACTCTATGGCTAAAACCATCAACGAGGGCTACAAGGCTAAAAATGAACCTAAGAGCATCCTCTTTGTCAGTATTGCTGAAATTATCACGCGCATTCAGTCAGGTTGGCAATATAAACAAAGTGATTTTACAGAGTATGACGCCCTGAAATTGCTGACTGAGGTTGATTATCTCTTTATTGATGATCTGGGCACAGAAAGCATTATGAACAGCCGAAAAGATGAAGCGAACAACTGGATACAGACTTTTCTTTTTAAGGTTTTTGACAAGCGGGAAACAACTATCATTAACACTAATCACAACGGAAAAGAGTTGGCTAGAATCTATAATGACAAGCTAATCAGTCGAATTGGGAAGCAGTCAGAGGGGAATGTGTTCGCTATGACAGACATCACAGATAAACGAATGAAGCGGAATTTTTAACCAGAGAAAGTGAGGAAGCTATGACAGAGCCAAGTATACTTTGAACAGGCAGATCACGTACTGGAAGAACTCAATCGTAAACATAGTGACTTCATGACCGATACAACACCGATAGAACCTGTAGATATGCCTAAACTGATTGAACTAGGCTAGAAGCTCTGGACAGAAGACACCAGCATAAACGCCTATGAGTTATACAAACATCCTGAAGCGCGTGTAAAATTATTCGCCTAAATCGCAGAAGCCTACTTCTTGCTGATTGCCGATAGTGCGCCGATACCCAAGCGTAGCGGATTCATTTTTGCGAGTACCTAGAAAGGAAATTTTTAAACATCAACAAGAAATTAATTGCAGGTACAGACAAGCAAACTTTAGAGTCTTTACTTGAAGCCTTGCAGCTGCCAAAGGAAAAACAAAAACAGTTTATCCATGATGTGGTAGTAAGTGGTTTACTCAATGAATAATACAACAAAGAGGCTAACGCCTCTTTTAGTTTTGACTTTATGGTTCTAAAGGTGTGAATATAAGCGCGTGATTAAACAAAGAGAAATCACGCAATCAGCTACAGAGCTTTGAACTATTACTGCTTCTATGGTTGATTATCAGCATTTGGATTTAACGCTTTATTGTAGTATCATGAAAGAGCAAAAAAGCCGAGCACACGCCCGACCCTTAGTTATAAATTACACAACACTATTATAACATAAAAGAGAGTAAGAGGCAACAACATGACACCAGAGCAAGTAAAAGTAAAGCTAGAAAGTATTAAGTGGCTGAATACAGAGATGGAGAGTTTACAGTTAGAACTGCAGTATCTGGATCAAGGTTTATTCAAAAAATCAACTCTGACACAAACCAAAGTCCAGACTAGCAGAACAAACAATACAGAGAATGAACTCGTCTATGTTTTGAAGTTGAAAGAAGATATACAAAAACGACTTGCTAGTCTTATCGAGGAACATTTAGAAACCTGTAGGATAATTGATAAGCTAAGTGATCCGCTTGAACGATCCGTATTAAGAATGTTCTATGTTAATCGCTTAGATATATGGGATATAGAGGATAAGGTAGGAAAAACAAAAACCACACTATACAGAATAAGGAAAAAAGGAATTGAAAGTATCGCTAAAATTATGAGTGAAGAAAATTTGTGAAGATAAAGAATACTTAACTACTGATTGACCAATTAGCTATTGGCACCTAGAATATCATACAAAGTTTTTACGTTCGGAAAATACCCCGCCAAATTTTGAACGGGGTAGGGGTTGTTCGTGATTAAAGGACGCTGCCCTTTTCTGTGCAAAAAATTCCCTTTTTGAAGTTTTAAAGCTTAAACACCCCCCGCCCCACCTTTTGTGCAAGGAGAGCCGCGGTAAGGTGTCTTCTTACGTCGCGCGCCAATTTTTCAGATTTTTAAGGGGTGTCATGGAGCCAGAGTTAGGAGGTGAGTTCGCTTGGTTAAAAATCCTTATTATCGGCAGAACAAAGGGCGTTTACCCAGCGACCCGCCGAACTACTTGGGAAAGGTAGCTAGCGAGGTTTGGCGCAAAATCGTTCCGTTTTTAGAACTCTATTTTTCACTTACCTTTCATACGCATAACCTGTATAATGTATAGTGTAAGGAGGTAGTGTGCACCATGCCACTTACAGAAAAAGAAATGGCAAAGTTAGCCGAGAAAAACGATTGGATGGAAATCCGACAGAACGGTAGCCATCACCATTTCAGACATAAAGATTTTAATTATATAGTGACTATCCCAATTCACGGAAACAAAGATTTAAGAAGGCTAGAAAAACAAAATCTTGAAAGATTTGGGGTTGAAATAGTCTCCCTTATCTTTTACCGTTTGGAGGTAATAAACTATGTTAAAATCATATCCAGCAATTTTTCATAAAGAGAAAGACGGTTCTTTTTGGATAGAGTTTCCAGAGTTTGGAGGAGGAACACAAGGGACAAACGTTGAAGAGACCTTAAAAAATGCTCGTGAAATGCTTGAAAGTGTTTTAGCTACTTACATAGACGAAGAGTTAAATATGCCAAAACCTAGCGACATCACGACTTTATCCGTTAAAGACGGTTTTGTGAGTATGATACAAGCAGACCCCACTCCTTTTATCCGCAACAATAAAGCTGTTAGAAAAAATGTGACTGTCCCTGAATGATTAATAAGATTAGCAGACCGTGGAAAAATAAATTATTCTGAAGTGTTAACCCAAGCCCTAGAAACAAAGTTACAAGCCTAGATGCATCAGCACGCGCAGCAAACTAGAAAATTTCAGAATTACGCGGAATAACGTGATATAATAATCTTATCAGCAAGACCTACAAGTAATTAAAAAAGCATAGCTATTTGCTACGCTAGTTCTTGCCTGCTGAACTCATTGAATTTTGACCTATTTTTTAGGTCTTTTTTGTTCACCTTTCTGTGGACTTTTTAAGATTATCCAGCCCTTTCTAATACTATATGAATTTATAAAAAATCAGTAATAGCAAGGGATTTAGACTATAAAGACACTATAAAATAATCATAAACTTAATACTATAATTTTTGACATAGTTTTCTCCGTAATTATTCTAGCTACTATTATAACATAAAGCCGTTTTTCAATCAGAACTCTAGTACGAAAAGAATTGTAATTACTCCTTCGCAAAACAACCAAATAGACAGGCAAAGCAACCACTTAGGCAAAAGCTCTTGTTTTCCTAGCTAAAATAATGTTTAATAGACTTAGGAAAAACGAATCCTCCTTGCAACGAAAGTCAGCAGCAGGCAAGATACAATCTAGAAAGAAGGGATGTTTATGAAAGTTCAATTGCATATTGATGAAAAATTTTCAGAAGAAAAGATCATTATTGAAGCGCCTGCTTTGTCGGATTCCGTTCAACAACTACTGACATTTGCTCAACATATCGGTAAAAATAAAACCATTCGAGCCAAAAAAGAGGAGGAGATTTACCTATTAGATACTGCTGAAATTCAGAGAATTTACACTGAAAACCGCCAAGTTTGGGTTGAAACAGCGACAGACACTTATCTCTTAGGGCTTCCACTTTATCAAGTTTTGGAATTGCTTCCCACTGATTTTCTACAGATTTCCCAATCTGAAATCATTAACATCGAACATATCGATCATCTGAAATTGACTGGTAGTGGTCTGATTCAGATTGCAATGAAAAACGGTCAGATAACTTATTCATCTCGCCGTTATCTCAAAGTCATAAAGGAGAAATTACAGCTATGAAAAAAACATTATTCAGAGATGCTCTAGGAGGCACTGTAATCGGGCTACTCCTATCCACCATCTATTCTTACTTTTTTGCTCCTGTCTATCATCCACTTAATCCTTATTCAGCAGTTGGTCTTTGGATGGAACAGCACCATATTCATGAAGCTTTAGTTGTGCTCTATTGCGCAGTGATCTGGAGCTTTATTGGCTTGCTCTTTAGCCTAGGAAAAGAGCTTTTCAAAAAAGATTGGAGCATCCTCAAAGCAACTATCTGCCATTATGGACTTATGATTTTAGGATTTATTCCTCTAGCTCTTCTAGCCGGCTGGTTTCCAAGCAAACCCATTTTTATCTTACAGTTGATTTTGGAATTTACTATTGTTTATCTCATCCTGTGGGCAATCTTGTTTTATCTAACCAAAAAGAAAATTGAACAAATCAACAATGGATTGAAGAAACAGAATCAATAGTAAAGAAATAACCACCAAGTGAATTCTTGGTGGTTATTTTAGCTTATTCTGCTATATATCAATACAAAACCCTACCTACTTTAATAGTAACTGAACAGAAAAACAGGAATTTATTTTAGGCATTTTCATAGTTGTATCTATCAGAGATGTTTTTTCATATCTGATACAGCCAGCATCACTTCCATTGGAGTCATGTTATAGATGTCCAACTGACGTAATTTTTCTAAAATAGGGGATTCAGTTGTTTCTGTGAATAAAGATATCTGCTCAGATACTTGATTTTCCTTACTATCATTAGCTCCTTTATTAGAAGGATTGAGAGACGGTTTCTCATTTGCTTGTTCTTCTAATCGTGTTAAGATCTGGTCTGCTCTCATCAGCAAATCATTCGGTAAACCTGCAATTTTTGCCACATGAATCCCATAAGATTTATCCGCAGGACCAGCTTCAATCTTATGAAGGAAGGTCACTTGCCCATCTTTTTCTAAAGTTGCTACATGAACATTTTCTAACTGTGTCAAGCTAGTTGACAAGTCTGTCAACTCATGATAGTGTGTGGCAAAAAGGGTCTTTGCCCCTGTTCGATTGTGGATATATTCAATAATCGCCTGAGCAAGAGCCATCCCATCATATGTCGCTGTCCCTCTTCCCAACTCATCAAAAAGAATAAGAGAGTGCTCTGTTGCTTGAGAAATAGCATGATTTGCTTCCATCATTTCTACCATAAAGGTTGATTGTCCAGATACCAAGTCATCTGCCGCACCAATTCGAGTGAAGATGGCATCAAAAATTGGTAATTGAGCACTCTCAGCTGAAACATAGGAACCCATTTGAGCCATAATAACAATAATCGCTAATTGACGCATATAGGTTGACTTCCCACTCATATTTGGACCTGTAATTAGCTGAACGTTGACATTTTCATCCATTGAAATGCTGTTAGGAATATAGGTTTGTGCACCCATGACCTTTTCTACAACCGCATGCCGTCCCTTATCAATTTCAATGGAAGGACGTTCAATAAATTCTGGGCGTACAAAGCGTTGCTTTTCAGCAACTGCTGCAAAACTTTGTAATACATCAATCGTTGCCAGAGTTTGTGCCAAGGATTGCAGACGCTTGATATATTTGCCAGCTTCTTCACGAATACGCATAAAAATCTCATATTCTAAATTAGCAGATTTTTCACGCGCTTCCAACATTTCGCCTTCAATACGAGCCAATTCCTCTGTACCAAATCGTTCTGAATTTTTCAACGTTGCTTTTCGGAAAAAGTGGCTAGGTACGTGCTCCAACTGTGAATTAGTGACATGGAAATAATAACCATCTTTTTTATTGTAATCAATTTTTAGATTATTAATCCCACTAGCCGCCCTTTCTTTCGCTTCGATATCAGCAATCCAGCTCGTACCATCTCGCAGAACCACTCGATACTTATCTAAGGTTTCATCAAAACCAGTTTGAATGATATTCCCTTCAGTAATAACATTTGGAGCATCGGGAGAAATTGCCGACTGAATCAAGTTTGCCAATTCTGGAATGTCATCCAAGTTTTCAATCAACTGTCCCAAAACAGGATGATCAATTCCTTGTAAAATTCCCTTAATCTGAGGGACATTGCTCAATGTTGCCGCCAACTGCAATAAATCTTTCGGATTGGTCTTTCCAAACGAAACACGACTAGCTAAACGCTCAATGTCATACACACCTTTGAGACTATCTGCTAAATCACTGCGCTCAAAAAAATAATCTAGAAATACCTGCACGACATCCTGCCGCTTAAGGATTCGCTCTTTGTCAATCAAGGGCTGCTGAATCCATCTTCTTAAAAGTCGCGTTCCCATAGCTGTCTTGGTCTCATCCATCAGCCAATACAGACTACCGTGCTTCTTTCCTGTACGTGCATTCTCTGTTAAATCCAGACTTGTCATAGTTGCATAATCCATCTGTAAGAAATCCTTGATTTCATAATGATGAACTCGCTTTAAGTGACTAAGCTCCCGCAGCTGCGTCTGATGAACATATTCTAACAGTTTCCCAGCTACTTGATGTTCTAAGCGAGGCAATTCATCCCCTAATAGCTGAACATCTTCAAAAGCAGTTCCCACCTGTGATAATAACAAATTCATTTGATTTGCCAACACTTGGTGCTCTGATTCAGGTAATTCATATCCTAAGACCACTTCACGCGCTCGCAGGTTCCGAATTTCTCCACAGACCATGTTAAATTCACTAAGACTTGTGACCTGAAATTCACCTGTAACCAAGTCCATGTAAGCCAGCCCATATAAATTTTCTAGTTTATCTAAAGCTACCAAGAAATTATTTTGACTATCTGGTTTTGAAGAATCAACGACTGTCCCCGGTGTGATGACTTGTACCACCTCACGTTTGACTACACCAACTGCTTTTTTAGGATCTTCCACCTGCTCTGCAATCGCTACTTTATAGCCCGATTCAATTAAAACATCAATATACTGTTGCACCGAATGGTAGGGAACTCCTGCCATCGGGATTGGATTTTCCGAATTTTTATTACGGCTAGTCAGAGCAATTTCTAAAATCTGTGCTGCATTGATCGCATCTTCATAGAATAATTCATAAAAATCTCCCATGCGAAATAGCAAAAAAGCATCCGGATAATCTTTTTTTATATCTAAATACTGTTGCATTCCCGGAGATAGTTTTTCTTTTGTCATTCTCAGCCTTTCCGTTTATTAAATAGCAATGAGAGTCGGACAGAAATTAAATATTTCGGAGACACTCAATTTCGTCATCCCACTCACACTACATCTTGTCATTAGAACTATATAAATAAAGGAAGCTGAGCGCTTCTATCTCAGCTTCATCATCTTCTCCTCTTAATCCATTTTCTCAAGGAGCTGCTCTTCCATTTGTTTCGCAGCTGCTGTATCACGACAGATCACTAAGAGCGTGTTGGCTCCTGCTACCGTTCCTAAAATCAACTCTCCTTTATTAGCATCCACGAAGTTAGCTAAAATAGAAGCGTCTCCTAAGCGTGTATGAAGAACCAAGGAAAATTCAGCCCGAGAAACTCCCTGCAAATGATAAGATAAGAATTCAACCAGATCAATCTTGTTTGTTTCATCCGCTAAAACATAATAAACTTCATGGTTTTTCTTGGCTTTCGTCAAGCCAATTTCTCGTAAATCTCGAGAGAGGGTTGTTTGTGTGACAATAACTCCTTGTACTTTCAAACGATCCTGAATATCTTTCTGTGTACTTAGTTTCTCTTCCTTAATTATTTTCTTGATCAGTTTATGACGCTCAGTTTTTTTCATTTTATCCTCAACAATGTATATTTATACTCTAAATTATATCAAAAAAATTGAAGATTCGTCAAAAAATATGTTAAAATACTAGTAAAAGACCAAAGGAGAAACCATGAATAATAAACAATTGATTGCAAGCGAATTGGCTAAGGTCATTGACAGCTTAGACCAAGATGCTATTTTTAATTTACTAGAACAACCAAAAAGCTCAGAGTTAGGCGATATTGCCTTTCCTGCCTTCTCTTTAGCAAAAGTAGAACGTAAAGCTCCTCAAATCATTGCTACAGATATTGCAGAAAAGATTGATACGACAAACTTTGAAAAAGTGGTAGCAACAGGTCCTTATGTAAACTTCTTTCTTGATAAATCAAGAATTTCAGCTCAAGTTATTAAAGAAATTGTAAAAGAAGGAAATAACTACGGGCAACAAGATGAGGGGCATGGGGAAAACATCACAATTGACCTCTCCAGTCCTAACATTGCAAAACCCTTTTCAGTTGGTCATTTGCGCTCCACCGTTATCGGAGATGCTCTCTCTAATATTTTCCGTAAACTAGGCTACAACACCATTAAAATCAACCACTTGGGTGACTGGGGTAAACAATTTGGGCTTCTGATGGTTGCTTATAAAAAATGGGGCAGCAAAGAAGCTGTTGAAGCCAGTCCAATTGACGAGTTATTAAAACTCTATGTCCGAATCAATGCGGAAATTGAAACCGATCCTGAACTTGATGACGAAGGACGTCTTTGGTTCAAAAAATTAGAAGACGGTGACCCTGAAGCTACGGAATTATGGCAATGGTTCCGTGATGAAAGTCTGAAAGAATTTAACCGCATCTATAAATTGCTTGGTGTTGAATTTGACAGCCTAGCCGGTGAAGCCTTCTATAATGACAAGATGGACGAAGGAATTAAGCTCCTTGAAGAAAAAGGATTGCTAGAAGAATCTAAAGGAGCAAGCATCGTCAATCTTGATGATGTCAACCTTCCGCCAGCTATGATTAAAAAATCTGATGGTGCTACTCTCTACATTACCCGTGATATTGCTACAGCTATGTACCGCGCCCGTACTTATAACTTCGTCAAAAATGTTTATGCTGTGGGTCAAGAACAAGCTAACCACTTTAGACAATTGAAAGCTGTTTTAAAGAAAATGGGATTCGGCTGGAGCGACGATATGATTCATGTAGACTTTGGTTTGGTGACAAAGAACCGTCAAAAATTGTCTACACGTAAAGGTAATATCATTCTGCTTGAACCAACCCTTCAAGAAGCTATCAGTCGTGCGAAGAACCAAATTGAAGCTAAAAATCCTGATCTTGAAAACAAAGATACTGTTGCTCGTGCTGTCGGTGTGGGAGCTGTCAAATTCTACGATTTAAAAACAGACCGCCGCAACGGTTACGACTTTGATTTGGAAGCAATGGTGTCCTTTGAAGGAGAAACAGGTCCATATATCCAATACGCTTATGCGCGTATCCAATCCATCCTTCGCAAAGCTGATTTTAAGCCAAGTGTTGAAGCAACATATAGCCTTAAAGATGCTGAAAGCTGGGAAATCATTAAACTGCTGCAAGATTTCGCCCGTGTTGTTAAACGTGCAGCTGACAATTATGATCCATCACTCATTGCAAAATATGCTATCAGCCTTGCACAAGCATTCAACAAGTTCTACGCTCATACGCGTATTTTGGACGAAAGTCCTGAACGTGACAGCCGCTTAGCTCTCAGCTATGCAACAGCTGTTGTTCTAAAAGAAGCTCTTCGTCTTCTCGGTGTTGACGCTCCAGAAAAAATGTAATTATTTTAATGGTATCATAAAAACCTATCGATATATCGATAGGTTTTTGTCTTATAGCCCGTATAATTCTTCGATTTTTAGACCAATTCGTTTAATATCTTCATTCAAGCCGCGAAGCTCAAATGTATCTAAGACTGGAAAGCCAAATCGTTCTGAATATTGTTTAGCTGTTAAACAATATTGGTGGTTAAAATTACGATTACCACTGCCAACAATGCCAAAACAACGCTTATAATTTTCTTCAAAAGCAATAAAATCACCTAAATCATTGGTAAGAATTTCGACATCGCCATTGTCCAGACCATTTCCACCTTCTAAGTAAGTTGGCAAAAAAGCTATAAAAGGCTGAGACATGGCGTAAAATGGTCGTCCTGCTTTCACCATATCTTTTATATCCACTTGCTCAATCTCAACGCTTTCATGTCTCTCTTGCAAAAATGCAGATAAGCGTTTGATAAAACTCGCTGTATTTCCACTCAAACTAATATAAACTAAGGAAATTTTCATAGTTTCTCTCTTTCTAAAATTAAAACATATCTATCATTCTCTTAAAATTTTAAGCTGATAGATATGTTTTGTCAACTATTGCAATTCTTTTTTTGCTAAGTCTTGTTGCTGCCGTTTCATCTTGAAAAAGACAATAACAAGGAAAAGAATATTAAAAGCAAAATAGATAATAGTCAGAATTCTTGTCGATGAAATTGCTGTAGCACGCATCGTTTGATCTTGATAAAGATAGTTTAGCGGCATCCCACCTACGTAATTGTAAATTGTTCCAATAATTCCTAATAATACATAGGCAATATAGGCAAAATTAGCGTATAAAATGTTTTTCTTAACAATGAAAACAACAGCAGCTATCAACAACAGAATAGAAAGGATAGTTAATAATTTATGGGGACCATTATGAAGAAAGACAAGACTCTTTTCAGTCACTTTCACTATTTGTTTTACAACTGTTTCAGATAAACCTTTGTAGGAACTTGTATTCGTTATTTTTTCACTGCCAAAAAAAGTTCCTATGAATGTAAACGATGATAAAATGGCTGATACCGTCAGCAATACATATAAATAAATTGGTCGTTTTTTCACAATAAGCCTCCTGCTTAAAAGAGTTTTCAGTTTTATTTATTATAACGTAAGCAGTAAAAAAAGGCAACAAAAATAAACAAAGTTACAAAAAATGTCATTCTGCTTATACTATCAAAAATCATGGAGTCTGGGACAATATCAAACTACTCTTGTTGATATACGAGCAGGCTAGTAAGTGATCGCTCCAAGCGTTGCTTTGTGGTTTCGTCTTATTCCCTTATTTGCCTTACACTTATCAGAATAAGAAGAAATGAAAGCCACATAAATAAAAAATCTGGGAAAATCCCAGATTTTAAACTAAGCGTTCAAATGCCAAATTTCATTGTTATATTGGGCAATGGTACGGTCTGCTGAGAAGAAGCCTGCTTTCGCAATGTTAATCAGAACTTTTTCAAGCCAAACATCACGGTCTTCATAATCCTTAAACATACGTTCTTTCGTTTTGATATAATCTTCTAAGTCAAGAAGCGTCATGAACCAATCTTTATGAATCAATTCATTATAGAGACGTTCTAAGCGTTCTTTCTTACCAACTGCGAGAACCGTATCACTAACAATGAAATCAACCAACGGTTTGATTGCTTCACGAGCATAGAAATCTGATGATTTGTACGCTTCTTTCGCATACAGATCAATAACTGTTTCAGAATCTTCACCAAAGATGTAGATATTGTCTTGGCCTACCAATTCAGCAATCTCTACATTAGCGCCATCCATAGTACCAAGTGTCAATGCACCATTCAACATGAATTTCATGTTACCAGTACCTGAAGCTTCTTTAGAAGCAAGAGAGATCTGCTCAGAAATATCACCAGCTGCAATTAAGAAGCTAGCTGCAGTAACATTGTAATTTTCAACCATGACGACTTGCAAATATGGAGAAACTTCTGGGTCATTAGCTATCACCTCTGACAAACAAAGAATCAAATGGATAATATCTTGAGCGATTGTGTATGCTGGAGCAGCTTTACCACCAAAGAAGACCGTAATTGGACGTGCAGGAATATTCCCAGCCTTGATGTCCAAATATTTATGAATAACATAAAGAGCGTTCATTTGTTGGCGTTTGTATTCGTGAAGACGTTTGATTTGGATATCAAAAATAGAGTTTGGATTGATTTCAACACCTTGGTGTTCCTTCAAATGACGAGCCAATTTCCGTTTGTTGTGAGCTTTGATTTTTTCAAGTTCAGCTTTTACATCAGCCTTGTCAGAAAAATCAAGTAAATCTTCTAATTTTGAAGCATCATGATGCCAATCACGCCCAATCAAGCTATCGATATAATTTGATAAACGTGGGTTTGCATGCATGAGCCAACGACGGAACGTAATACCATTTGTCTTATTGTTGAATTTTTCTGGATAAATATCGTAGAAAGCTTTAAGCTCTGAGTTCTTCAAAATTTCTGTATGAAGTGCTGCAACACCATTTACACTATATCCATAGTGAATATCCATATGTGCCATGTGTACTCGATTGTTTTCATCAATAATTTGAACAGCCGGATCTGCATATTCTGCTTTTACGCGTTTATCCAATTCTTTGATAATTGGAACCAAGTGTGGAACAACTTCTTCCAAGAATTCAAGCGGCCATTTTTCCAATGCTTCTGCAAGAATAGTATGGTTTGTATAAGCAGTCATATTACGAACGATTGAGATTGCTTCATCAAGCTCAATCCCACGTGCAGTCAAGAGACGAATCAACTCAGGAATGACCATTGATGGGTGAGTATCATTAATTTGCACAACTGCGTAGTCAGCCAAGTCATGAAGATTGCTCCCTTTTTCAATCGCTTCATCAAGAATCAATTGCGCACCATTTGATACCATGAAGTATTGTTGGAAGATACGAAGCAATTCACCTTGCTTATTACTATCATCTGGGTAAAGGAATAGAGTCAAATTACGAGCGATATCTGTCTTATCAAAGTCAATCCCATCTTCAATGATACTTGCATCAACTGAGTCAAGATCGAACAGACGAAGGCGGTTTTTAGTGGCCGTCTTGTAACCAGGCACATCAATATCATAAAGAGTTGATGTTAATGTAAAATTAGCAAATGGTACTTGATAGCTACGGCTTGATTTTACCAACCAATTTTGTTCAGTTAGCCAGAAGTTTGGAACTGTTGTTTGCTCATTATTTTTCAAGACTTGTTGGAACAAACCAAAGTGATAATTTAGTCCAACACCATCTCCATTCAAACCAAGAGTCGCAATTGAATCAAGGAAACAAGCAGCCAGACGTCCCAAACCGCCATTTCCAAGTGAAGGTTCTAATTCTACTTCTTCAACTTCAATTAGATCTTTACCAGCGTCTGCTAACTCTTTTTTAACATTGTCATAAAGGCCAAGGTTAATTAGGTTGTTTGACAAAAGTTTCCCAATCAAAAACTCGGCAGAAATATAGTAAAGCTTCTTTTTACCAGTATTAACTGACTTTTGTGCACTAGCTAATTTTGTATAGTTTAAAAGGGCAATATACAATTCTTCATTGCTACATTCAGCAATTCCTTTTTGATAATTTTTCTTAATATATTCTTGTAAGTTTGACATTTTTTCTCCTAGACTAGAAAACAAACACTAGAGTTCATTTTCATGATTTAATAATTTTTTATTTACACGACGATATGTTTTCGTCAAGCTATATAACTCTGCTTCAACCACAGGATTCAATTCATCTGCTGTCATACGCCAGGACCAATTTCCACCAATAGTTGATGGATAGTTCATGCGAGCTGAACCGTCTAATTCAAGTAAATCTTGCATGGTTGCAATTGCCATAAAGCTGACAGAAGCAAAGATAGTCCGTAACATAGCATGAGGTACTGTTTCGTATTCCTTACGATTGGTGTATTGAGCCATATATTCACGTGTAGCATCATCAATTTCATCGCGATACCAACCAAGAACAGTATTATTATCGTGCGTACCTGTATACATGACAGAATTGTTAGGTGCTAAGTGTGGACTATCAATGCTTTCGCTGTCTGGATTAAAAGCAAATTGAGTCACTTTCATACCAGGGAAGCCTGTCTTTTCACGTAAAGCAATCACTTCATCGGTCATAAAGCCCAAGTCTTCAGCAATAATATTCAGATCACCTAACTCTTCTTTCACTGCTTTAAACAAAGCATAGTCAGGTCCCTTAACCCATTTACCAGGAGCTGCTGTATCGGAACTAGCAGGGATTTCCCAGTAAGATTCAAATCCACGGAAATGATCAATACGCACTACATCATAAATCTTGAAGCTTTCACGTAGGCGTTTAATCCACCAACTATACCCATCTTTATCCATTGCTTTCCAGTCATAAATTGGGTTCCCCCAGAGTTGGCCAGTCGCAGAGAATTCATCTGGTGGGCATCCCGCTACGCATGTAGGCTGCCCTAGCTCATCTGTTTTAAAGAAGTGTGGTTGTGCCCAAACATCACAGCTATCAGCTGCTACATAGATTGGCATATCGCCGACAATTTCAATGTAATGTTCATTGGCATACGCTTTTAATTCTAACCATTGTTTAAAGAAAAGATACTGCGTTACACGATGATAAGTCAATCTGTCAGCTAATTTTTCACGATAATGAGCTAAACTAGCTGCTTCACGACGCCGAAGAGCCGCATTTGGCCATTCAGTCCAAGCTTTCAAGTCAAAATATTCTTTAATCGCCATGTATTCAACAAATACTTCAAGCCATGATGAATTGTCAGCCACAAATTTTTCATAGGCTGCCAAATCTCCACATTCTAAGAAACGTTTCACAGCTTTTTCCAAAACAGGTCTGCGATTGTTAAACACTTTCGCATAATCTACTTTTCTTGGATCCTGACCAAAGTCTAACCCTTCAAGATCACTTTGCACAAGCAATCCTTCTTCAATCAATCGATCAAAATCAATAAAATGTGTATTTCCCGCAAATGCAGAGAAAGATTGATATGGAGAATCTCCATAACTAGTTGTTCCTAGTGGCAATATTTGCCAGTAACGTTGCTTAGTTCTCACCAGAAAATCGACAAAATCGTAAGCACTTTTCCCAAATGAACCAATTCCATATTTTCCTGGCAGAGAAGAAATATGCATGAGAACACCACTTTGACGCTCTTTCATCTTTTTCACCTCAATAAATTTTTCTGTTAAATTTTGCATTCATTTAACGAAAACGTTTGCGTTGATTTGATTATAACTTAATTCCAAAATGGACGCAACCATTTTTCTGCTTTTTTTATTATTTTTTAAAATATTTTGGACAATCCTTTCCTTTTCTTCTATATTTTGTCAACATTTTTGAGTGAGAAATAAAAAATTTTTAAGATTTTTAAAAAAAGTGTTGCAACCGTTTTCTATTTATGGTATACTAATCTCAGTTTAAGAAAACGTTTGCGTAAACTAATTAAATTATTATCTTATTATTTTATTCTTTAGGAGGAATAAATCATGAAACATAAAGTGTTGAAAAGTGTTGCAGTTCTTGGAACTGTAGGATTAGCTAGTTTGTTACTAGTAGCTTGCGGTAGCAAAAATAATAAATCAGCTTCTTCTGGTGATGGTAAAAACCTCACTATTTACGTAGAAAAACAATACGAAAAATATGTAAAGAAAGCAGCTGAAGCTTTTGAAAAAGAAAGTGGAACAAAAGTTACTATTAAAACTGGCGACCAACTTAAAGGTCTTGAAAATCTTTCACTTGACAACCAATCTGGCAAGGCTCCAGACGTTATGATGTCTCCATATGACCGCGTAGGTAGTCTCGGTTCGGACGGCCAACTTTCAGAAGTGAAACTTGACAAAGGTTCAATGACTGATGACACAACAAAAGCACTCGTAACTACAAAAGGTAAGACTTATGGCGCACCTGCTGTTATCGAAACATTAGTAATGTACTACAATAAAGACCTTGTTTCTAAAGCACCTACTACTTTTGCTGAATTAGAAGAACTTGCAAAAGACAGCAAATATGCTTTTGCCAGCGAAAATGGCAAAACAACTGGTTTCCTTGCTGACTGGACAAACTTCTACTACACTTATGGTCTGTTAGCTGGTAATGGTGGATATGTCTTTGGTAAGAACGGTACCGATCCTAAAGACATTGGACTTGCAAATGACGGTTCTATCAAAGGTGTTGAATACGCTAAAACTTGGTATGCAAAATGGCCAAAAGGAATGCAAGATACTAAAGGTGCCGCAAACTTAATTCAAACTCAATTCCAATCAGGTAAAACAGCTGCTATCATTGAAGGCCCTTGGAAAGCTGCATCATTCAAAGAAGCTAAAGTGAACTATGGTGTTGCCACTATTCCTACACTTCCAAATGGTAAAAATTATCAAACCTTTGGTGGTGGTAAAGCTTGGGTCATCCCTGCAGGATCTAAAAATGCCAAAGCAGCTCAAAAATTTGTTAATTTCTTGACTTCGACTGAACAACAAAAAGCTTTCTATGATGCTACAAACGAAGTACCTGCAAACACAGAGGCTCGTAAATACGCTGAAGGAAAAAATGATGAATTAACTTCAGCTGTTATTAAACAATTCCAATCTGCTCAACCTATGCCAAATATCTCTGAAATGAGTACTGTATGGGATCCAGCAGCAAGTATGCTCTTTGATGCTGTAAGTGGTAAAAAAGATACTAAAACCGCTGTAAATGATGCCGTTAAATTGATTAAAGATACTATCAATCAAAAATTTGGTAAAAAATAAAACAGATTGAGGTAGGATAGAACTCGATTGGCAGCACCAGTCGAGTTCTATATTTTAGAAAAAGGAGACTCTGATGACTACACAACAACAGCCACGTAAAGCATTGCTGCTCTCCCTCATCCCAGGACTTGGGCAAATTTATAATAAACAAAAAGCAAAAGGGGTTATCTTTTTAGGAGTTACCATCTTATTTTTGATTTACTTTTTCGCCATTGCTGCTCCTGAGTTAGGAAACTTAATTACTCTCGGTGAGGTGCCTGGACGCGACAACTCTCTTTTCATGCTGATTCGTGGTGCGTTCCACTTTATTCTTGTCATTGTTTATTTCATCTTTTATGCTCTCAATCTAAAAGATGCTTATACTATTGCGAAACGTTGGAATAATGATTATCCAGTTCCTACGACGTTCAAAGATATGTTAAAAGGAATTTACGCTAATGGTTTTCCTTACCTATTGATCATTCCTTCATATATTGCAATGACTTTTGCTATCATTTTCCCTGTATTGGTCACTCTTTTAATCGCCTTTACAAACTATGATTTCCAACATCTGCCTCCAACCAAACTCTTGGATTGGGTTGGCGTGACAAACTTCACTAATATTTGGCGACTTAGCACTTTCCGTTCTGCTTTTGGAGCCGTTCTTGGTTGGACTATTATCTGGGCACTGACTGCCTCAACCGTCCAAATCGTTATTGGTATTTTTACCGCTATTATTGCAAACCAACCATTTATTAAAGGAAAACGCATTTTCGGTGTTATCTTCCTACTGCCTTGGGCTGTCCCAGCATTCATCACTATCTTAACTTTCAGTAACATGTTCAACGATAGTATCGGTGCGATCAATACCCAAGTCATTCCGCTTCTTGGTAAAGTATTGCCATTCTTAAACGGACATCTGATTCCTTGGAAAACAGATCCAACCTGGACTAAAGTTGCTCTAATTATGATGCAAGGTTGGCTTGGTTTCCCTTACATTTATGTATTGACACTTGGTATCTTGCAATCCATTCCAAACGATCTTTACGAAGCAGCTTACATTGATGGTGCAAATGCATGGCAAAAATTCCGCAATATCACCTTCCCAATGATTTTAGCAGTTGCTGCCCCTACACTCATCAGTCAGTATACTTTCAACTTCAACAACTTCTCTATCATGTACCTCTTTAATGATGGCGGTCCTGGTACAGTTGGTGGTGGTGCAGGTTCGACCGACATCCTCATTTCATGGATTTATCGTTTAACGACAGGTGCAGCTCCTCAATACTCAATGGCTGCTGCGGTAACACTTATCATTTCTCTTATCGTGATTTCAATCTCCATGATTGCGTTCAAGAAACTACATGCATTTGATATGGAGGATGTGTAAGATGAATAATTCTATTAAATTTAAACGCCGTTTAAACCACTTTTTAACTTATTTCTATCTAGTGGCTTTATCTATTATCATTATCTATCCTCTCTTGATTACGATTATGTCTGCTTTCAAGACAGGGAATGTCCTTGCATTTAAACTCGATACAGATATTAATTTTAGCTTAGAGAACTTTAGCAAGCTTTTTACTGAAACTCTTTATGGGACTTGGTACTTTAATACCTTAATCATTGCTATCTTGACAATGATTATCCAAACAAGTATAGTTGTACTAGCTGGTTACGCTTATAGTCGTTATAATTTCCTAGCTAGAAAACAAAGTCTGGTCTTCTTCTTAATCATTCAAATGGTGCCAACAATGGCTGCCCTGACCGCCTTCTTCGTTATGGCTTTGATGTTAAATGCGCTCAACCACAGTTGGTTCCTCATCTTCCTTTATGTCGGCGGTGGTATCCCAATGAACGCTTGGCTCATGAAAGGATATTTTGATACTGTGCCTATCTCGCTTGATGAGTCCGCTAAATTGGACGGTGCTGGTCACTTCAGACGCTTCTGGCAAATTGTACTGCCACTCGTTCGTCCAATGATTGCTGTACAAGCTCTCTGGGCTTTCATGGGACCATTCGGAGACTACATCTTATCTAGTTTCTTACTTCGTGAAAAAGAATTCTATACAGTTGCTGTTGGTTTACAAACCTTTGTTAGTGATGTGAAGAATTTGAAGATTGCTTACTTCTCAGCAGGCGCTATCCTGATTGCTTTGCCAATCTGTATCTTATTCTTCTTCCTACAAAAGAACTTTGTATCTGGTTTAACAAGTGGTGGCGACAAGGGATAATCTTGTCCCACCCTCTTTTATTTATAGTTGTATGATAGCTAATAAACTTTGCTTTATTAGCCATTACCTGATTATAAATTTTTAGAAAGAGTGTCTTATGCTACCTTATCCATTTAATTATTTTTCTAGTATTTACGGTTTTAAAAAGCCTTTTGCCAACCGAAAATTACTGACCTGGTTTCAATTGATTTTTACAAGCATCTTTTTAATTTCCTTATCCATGATACCAGTTGCTGTGCAAAACGCGTCTCTCAAGACTTATCCACTCACTACTTTTGTAGATGGTGTTTTTGACCCTGTTACAAAGGAAGTAATGGACGATATCACAGAGAATGCTAAAATAGAAAATCATCAATTCAGCTATGCTGGTCAGCAATCAACTCACAATAGCAAAGCAGGAACTGTCCTTCTAGGGAAAGAACAGTCTACCTTAGGAGAAAAACTAACACTTGCTTTTGGATCCAAACAACTGATTATCAGCAAAAAAGGAAAAAAACTGGCAGACATTCAATATCAGCATATCAATCAAGCTGCTCTAAAAAATAAAAAGTCGCTCAGTGCCGCCATTTCACAAGATTGGTTTCAACAAAATCGTGTGACAGTCAGTCTATTTCTCGTTCTCCTTTCTGGCGGTCTTTTGACACTGAATTTCTTCATCATCATCTTAGGAGCTACCTTTTTCCTTTATTTAACGAAAAAATCACGTCTTTTTTCTTTTAAAACCGTCAAAGAATGCTATCATTTTGCTTTGAATTGTTTAGGTTTGCCAACTTTGATTGCTGTTGCAGCAGGGTTATTGTTCGGTCAAGCCATGACCACTATGATTACCATTCAAAACATTCTTTTTGTGCTTTATCTCGTCATTATTTTCTATCGGACACATTTCCGTGATGAAAAAATGAAAAAGTAGGAGGTTTTTTATGCGAGTTACTATTAAAGAAGTTGCTAAATTGGCAGGAGTTTCGCCTTCTACCGTTACCCGTGTTGTCCAAAATAAATCCAGCATCAGCGATGAGACCAAAAAAAGAGTCCGTAAAGCTATGAAGGAATTGAATTATCATCCTAATCTCAATGCACGTAGTCTTGTTAGCAGTTACACACAAGTCATTGGTGTTGTTTTACCTGATGATTCCGATGCTTTTTATCAAAATCCATTTTTCCCTTCAGTATTTCGTGGGATTGCTCAGGTAGCTTCTGAATTTCACTACGCTATTCAAATTGCGACCGGGAAAAATGAAAAAGAGCGCATGGAAGCTATTTCCCAAATGGTTCTAGGGAAACGTGTGGACGGGCTCATTTTTCTCTATTCTCAGGAAAATGATCCATTAGTGAAAATGGTTAGTGAGGAACAATTTCCTTTCTTAATTTTAGGAAAATCTCTTTCTCCGTTTATTCCTTTGGTGGATAATGACAATATCCAAGCTGGATATGATGCAACAGAATATTTTATCAAAAAAGGCTGCCGCAATATTGCTTTTATCGGTGGTAGTAAAAGACTATTTGTAACGCAAGATCGTTATAAAGGGTATCAAAAAGCGCTGGAAGATTACCACTTAGAGCTTGATCCTCAAAACACAGCATTTGCAAATGAATTTTTGGAAGAAAAAGGATATCAATTCACAAAACATCTTCTAAATCATGATTCAAAAATTGATGCGATTATCACAACAGATAGCATGCTAGCAGAAGGGGTCTGCAACTATTTAAATCAAAATCAATTATCTATTCCTACTCTAGCTTTTGACTCTATTAAACCCAAACTTGACTTGGCAGCTTATGTTGATATTAATACGCTAGAACTGGGGCGGATTTCTTTTAAAACTATCCTGCAAATTATCAATGATACCAAAGAAAATCGACAAATTTGTTATCGCCAAGTAATTCCACATCGCATTATCGAACAATAAAGAAAGGAAGTTTATGGCTTTCCGATCATTCCAAGCCTACTTAGATGACCAAAGTCTCATCACTATCGAGTTAGAAAAACAATTTTATACTGAACAATTACAATTTACAATCGAAACGGTCGATAGCACACAAATTTTACAGATAAGATCTCTGGAAGAACAAGACGACTTTGTGCAATACAGTCTTGCTCCTCTAAAACCGCTAGATTTAACTGAACATTATTGGATTTACGACCAAGATCGTAATAAAACGTTCTTACAATTTCGCCATATTGTGAGAAAGCCAATTTTTGACCAGACTTTTGCTTACAACGAAAACGATTTAGGAGCTCATTATACCCCGGAAGCAACAACTTTTAAGCTCTGGGCACCAATTTCTGAACAAGTATTACTTCATTTACAAAATACTGTTTACCCAATGACTCTCGGAGAAAAGGGAGTGTGGCAAACAGAAGTATTCGGAAATTTTGATGGAGCTGCTTATTACTATCTACACAAAGTAAATGGTCACTGGGTAGAAGTTCACGACCCTTATGCTCTATCGTCCGAAAGTAATTCTGGAGCTAGTTACATAATTAACTTAGAGAAAATTTCTCATCCTATCCATCGAGCACAGACACAAATGTCAATGACAGAGGCCATTATTTACGAGATGAGTGTGCGAGATTTTTCCATGCAAAAAGAAGCTAAGTTTACTTATCCTGGTAAATTCAAATCTCTGACAGAGTCTCCGCAGTTGCAAAAACATACTTTAGGGATGGAGTACATCAAACAATTAGGTGTAACTCACATTCAGCTCATGCCTTTGTATGATTTTGGCAGCGTTGATGAAAATCATCCAGGGCTCGTATACAACTGGGGATACGACCCTATGCAATACAACCTTCCCGACGGCAGTTTTACAACTAATCCACATGATCCATATGCAAGAATCGTTGAATTGCAAGAAGCCATCACTACTTACCACAAAGCTGATATTAGCGTTATCATGGACGTTGTTTATAATCATGTCTACGATCCTAAAGCCTATGCTTTTGAAAAAATCGTTCCAGGTTATTTTTTCCGCTACGATCACAACGGTAATTTAACAAATGGTACATTTTGTGGAAATGATGTAGCAAGTGAACGAGCAATGGTTCGTAGCTATATTAAGCATTCCCTCAAACAATGGTTAACGATTTACGGATTCGATGGATTCCGCTTTGACCTCATGGGGATTTTAGATATAGAAACCATGAAACAGATTGCAGAGGAGTTGCAATCTCTCTATCCGAACGTCTATCTTTACGGAGAAGGCTGGCGTATGAATACGGGGCTAGATAACAATAGACTGGCTCACCAGTTCAATGCTGACAAATTACCAAGTTATGGTTTTTTCAATGATCATTTTCGCAATACAATAAAAGCAACCATCGCAAAAGGCGAACAAATACAAAAAACAAATTCCATAAATTCTATAGAGAATGTTTTAACTGCCAATATTGGTTTTATAGGTACTGAACACTTTATCGCACCGCAACAAGCAATCAACTATGTAGAATGCCATGACGATGCAACTGCTTTTGACTATTTTGCGATACAAAATCCCAAGATTGATTTAAAAGAGCGACTTGACAATGCTCGACTTGCTCTGCATCTCTCTTTGTTGACACAAGGAGTACCATTCATTCATAGTGGTCAAGAATTTTTCCGTAGCAAAAATCTCATTGAGAATACTTATAATACTCCAGATACTATTAACCGTCTAGATTGGCTACGCTCAATTGAATATGAGAAAGATGTGGCATTTATCTGTCAGCTCATTCAATTCAGAAAAAAACATCCACTCTTACGTTTGAAAACACGTACAGAAATCAAAAATTGTTGCTCTGCTCAATGGCTGAATGAATCTATAGTCGAATACAAAATCAAAGAAAAAGAAAATCAAATCACTATCCTCATTAACTTTGGGAACAATTCATTTATCTATCCAAATCAGGATAAACAAGCTGTGTTTATCAACTATCCTAAAATCAGCCTTGATACTCCTCTCGACGCTAACAAAGATTACTATATTGTCCCTGGAAAACAAGTTCTCGCACTTAAATAATTATGGAAAGAAGACTTGCTTTATCAGTCCTGCCCACTTTTCAAAGCTGTGCTTTTTGAACCCAGCTATTGTATCTTTGATTTATTTCATTCTATACTTTAACACAAAAACTTTTTAGCTCACTTCCTATTGATTTTGATCTTAAAAAGGGAAGACAGTCTTAAAGGTGTCTAACAAAAAACCATCAGATTAGCTAATTCAGCTAATCTGATGGTTTTATTCTTCCACGAAACGTCCAAGAATGTGAACATTATCCGCTACCGATACAAAAGCATGCGGGTCTACTTTTCGCATGATATGCTTGAATTCATTAAATTCAGCACGCGTAATAACTGTAATCAAAACTGCTTTTTTCTCATGATTGTAGGTACCTTCTGCACCATTGATAATCGTTGCACCACGATGCAACTTATTGTGGATTTTTTCAATAACGGCTTCAGGATAACTGGTAATAATCATAGCTTGCATCCTCTTTTGCTTGGTAAAGACGGCATCTGTCACCCGACTCGAAACAAAAATCGTAATCATCGAATAAAGCGCATATTTCCACCCAAAGGTCACACCCGCAATAATCATAATCATCCCATTGACAATAAAAGAAATATTTCCGACATTTCTGCCCGTTTTCTTCCGAACTGTCAAACTGACAATGTCTGTCCCACCACTAGAAATATTGGAACGCAAAGCAAAACCAATCCCCATTCCCATAATGACCCCACCAAACAATGCATTGATAATTGGGTCATTTGTTAAACTCACTTCAGGAACAAACTGGATAAACAGTGAGCTCATGGAAACCGTAATAAAAGTAAACACCGTAAACTTGTGCCCAATTTGATACCAAGCCAAGATCATTAGTGGGATATTGATGAGATAAAAAGTTACAGAAACAGGAATGGCAAATCCCAAAAAACGTGTACTTAAAGCGGCTAAAATCTGTGCCAATCCCGTCGCCCCACTTGAGTACACATGCCCTGGTTGAAAGAAGAGATTAACTGCAACTGCAGATAAAAAACCATAGATTAGTGAAGCAGATATTTTTTCATCATACTTCTTGCGGGAGATACTTTTAAGCACTTGTATCAATTTAAAATTATAAGCCAAACGGCGCAAATAATAACGAAATCGTTTATAAATCTTAGTTTTCTTCATGAGTTTCTACTTGTAAACTTAATTCCTCAAGCTGCTTAGTGTCAACTAGACTTGGCGCCTGTGTCATAGGATCACTTGCTTTATTATTTTTAGGGAAAGCAATCACTTCACGGATATTTTCCTCACCAGCTAGCAACATGACAAAGCGATCTAGTCCGATAGCCAACCCACCATGTGGTGGAAAACCGTAATCCATAGCTTCTAGCAAGAAACCAAACTGATTAGTAGCTGCTTCTTTAGAAAAACCAAGGGCTTTAAACATTCGTTCTTGCAAATCTTTATGGTTAATACGAAGACTTCCACCACCCAATTCATAACCATTCAAGACAATATCATAAGCAATAGCACGAACTTTACTCAAATCACCTTCTAACTCATGAGCTGTGTCTGCTTGTGGAAGGGTGAATGGGTGATGTGCACTCATATAACGCCCTTCCTCTTCTGACCATTCAAACATTGGCCAATCCACTACCCAAAGATAATTAAATTTCGACTCATCAATCAAGCCTAGTTCTTTTGCCAAACGGACACGAAGTGCACCCAAAGTTGCATTAGCCACTTCTACAGTATCAGCTACAAAGAGAACCAAATCATTTTCTTCTAGCTGTAAAGCATCTGTCAACTCACTTGTCAAGCCTTGCAAAAATTTAGCAATTGGGCCATTTAATTCATCTGAAGTCACTTTGACCCAAGCAAGTCCTTTTGCACCATATTGTTTTGCCTGCTCTGTCAGCTTATCAATATCTTTACGAGAATATTTATCAGCAGCATTTTTCACAACAATAGCTTTAACTACTGGTGCTTCTGAAAAAACTTTAAAGTCAATCTCCTTGACAATATCTGTCAAGTCTTGCAAAAGCATTTCAAAACGAGTATCTGGTTTATCGCTTCCATATAAAGTCATCGCATCATCATATGTCATTCGTGGGAATGGTAGCGTAACCTCAACTCCCTTCGTTTCTTTCATCACTCGAGCAATCAAGCCTTCTGTAATATCTTGGATTTCTTGGTCAGAAAGAAAAGAAGTTTCTAAGTCAACCTGTGTAAACTCTGGTTGACGATCTCCACGCAAATCCTCATCACGGAAGCACTTCACAATTTGATAATAACGATCAAAACCAGCATTCATCAACAATTGTTTTGTAATCTGAGGACTTTGTGGCAATGCATAGAAATGTCCTTGGTTCACTCGACTTGGCACCAAATAATCACGCGCACCTTCTGGAGTTGATTTCGTAAGAAACGGAGTTTCTACGTCGATAAACTCAAGCTCATCTAAGTAATTACGAATTGAATGTGTTACTTTAGCTCGTAATTTCAAATTTGCCAACATTTCAGGACGTCGCAGATCTAAATATCGATAACGAAGGCGCGTATCATCATTCGCTTCAATGCCATCTTTAATTTCAAATGGGGTTGTTTTGGCCGTATTGAGAATTGTCAAAGCCTCCACATGCAGTTCAACAGTTCCTGTTGCAAGTTTATCATTTGCCTGCGTACGTGCTTCTACTTTTCCAGTCACTTCAATAACATATTCGCTTCGCAACCTTTCGGCAGTTCCCATGACTTCTTTAGTTACATTCTCAGGATTGATAACCAGCTGCATAATGCCTTCGCGGTCACGTAAATCAATGAAAATCAAGCCTCCCAAGTCACGACGACGGGATACCCAACCTTTTAAAGTGATTTCTTGACCGACATGTTCACTACGAACACGTCCAGCATACATTGAACGTCTCATTTTTATTCTCCAAACTTTTAATTCTTTTACTATTTTACCACAAAAGAGATGAAAAAGAAGTCCGCTTTTCAAAAACTTCTTATCTTAACCTAATCTCTCATAAAAAGGAGACTAAGTTTCATTTCTTAATCTCTCTTTCATATAATTCAGGATGCAAAACCTTAACAACATAACTTAAGGCTAAGCGCAACAGTCCTGCCGCTAAGCCAAAAATCGGTGCTAAAAATCGAAAGAAAAAGTCTCCTCTCACAAAATAAGCAATACCACCTATTACTAAAAAAACTATTATAAATTGAAGTATAGATGGAATGACAATTTTTTTCATCAGTTATTCAACCTCTGTTCACCTTACACAAATAATAGCAAAAAGCCAGTACCTAGCTTTTGCACTTCTCAACTAAAATCCTACTTGCTTAAAAATTACTTGAAAATCTTCTTGGATCTGATTTAAATCGACAATTAATTCTTTACGCGTTTGATTGTTTTTGATAGTGACTTGTTTGCTTTCAATTTCACTTTCGCCAAGAGTTATTAACACTTTAGCACCAAAGGTGTCTGCTGACTTGAATTGCGCTTTCAACTTACGATTTAAATAATCACGCTCAGCTGTAAACCCTTGCTTGCGAAGTGCTTGCACAATTTCCAATGCTTTATTATTAGCACCTTCTCCCAAAACTGCAATATAAACATCTAAGCTATCTTCTAACGGCAATTCCACACCTTGCTTTTCAAGAACGAGGAGGAGGCGTTCCACACCCATTCCAAAGCCAAATCCAGCTGTCTCTGGCCCACCAAAATAAGCAACAAGGCTATCATATCGACCACCTGCACAAATTGTCAGTTCATTACCTGCTACATCTGCGGTAAATTCAAAAATCGTATGATTATAATAATCTAATCCACGAACCATATTGGTATTGATGATATAAGGAATTTCCAGCGCCTCCAACAGCGACCGCACAGCTTGAAAATGAGTTTGGCTTTCTTCATCTAGATAATCCAAGATAGAGGGTGCATTTTCAACAGCGAGTTTATCTTCTTTTTCCTTACTGTCTAGCACACGGAGAGGATTTTCTTCCAGACGACGCTGACTATCTTTAGAAAGACTGTCTTTCAACGGCGTCAAATAATCAATCAAAGCCTGACGGTAAGCAGCACGACTCTCCGCATTCCCCAGACTGTTCAATTGTAACGTCACATTGCGAATACCAATTTCATTAAAAAATTGGGCTGCCATAGCAATCGTCTCTACATCTGTCGCAGGATTGTTTGAGCCAAAACACTCTACACCAATCTGATGAAATTCCCGCAAACGACCAGCTTGTGGACGCTCATATCGAAACATTGAACCCATATAGTAAAGTTTTACCGGTTTTTGGATTTCTGGTGCAAATAGCTTATTTTCCACATAAGAACGTACGACAGGTGCTGTCCCTTCAGGACGCAAGGTAATATGGCGATCGCCTTTATCATAAAAATCATACATTTCTTTCGTCACAATATCGGTCGTATCCCCAACAGAGCGACTGATCACTTCATAGTGCTCAAATAGTGGTGTGCGAATCTCAGCATAGTTGTATTTTTTAAAAGTATTACGAGCAAATTCTTCCACATACTGCCATTTCCCAGAATCCTTTGGAAGAATATCTTGTGTGCCCTTTGGTTTTTGTAATTTCATAGTCTTTCCTCCAATTTATATAATATAATTATTGTACCACAAGTCCGTTATTTTGCGGGACATTTGAAAATATTTCCCATAGAAAACTTCCCTTTACTGAAAAAACTGGCTAGTTTGTCCAAAAATTTGTCAAGTAACTTTACTTTACAAAAAAAATTTGATATACTACTAAAGTTGATGAAAATCATCATTGAATAGATTTTAAAAACTAAAAGGAGAATTTAAAATGGCAGTACCTGCACGTCGCACTTCAAAAGCGAAAAAAAACAAACGTCGCACTCACTACAAAATTACAGCTCCATCTGTAACTTTTGATGAAACTACTGGAGATTACTCACGTTCTCACCGTGTATCCCTCAAAGGATACTACAAAGGACGTAAAATCGCTAAAGCTACTGCAGCTGAATAATAGAAGGGAGCTATCATGCGCGTAAATATTACACTTGAACACAAAGCATCTGGTGAACGCTTGTACCTTACTTCTAAAAACAAACGTAACACTCCAGACCGTCTTCAATTGAAGAAATACTCACCAAAACTTCGCAAGCACGTTGTGTTTACTGAAGTTAAATAATTAAGTGAGCCAAAAGTCCTTGAAATCAACGTTTCAAAGGCTTTTTTCTTTTTATTTTAGGAAAATAACTGAATTTTAACTGATTATGATTGTTCATATCAAATAGGGGAATGTTTTTGATATAATTATTTTGAAAAACATTAAGGAGCTTAATATGAAGAAGCCTATAAATAATAATTGGGGAGAAAAAATTTCTGAAGTCTCTAAACAAATCAAAGAATTTAAAATAACTTCTTTTTATATGTTAAGTACAGACTTATATAAAATTAATAATAAAAAATTAACACAAATTATTACTAAAAAATTTAAGAATCATCCAGCCACAATAATGGTTTTAATAGGTACCAAAGATAGTCAACTTATTGCTAAAAAAAATGAATTTTGGAATATTCCCTCTGAGATACATCATTTGAAAGAAGCGATTGATGAAAAGACTAATGACTATCTTGACTTATACTTTATTAAACTTGAGAAGGAAAAGCAAAATTGGTTAAATAACGCAGAAGGTAATCAATTTATTAAATTTATCTTCACTCCTCTTATAGAATTTGGTAAAAAGAGCGAAATATACCTCTACTTTGTCACACTTACCGTATATCAAAATGGGGCAATAGTAATTGATTTATTTGAAGATTTGAGAGATTCTTTTTATAACATCGATTTTCTACACCCGTATACCAAAATGATAGCCAAACTCTTTCCTGATTTTAAAAATAAAAATAAAGCATACTCTTTGAACTCTTCTCAACAGTTAGATGATATTTTAAATTATATAAAAAAAGAATTATCTTTAATAAACGGAGGAATTCAATTAAGCGAACGTTTTTTTACACTCCACTTCATTACCAATATGAAAGATATGAATAAATTAGAATTCTTTAAAAAAGACAAATTGTATACTTGGATGATTAATGCTCCATATACTTCGCATGCTCTATCCTCTATGAATAAATCAAAATATTACATAGCAGACTATTTTGATTTAGAATACATTAACTACATAAACAAAGGCGCTAATTATATCATTTGGAATAACAATGATTCTAATAATTTTGAGTTCAATTTTCTACAACAAGCTAGTTTCTTTTTGGCTTCTGCTACCCCGTTTTTTTCAATTAGTTTGCCTTGAAGAAACTATTATGGACGGACTTGAAAAATTCCACCTCTCAAACGAAAAACATCTTATTAATTTTAATGAATGGGCTCACAATTATAAAAAATCATATATTTTTATGTACCGACTTAATTATAGACCTATTTTTGAACTTTTTAATCATCTTAAAGAGCACTCTGATTTCACTCACGATGAATATGTAGAAAAAGTAAAGCAAGAGGAATATGACTTAATTAAAGAAAAATATCAATTTAATGAATTACGAAATACTAAACTTATGGAAGCAATACTTTTTATTATTGCTTCCGTATCTGTTCTTCAAGTAATAAATATCTTTACTAATAACATTGAGATTTTATTGATAAGTTTAGCTAGTCTTATTGTTATTTCTATTTTTATAATCATATCAAGAAATCTAAAATAGCTGAATTTTAACTGATTATAATAATTTTGTTGATAACAGATTTAACACTTTTCAACAACTCCTTAACAGCGGAATGCTCCATTTTTATTCTCCTCATTCCTCATTCTCTCCACCAATACAGCATTCTTCATGCTCATCTAAACTTTCATCTGCTTGAATGGTGACTTTTTTAATTCCATATATTTTAAGATGTTGGCGAATAAGCTGTTGAGTTTCTGCTTGTTGTTCGGGATGTTTCATGCAAATATGAATCATCGCAAATTTTTCTAGTCCATCGGTTGTCCAAACATTTAACTGAGTTATTGCTTGGATATTCTCAATTGTTTGAATTTCTGCATAAAGATCGTTCAAATTCACATCACTCGGTACGTGATCAAGAAAGATTTGAACATTTTCCCAAAACTTTGGTAGTGCTTTACTTAAGATAAAGGTCGAAATGATGAGCGAAAGCAACGGATCAAGAAAATACCAGTTTGTAAAACGAAGAATAAAGGATACGAAAATAACAGCCAACCAACCTAAAATATCTTCTAGGAAATGCAGACTAAGAATAGATTCATTGTGTGTACGTCCATGACTAACCACCCTGCTAGCTGCAAAGTTGATCACAATTGCAAAAATGCCTAAGACAAGCATACCGTCGTAGTTCACCCGTTCAGGTGCAAATAATTTAGGAACATTTTCAACCAGAATAAGAATAGAACCCACTATTAAAATGGTAGAGGTCAACATGGCTCCCAGTAAACTATACCGTTTATAGCCTAATGTATAGTTTCTATCACCTCGTCTATTGGAAATTCTTTCAAAAAATGCTGATAAGCCAATTGCTAAAGCATCACCCGTATCATGCACCGCATCTGCTAGCACAGCACTAGAATTAAAAAGAACACCAAAGGTAAATTCAATAATTGCAAAAGAAAAATTTAACAGAAATGCAATCCAGACATTTTTACTTGATTTCATGATCTTCTCCTTCTAATTGCACATTGAGATTTCATTTTATTTGTTGTATAATGTATTCAAAACAAAACACTTTGTTCACTTATATTATCTACTATTTTAATGGAGGAAACAAGAAACAAATCTAATGCTTCGTTTGATAGCGTACATTTAGGGAGATTTGTTCGGAAACGATGGATAGACGAGTTAAAAAATCACGCGCAGCCATTTATCAGGCATTCATCACTCTTTTAAATCAAAAAAGTTATGAATGCCTCACAGTCCAAGAAATCATCGACCTTGCAGATGTAGGTCGATCGACTTTCTATGCTCATTTTGAGACAAAAGAAGCACTACTTGAAGAAATGTGTCAAGATTTGTTCCAACATACATTTGTCGAACGATACCAAGCAAGTGAGCTTTTTGATGCAACAGCTCATATTTTTTACCATTTCAGGAAAAATCAAGATAAAATAGCCACTTTATTATTATCTAAAAATATCTATTTTATTAATCGTTTAAAATTAGAGCTAGAACACTATCTCTTTCCTCTCATTCGCGAAAAGCTATTGACACAAAAATCTAATTTACCAGAACCATTTTTAAAAAACTATGTCACAACAACTTTTATCGAAACAGTTACTTGGTGGCTAGGACAACGAAATAAAATTGAAGAAGCCACTATTACATCCTACTATCTGGAGCTCATGCACTAATATAGAGCTATAATTTCAGCTATTTCTATGGTATAATTTTCTAAGAACCCCTTAGGAGTATTTATGAAAAAACAACATTCTATCTTTTTATTACCAGGAATTATCATGGTGGGTGTCGCTTTGCGGACGCCTTTTACAACGCTTCCAACTGTTTTAACGAACATTGCTAGTGGGCTTCATGTTTCGGTGAGCTCACTTGGTCTTTTGACCAGTCTGCCCTTGATCATGTTCGCTCTCTGTTCTTCATTTTCAGCGCGTTTAGCGAGTAAAATTGGGCTAGAAAAACTGTTTGCTCTTGTCCTCGCTCTTCTTACCATCGGCTCTTTAATTCGGATTTTTAATCTACCACTCCTTTATATGGGAACCATTCTTATTGGAGCTTCCATTGCAGTGCTTAACGTATTACTTCCAAGCGTCATCCAAGCCAATCAACCGCATCGGATCGGGCTATTGACAACGATGTATATCACTTCTATGGGATTATCAACAGCTATCGCTTCCTCTATTGCTGTGCCCATAACAGAAGCCAGTTCATGGAAAGGGTTGGTACTTTGTCTGACAGCCATCTGTCTTTTAGCATTTTTAGTTTGGTTGCCAAATACTTCCTACAATCACTACTTAGTCAGCAAAGACAAATCAAGTCAAGGCAACACTATTTGGAAAAATAAAAAAGTCTGGGCTATTATTATTTTTGGTGGTCTGCAATCACTACTCTTTTACACTTGCCTAACATGGTTGCCGACGATGGCCATACAAGCTGGCATTTCAAATGCTTCTGCTGGATTTTTAGCTTCTGTTTTTAATCTGATTAGTCTGCCATTTTCAATGACCATTCCCAGCTTGACAACTCGACTCTCTCCTCGTTATCGCCTCATCATGCTTGGTCTAATATCATCATCCGCTCTTATCGGCATTAGCATGTTACTGATACAGACAAATAATTTTATGTATTGGCTCATTATCAACATTCTAATTGGTACAGCCGTAAGTGCACTCTTCCCTTATCTTATGGTTACTTTTTCAATGAAAACTAGCAGTCCTGAGCAAACCGCACAGTTATCTGGATTAGCACAAACAGGCGGGTATGTCCTTGCCGCTTTTGGTCCAGCTCTCTTTGGTTACAGTGCAGATTTTTTCCGCTCTTGGATACCAGCTATCGTCATTTTGCTTGTTCTTACAATCATCATGATTATTGCGCTCTTTTATGTAGAAAAATCTGATAAAATTTTATAAAAAAAAACGAGAATGAAATTCGAAACTAGATTTCTATGAAATCACACGTTCGGCTTCATTCTCTTTTTTCTTTAACAAAGTTTGAGACATTCTTCTAAATCAATATCTCGCTCTAAATGCTCTGGTGTCCAAGGGATGAAAATATCTGGTATCACTCCTTTATCATTCATTCCTTGTCCTTTATCAACGGCAAGGCTCCGTGAAGTTGGAAATACAAATTCATAATCGCCAAAATCCACCGTGCAGCAATTAGAATAATCTAAAATTCCTAGAGTTGGTCTACCTATCACGGTAACTTTGTCAAATGCTTTCATCATCGAAACGAAATTATCCCCTGATGAACCACAGTAGACATCCGATAAAATAAACAATTTTTCTGGTTTTTCTTGTCCAATCACATCTGGTAAAATCGCTTCATCTGATTGATCATAAAGTACATACCCCTTGTCTTTATTGACAGCCAATTCAGTTATAAACTGCTCCAGCATATTTCGAGTTTCAGGCGAAATATCTTCTTGCCTTAGCATTGCTTGAAAATCTTGTAAACGCAGTTCTACATTACGCTTAGTATATAAAATTTCCATACCATCATCAGAAAAAGTCACGTCCTTAAAACTTTTGCCATCAGAAAGTGCATATTGCAATAAAGGAAAATACAACGAATCCGATCCACCATGATTAACACGCACATCAACAATAACATTCTTTGCTGTGCTAATAGCCGAGCTACTTTCTTGGTATAAGTTTGCAATGGCTTCTTCATCAAAGAAATTTTCCATTTTCAAATATAGAGTTTCTTCTGATAATTGTTTATATTCAAAAGCAGGAGTGTATGTAGTCAATTTTGTTTCCTGTACTGAAATTGTCTGCTCTTGCCCATTTCGCAGCAAGGTCACCGTATCAGATTTAGCCACAAAGTAGGCCCACTCCATATATTGGCGCTCTTCTGTCTCACTGACAAAATAATCACGATGCACTTGATAAAATGCTGGAATTGTTTGATTATCTATCAAAATTATCTGGTCTGCAACGCGTAAGTCCGTATCAGGATTTGCATTCAGTACATATAGTCGATTCTCAAATTTTCTCAGCCGAAACCCTAGTGCCTGCCGATGTTTGGGATGAAAACTAACGTGACTAATGATTCCAAAACTTGCCAGATAACACCGCATTTGATAAAGAAAATCCTCATCCTTCATCTCGTTTGTGATTTGCCTGCGATACATGTCTGGATCTGCTCCTTTTAGATCCTTTTTGGTTGACGAATCCTGTTTCATCATCGCCACAACCTGTTCAAAAATTTCAATTTTCGTCATCAAGTGTTCTCCTCCATGTTTCTTCATCTGGTAATAACCCTATTTTTGCAATTTTTGACACATGACGATTGCCAGCTACATAAAAGCAAAGTGGCTCTTCTCGCCAATGATCTGTACAGGTGACGCCGATTCGTGGACGTGAACTAATTTGCAAAGGAAGTGCATCGGCTGCCAGTTGCAAACGTGATTCTTGTACATTCTGACCATCAAAAGCTTTACTAATCCCTACAAATTTAGTTAATTTCCCCGGACCATTAGCAAGTAATGTACCATCTGGTAATTCCAAGGCCCGAATCAAGACGGCTTCTGCTATATTTTCAGCCCTCGTCACTAAATTCAGCATCTGATGACCGTAAATCTGATAGACATACCAATGCCCTGCTGATAAATACATAGATTCATTTTTCGGACTGCGTTTACCATGCGCACTATGGCAAGCACTATCTTTTGCACCCAGATAAGCTTCCGTTTCAACAATTCTTCCTACGGGTTTTCCATCCAAACAAAGTTGCATGCCAAGCAAGGCTTTTGCTGTGGCAATTGTATCTACTCGCATCAGCTCTTGAAATTCTTTTGAAATCATGGTCTTATTATAACATGAATTTCACACAAAAAAGCAATCGTATTTGTCCAACTTTTGAAGGCCGTACAATCGATTGCTTTTTTCTTTAGGAGATTAGTATGAGAAAAGGTTTTTAGGATTATCTATAGTATAAGAAAGTTAACTTAAATTTGCCTTAAGGCTTTACAGTTGAATCGCACTGCGAAAAAACTTATAAAACATTAAAAAAACTTGAAAACACTTACTCTCTATGCTAAAATGAAATCATAGGAGGAATAGTATGTATCAAGAACAACGATTAAATAAAATATTAGAATTACTTGCAGAGAAAAGACAGCTTTCTGCAAAGGAAATGGTTGACTATTTTCACGTTTCTAAAGATACCATTCGCAGAGATTTTGCTATTTTAAATGAGCGCAAGCTCGTACAACGGACTCATGGCGGAATCCTTCCTTTAGAAAACAAACAACAAATCCTCTCCTTCAATGATCGTAGCAAAAAATTTACCAAGGAAAAAAGAAAAATTGCTCAAAAAGCGTACGAATTGATTGAGGAAGAACAACTGCTTTATTTTGACGTCTCAACAATTATCTTGCAATTAGCTCAAGTGATGAATCAAAAAAACACTATTTATTCGCATTCTTTAGACAATGCTATCATGCTTAGTGGCCAGAAACAGATTGATTTTCATCTACTTGGAGGCAAATTCTATCCCAAAAACCGCTTCTATTATTCCTTAAATGAAGCTGAATTATTAGAACATCTTCAATTCGATATTGCTTTCTTTGGAGCAGCAAGTTTGAAAAATGGACAAGTTAGCTATGAGGATGCTGAAGATGCCTATATTAAAAAACTAGTCATGCAACATAGCCAAACGAAAGTATTGCTAGCCGAGCAGGAGAAATGGCAAAAAAATTCCAATTATATTTTAAGCGATATCAGTTCATTCGACTATTGGATTACAGACCAAAAGCCAACTACAGAAATCAAGACACTCCTACCTGACACTTTAAAAATCATCTACTAAATTTACGGAGGATACAATTATGAATAACCAAAGTATTCGTTTGATTGTCAGTGATATTGATGGAACCATCTTAAATGACCAACATCAGGTTGACAAAAATCTGAAAGAGCAAATTCCGCTTTTAAAGAAGAAAAACATTCCCTTTGTCTTGGCATCTGCTCGCTCTCCACTTGGTATGAAGCCAATCGCGCACGAACTAGGGCTTGGTGATAATCCCTTAGCTTGCTACAATGGTGCTCTCGTTATTAAAGGTAATCCGCAACATTATGAAACTATCATTGAACACCCTTTGGATAAAAAAGAAATTCGGACTTTCATTGAATTAATCAAGCAAGAATTTCCAACAGTTTCTATCAATCTCTACTCTGGAAAGAACTGGCTAGCCGACCGTTTTGATAAGTGGATCCAGATTGAAGCTGACATCACTGGAGAAGTCCCCACAATTCAAAATCTACTCATTCTTGTCTTAGATGTACTTGTCCCAATCCACAAACTTCTCTTGATTGATGAACCTGCAATAATTCAGCGTCTCTACAATTATCTCCAAACTCTTGATTTTCCCAATACAGCTTTCTATCTTTCAAAAGACAATTACTTAGAGGTCACTGCTAAGAATGTCTCCAAAGAAAATGCCCTCCAAGAAATCGCTCAACACTATCAAATTCCGCTTCCTCAAGTCATGGCAATCGGAGATAATTTTAATGACCTTCCGATGATAAAGTTAGCTGGTTTTGGAGTCGCCATGGGAAACGCCCCTGAACCTGTGAAAGTTCAAGCCACCGCTATTACTCAAACCAATAATCAGCACGGTGTTGCCAAGGCCATTGAAGATTATATCTTGATTGGATGTAAATAAAATTGTCAAAGTGCTGGAACATAAACGTTCTGACATAATAAAACTACTGAGAAATCCTCTCTTTTTACAAGTCGTATCATCCCTTTCTCCCATTCTAAAAAGCTGAGATTTCTCTCAGCTTTTTATGATTATTTAAAATCCTTGGCATCGCCGTTATAATTTGCCCATTCTTTGCTAAAGAATCGATTATTTATCTGATAGTTAGGAGCTGGTTTTGGATTTGAAATAAAAGGATTCACAGCCTTATCAAACGCTAGCCAACCAAGCCATCCCATATGAATCGTATCCTGCATAAAGTAAGGTTTTCCGCCATCGTTTGAAAAGTCAGCAATATTCTTGAATCCTTGACTTTCCAGTTGATAACGAATTTTTTTCACAGCCTGTTGGTATTTTTCCTGACTCAATCCTGTGTAAGCCGTCCATTTCGCATTAACGGGCGGAATCACAAAAATTGGATTGGTTTTTGACTTTGCGAACTGATTCAAGACAAGCTGCAAATCATTATACTCAGGAGATTTGGTATAAGAAAACCTTTTTTGCGTTCCTTTAAGTTTCTTTATGCGCTTTCGCAAGCGATGTTTATAAAACTTATTGTCAATTCCTAAGTCATTGTTTGTTGTATTCCTCTGAGCATCTCTTGTCGCAAATTTCTCTAGATCTGAGTAAGAAAATTTATCTGGCAATCGATTGACCTGAGGTTGTACTAATTTTTCATAATTCTCATTATGTTCGGAAAAAAGGGAGCTAAAAAGAGCGTCTTCGCGGTTATTCAAGCGGCTTATAAGGCGAATGTACTGTTTATCAAAATTTGACAGTTTCTGATTATCAGCGACTTTTTTTACATTATCTTTCATAGCTACTGTCGGATACAGTTGCAAGAGACGCTTCGCCGCATATTGAGCAGCAATGTCTCCTTCTTGTTGGTGCAAGAAACTAGTTAATTGATCACTATTAAAATATTGTTGAAAAGCTGCAGGGCTGTAACCTTTTTTTGTAAACCATTGAGGAGAAATCACATAAACAGCTGTTTTATTTTCTATTTGGGGGAGCATTTGTTGCATCCCAAAATATTGTGTGAGAGATGCCGCTCCACGTTGTCCCAAAAAATATGGACGATAATTCCGCTTGTATTTTTCAGACAAAACAGCAGGGTGCATGCTATCAAATCGCAACCATTCACTTGACCCAAAGTAAGGAACAAAACGATGCTTTTTATCTGTTAAAGCACGTACTTTTTGTGTTCTTCCTTTGAAACTTCCTGCTGTCAGGGTAACGGCTGAGCGCTTTTCAGATTGATAATCATGTCGCTGCTTGGTTGGATAGAAAAATAGTAAGGTTACAACCATCAAAAAGGCACAGATAACCGGACCTAAAATGAGCCATAAACGTTTAAGCATCACGAAGCTCCGTTACACCTTCAATAATTTTATTAGCTGTATTCCAATCGTCGCGACCAAATTCTGATACTGGAACATGAATATCAAAGTGATTTTCTAATTCAACAATCAATTCAACTGTTCCCATACTATCCAGAACGCCTGCATCAAACAAATCTTCATCCATCATGTCTGATACATCTTCCATAAACAATTCATCAATAATTTCCAATACTTCTGCTTTTATATCCATTAGAGAACTCCTTTTTATTTTTTAAACCATAAATCATTCAAAAATCCTGAAAAGATTAAGAATGAAAACATTACAACATTAAAGGTGATAAACATTCCCGCTACTTGCGTCCATTTGTTATCTGACAAGGGAGGTAAATTCTTCTTTTTCCGCTCTTTATTGATGATCTTCTTCTTTCGCACCCAAGCATCATTGATAACGAGTCCTAGACCATGAAAGAGTCCATAAGCAATATAATACCAAGTGACTCCGTGCCAAAAGCCCATGACTAGCATATTGATGATATAAGCTACACTTGAAGTGGTATTCCGATTTTTAAAAACTTTGTTTCGGATAAGTACTGTAACCAGACGCATAAAGACAAAGTCACGGAACCAAAATGATAAACTCATATGCCAACGATTCCAAAATTCTTTCAAATCATGCGAAATAAAAGGCTTATTAAAGTTAATCGGACTTTTAATTCCCATTAGATTGGAAATAGCAAGGGCAAACATTGAATAGCCTGCAAAGTCAAAGAACAAATCCAGTCCAAAGATATACATTACTCCTAGCGTTGGTAGATTAAACCAACCACCCATTTGTAATGCGTACTGCTTCAAAGGCGGTAATATCATAGAGCCGAAGATATGTGCTAAAATAAACTTATATAGGAAACCTAGCATGATACAATGCACTGATTTCTCAAGCATATCCAACAATTCATCACGCTCAGGAATCTTCTCATAGTCTTGATTAAAACGTTTGAAGCGATCAATCGGTCCACTTGAAAAAGTTGGCATAAAGAGCATGAAACGTAAAAATTCCCATAAACTAAAGTCTTTGAGCACACCATCTCGAAGTTCAATCATCATTCCTACTGAACGGAAAGTTAAGTAGGAAATTCCTAAAAAGCCCAATAGTGATTGATGACCATAAATAGCTGGCGTTACCTTTACAAAGAAAAGCGGCAGAACAGAGAGCGCAACATGTAAATAGAATATCCACTTACTATCTCTTGTTTTTCGATAAATTTTATAAGTCCAAACCCAAAGCATTTGCCAAAGAACATAAAACAGTAGAGCATAGATTTGCGTTAATTTAGGTCCAATTAACATAAAAATGATGAAAGCTAAACTAACTAAGGCCTCATAAATGGGAAATCTCTTTTTGAAGAACAAACCAACAAAGATAGGCAAAACAGCTAAAATGATATACACAAAATATTGTGGATCCCCGTACGGTTCCAAATGAGGAATCTGTCTTATGAAATCCATCATCGATTGTTAACCTCACTAATCAAACCTTTAATATCAATCTTCCCATTCGGTGTTAGTGGTAAAGATTCACGATAAAGGAATTTTGAAGGCATCATATAAGACATCATAATATCTTGTAAGTCGTCCTTGATAGCTTTTGTGATGTCGATCTCACGCTCAAATTGTTCTTTCACTCCGTCTTTCAAGATAACATAGGCTAAAAGATTTTGTACTTTATGATCTTTGTTATATCGCGGTACAGCCACAGCCGAGTCGACATATTTGGATTTGTTCAGATTTTGTGAGACATCTTCCAGCTCAATACGGAAACCATTAAACTTAATTTGGAAGTCCATGCGACCACCGTAAAGAAGTAAACCTTCGTCAGTCATGGTGCCGACATCTCCTGTATGATAGGCTGGTAGCCCTTCAAATTCAAAGAATGCTTCAGCTGTTTTTTCTGGATTATTCATATAGCCTTTTGACACAGCGGGTCCAGAAACGATAATTTCGCCTTGCTCACCGTTTGGTAACTTGTTTCCATCTTCGTCAATAACAAAGGTTGGTGAATCTAGTTTGGTATAACCAATCGGTAAGCGTTTCATGTTTGCTAGCATATCATCTGTTATGGCAACGGCAGATAAAGCCACCGTTGCTTCTGTCGGACCGTAAGCATTGATAATACGCGCATTTGGGAAACGGTCACGCAATTTTTGTGCTGTTTTAACCGTCAATTCTTCCCCGTCAAAGTAGAAATGCGTAATGCTTGGCATTTTTTCAGCGTTGAAATCTTCCGATAACATCGCCATATCTGCAAAAGACGGTGTTGATGTCCAAATGGCAATCGGCAAATTCAAGATAGTTTCAAATAGCTGCTTGAAATCTTGCGTAATGGCAGACGGAACCGCAAAAAGTGTGCCTCCAAGTGCTAAGGTTGGCGCCCAATACATAACCGATAAATCAAAAGAATACGGTGGCTGTGCCAGCATTTGTGGCTGCTCTGGAGTCGCAAATTCCTTATCTGTAATCATCCAGTTAGTGAAACTGAGCAAATTATCGTGCGAGATTTGCACACCCTTTGGCTTTCCAGTCGTTCCTGAAGTGAAGATGATATAGTAATTATCATCCCCTTTAACAGAATGTGTAAGCTGGTAAGGCTTTTTTTCTGCAAAAGCTGCTTGAACTGTTGCTAAATCAAGAATTGGTATCGATTTATCTTTCAGTGGAAATTCATTGATTGCAATGATGAGACTAGGTTGTGCCACTTCCACAATTGCTGTCACACGTTCAAGGGCGGAATGACTATCAATCGGGATATAGGCATGACCTGACTTCGTTAAGGCTACAAAAGTCGCCAACATGTCGTATTCTTGCCCACCAAAAACTACTACTGGTGATTTCTCAGGAAGCGCAAGGCTATCAATCTTTGCAGCAAGGGAATCTGAGTCCACTTTCAAATCATGATAAGTATGAACTTCTCCGAGGACATTGTAAACTGGAAAATCTGGTTGAGACTGAGCAAAATACTCAATCGTTTCAATCATATCATTAATTACTGAATTGGTCACAATCTGCTCCTAAAATTCATTGTAGATAAAACCACCTTGACCTTGGCCAAGATAATTAAAGAAATAAAGCAAGGCTAAAAATATCACAAAATAAAGTAGCGTCTGCCCAAAAAATTTAAAAATTATTTTATGTTTTTTCATTATATTCATCACTTTTGTCTTACTTCTAAGATAGACTTAGTATATTTTACCATTTTCTAGCGCAATTTTTCAATACAAAACATTCTTTAATTAATGAATTAAGCTAGAATTAAGGTTTATTTACAACAAACCTAGGGAAATCACAGATGTGCTGTCTCAAAAAACTAGAAAAGAAAATGGTTTTAGACTTACATTTTAAAAATATATAAAAATTTTATATATTTTCTTGACTTTGAAAGTGAAAAGCACTATACTATGTATAGAAAAATTATATATAAAAATATTATACATAGGAGGTGACTCATGTATTTTCCAACATCTTCTACCCTGATTGAATTTCTCATTCTAGCGATTTTGGAAAGTGAAGATTCCTATGGCTATGAGATTAGCCAAACGATTAAATTGATTGCCAATATCAAGGAATCAACCTTATATCCTATTTTAAAAAAGTTAGAAAAGAATCGTTACTTAACAACTTACTCGCAAGAATATCAAGGTCGAAAACGGAAGTATTACTCCCTTACTCCAGAGGGACGAAAGCAGTTAAACACCCTTAAAGGGGAGTGGAAGTTATATACAGCGACAGTCAACGGTATTATAGAAGGGAGCGTTCGTCATGACAAGAACTGATTATTTAGCCGCATTAGAGAAATACTTAAAAACATTACCTGAGGCAGACTATAAAGAAGCGATGGATTATTTTACGGAATACTTTGAAGACGCTGGATCTGAAAATGAAGCACTAGTTATTAAAGAGTTAGGAGATCCTAGAGACGCAGCAGAAGAGATTATTCGCTCGCTTTCAGTACATTCGACAGAAGAGATAAATTCTGATAGTGCAGCAAGACAACCATCTCCGAATATTCATCTTTCACAATATGCTAGCGACACTTATATCTTTGAAGATTACTCAACCGTCTCTGAATTGCATATTGATGTGAGTACTAAAGATATTCAAATTGAGCCTTCACCTGATGCTTTCTTTCATATCAAATACTACAACGGAAAGAACAGCAATCAGTTAAGCTCGATTGTTCGTGACAAGAAATGGTACATTACAGAAAAAGGAGCAGCAAACTCTAGTGGTTTGAACTGGATTATTCATGTCATGAAAAATGGCCTGGATCGTCATCCAGTTTGCATTCAAATCCCAAGCGGAACTCTTCTCCAATCCTTCTCATGCCAATCTTCTTCGGGAGACGTCAATATCTCTCAACTGCAAACGCAAGAAGGAATGATTGAACTTGCAAGTGGCGATCTGTCCATGCGGCATTGTCAATTACAACAAACCGATGTGACCCTTACTAGTGGCGATATCCATCTGGTACATGCCAAATTAACAGATTGTAAAATTACTCTTGTATCAGGTGATCTCGACACGCATTCTTTAGAAATTGCTGGTAAAACCTCTATTCAAACAACAAGCGGAGATGTTACGCTTCATTTGTTGCACCATGATTTTAGCTATGATATTGAAACGGTACATGGAGATATTTCTATTTCTGAGCAGCTCCAGCCAAGCCACCAAATTGTTGGCAACACAATCCGTCATAAAGTATCAACTTCTACAGATTCTCTTGCTATCCAGGCTGTCAGCGGAGACATCAATCTTTATTAGAGGTTTAGCATGAAACAGATTCATTGGTTATTCTTTGATATTGGCTCAACTTTGGTAAACGAAGAAAAAGCCTATCAAGATCGGATTAAACAGGCTCTTGCTGATACTAATATTTCTTATGCAGCATTTTATCAAACTATGATCCACTATTTTATGGAAAATAAAAAAGGCGATGTAGAAGCTCTGAAATATTATGGCTTGAGATGTCCAGCTTGGAATTCGGATTTAGAGGTGCTTTATCCTGATTGTAAGAATGTGCTGAAAACTCTTCACTCACACTACAAGATTGGTATCCTTGCTAATCAATTGCCGAATTTACTAGCAATATTGAGAAACTTTGGTATTGATTCTTACATAGATCTCATTATTTCTTCTGCCGATGTTGGCCTGGCAAAAGCTAATCTAGCCATTTTTAAGCTGGCTCTCCAACAAGCAAACTGCTTGGCTAAACACGCTGTGATGATTGGCGACCGTTTAGACAATGATATTCTTCCAGCTAAACAACTTGGTATGCGAACTATTTGGATCCGGCAGGGTTTTAGTCGCTTGACTCACATAACTAACCCAGCAGAAACTCCAGATTGGACTGTTGATAATTGGCAGAAATAGGAGATATTTTGAAGAATTAGTAACATAAAAAGCTAGAGCAAGAAACTCTAGTTTTTTAATATCACTAATTTTATTATAGCATATATTTTCCTTCAAAAATAGACTTGTTTTTTGCTATTGTGCTATATTGAAGGCCAAGGAAGGGGAATTGTTTAAGCAGTTCCTTAGTGTTATTCTTAAATTGTATGATTGGTTTTATTGTGAAGGTCAAACGAAAGAGGTTGGGGCTCCCCAGCCTCTTTTCATGCTATTTCCAACCTCCGCCCATCCCATTTGCGTTTTGAGTAGTTAGGCTAGCTGTTGCAGTCGTGGATTGTCCATTGACTGTAATGGTGTAGCTTTTACCGTCTTTAATAGCAGCTGAGCTCGCCAGAACAGATTGGAAATTCTTAGCAGCGGTGTAGCTGAGGATTTCTTTTCCTGACGAATCAGAAATCGTCACCTTAGCACCAGCATTCCCAGGTACATTCGTAAGGATAGAGGCCTGTTTAGAGTTTGAGCCAAATCCCATTGCCATGCCATTGCTACCGACCATTACAACGGTGCCACCAGTAATGGTGCCATTGCCATCATAGTCAAGAGCACCATTGCCACCATTTGTGGGACCGTCCACATAGACTTCCCCACCTGAAATGGTCAAATCCCCGTTAGAATCCAAACCGTCACCTTGTGCATTAATCTTTATCTTACCACCAGTAATTGTCAGGCTGACACCAGCAGTAGCTTGTCCCGGAGTCTTTTTACTACTGCTACCGTCTGCGGCATTGATTCCATCGTCATTCGCTGTCAAGTCTAAATCCCCACCGTTAATGGTTACGGTTTTGCCTTCCAGCGCTTCTTCGCTCTTTTCTACCTTAATCGTACCACCATCAACAAGAGCAATGTTAGAAGCATGAATACCATCATCCCCAGCGTGAATGGTTATCTTGCCAGAATGGATATAGAAATTCCCCAGAGACGTATTTTTATCATTGTCTGCATGAATTGCATCATAAGTAGCAGTCAAATTCATTGTTGCGTCTTTGATATTGATTGCGTCATTAGCTGAAAGGGCGTTTTTATAACCTTTAATCGTATAAGTTCCGCCTGAAATACGCAAATCATCATTAGACTCAATAGCATTCCCATAATTGCCTTCTACCGTCAAACTGCCAGAACCATTGAAAGTGAGATCATCTTTACTGTAAATTGCAGCATCATACTTTGTATTCTTGTGATGGGCAGAATCCGAAATCGTATTCTTACTACCTTTTGCAAGGGTGATAAAAGTCTTATCTGCATTTTCTACGACAATTGCAGCATCTGTTCCAGTCATCCTGACACCATTCAGAACTAGCTGAACCTTATCTTTTTTCTTAACTTTCACAATGATTTGAACGTTTTCACTTGAACCAGACAAGATATATGTCCCAGCTTTAGTAATTGTCACCGTAGATCCCGACACTTCTGCACCAGAACCAGAAGCCTTAGCAGATAAACCGCTCAGACTAATCTTAGTTGCTTTTGATTCATCATAAGAAGCATCTTGGTCACGCTTGGTAAAATAATTGGACAGTTTAACGGTCGTTACCTTACTGGTGCTAGAGGAATTGGTACTGGTTGAACTACCGTTTTTCGCACCACATGCTCCCAAAGCAACTGTCAATAGGACAAGCAGAATCAAACGTTTGAACTGTTTTCGTTTTGAGGTTGATTTTCTCATGGCTGTCCTCCTTTTACAGTTCATTTTCTTTTGTGACATAGCGGCTAATGGCAATCTCTAAATTCCCATTTCGCGTCCGCAGAGCGTCTACCAATTCTTTCTCTGTCATCGTACCATTTAATTGGGCAATATACTTAATCTTGAACAAACTTCCCATATCAGACGTTTTGACATTTGCCAGTTCAACATAGTTGGTCGCCTTTTGAAAGATGTCATCAAAGACAGTTTCATAATCCAAACTTTCTGGAATGACAACAGTCACTTGACGCATAGAATGCTTCATCTGCCCAAAATTCACCGTTTCCAGCAACAACATAACCACCGACATAATGATTGTAAAGACGCTAGCAAAAATAAGATAGCCCATGCCGACAGCAATCCCAATCGTCATAACAAGGAAAATTGCGAGCAATTCCTTAGCACCACCCGGTGCTGAACGAAAGCGAATCAAGCTGAAAGCTCCCATTACCGCAACCCCTGCTCCCAGACTACCATTTACTAAAAAAATGACAATAGCAATCAAAGTCGGTAGCATAACCAAAGTCATCATAAAGGACTTGCTGTAAATGGTTTTGTACTGATAAACCTTGGCTAATATCAGTCCCAGCACAAGGGCAACACCAATCGTACCAAACATACTGGCTGGATTGATTGTTGTTCCTGTAAAAACGTTATTAAATAACTGATCGAACATGTCTGATTACTCCTTTATAGTCTGTTGTTTTCTTATAGGCGACTCCATATTTTGAGAAAGATTTTGGAAAAACGTGGTAGCAGTCCAAAATTTCTGCCAGCCAGAGTGGATACGCCCCAGGTACCTTAATTTCCATGATAACATGGTTGTCAGGTAGCAGGTTCTTGCCATCTTTTCCTGCTAACAAACTTAATTTTTTCGTTCGATAAGCGACATCATAATCGATGGTAATCCGCACATTTGAATCTTCCAAACCTTTTAAAGAGTAGCGGTTGTAGTAAATATACATCATGGGCTGCACACCTCCATACCGCTTGCAGAGCCATTCGATTTCTTTCTTAATTTGCGAATCCTCAAGCTGGCATTCCCCCGCGAGGTATCGCTCTGCTGTCAACAACTCAGTCGCAATCCGACGTTTATACACAACCTTACGCACTTTTTTCTTGATTTCCAAAAAAACTTGGCTATCAGCCTGAGGGCTAGCGTCATAAGTCCGCACGCGCAATTTTTCCTTGAAATAAGGCTTCTCCAAAGACTCCCGAATCATCTGATAGGTCGGCGTGTCATAGTAGAGATTGCCAATCGTAGAATAGGCATGCTCGTCTTCTGCCATATACGCTTCAAACTCCTTTAGCAAATCTGCCAACGTTTCCTTTGAGATGACATACTTGGTTTCTATCCGTTGAAATTTATCTTTAAATGTTTTTTTAGCCATGAGATTGCTCTCCTTTGTCGTTCTTTATCTACGTAGTTTACGGGCAAATCCTTAAAAGAAAGCTAAAGAAAACTTAAAGAAAACAAAACACCCCCATTTTCTGGAGGTGTTTAATAGATGTCTGTAGAATGAAATAGAAAATAGAGGCTGCCGCATCTTATTCCTCGCTCTTCTCTGCTTTTTCTCTTTTGATTAGAAATGAAAGAAGAGCAATAAGTGCCCAAACTAGCAAAATCCAGTACCACACATCATGGCTATTTCTTGGACCAGAAGAGAAGAAGTGTAAAAAATACATTATCAAATACAAAGAAATATCATTATAAAATTCCCAGTTAAAATGATAACTGCCTACTGGATAGGAGCGCTTATGCGAGCGCTCTGGAACAAAGATTTGCAAAAGCAAAAATATTCCCAGCACAGTAAAATAAATCACATTGAACACATCCAATTTCACGTAAGGATCAACCAATCCAAAGAATATCAGCATGCTCAACAGATAAAACCGCCACCGAAACCAAAATTCGTTATTAAAATGAAATTTTATCATTACATCACGCTTTCTAATCTGCTGCTCGTTCCTCTTCTTCACCTTTATCTTACCACTCTGACAGACAAACTTCAAGCAAGATGAAGGAGAAATTTTAGTTGATTTCTGCTACTTTTCCTGCTTCCACTTTAGGCTCTTTCCCCTTGCGGCGAGCAAGGATATCCGCATAATATTTGCGGCTATTATTGAGCACGGAAAGTACGTTCTGGTAAAACTCATCTGATTTGACCTGACTTAAAATTTCGACATAGTCTGCCAATTGTTTGTAAGGCGTCGCTACTTCTTTGCGCAATTGCTTGACATCATAGCTCACTTTTTGCAACTTCTCTTGTGAGCGTGAAGCAAAGAGTTGCTCAAAGGCAGTGTGGCTTTCCGTCAGATTGTCAACAAATTTCCCAATCGCTAACGTATCCAACTGATCTTTGTAAGGGGCTGTTTTTAGCTTGTCCAGCAAGCTAACAATCAAGGCTGTTTCTTCCTCGTAATGCTTGCTATGTGCACCCTTGTACTGCTCAAACAGGCGTTTCAAACTTTCATAAGCGGCTGTTTCTTCCTCACGCTTAGCTGCCCGATAAGGCTTAATTGCATCGCGAAGAGCTTGCAAATCAGTGTCACGTAATTCATCAGCCGCACTAATCGAAGCTGACTTTTCACTCGCCCGAATCTGACCGAGAGAGGCTTGATAAGCCGGCAAGGCTGCTTTTATCTTCTTGACGAGAGCGGTAATGACGTCCTCATTTTTAAAGTCGAGCGCTTCTTTCTCCACATCGTCTAAAAAACGAGTGATAAACTGCGTGAATTCCGCATGACGGAGACTGCTCACCTGAACATTAACTAACTTTCCTTTTGGCATAAAATCCTTTCCTTATTAAAAAATATTTTTTCTTATCTGACCCTCAGATAAGATGAATGACTTTTCTTTATCCTGTCCGAGGCTCGGACGAAGCAAACTTGTTTCAAGGCAAACCGTCTGACCCTCGGACGAAGCAAACCTGTTTCAAGGCAAGCCGTCTGACCCTCGGACGAAGCAAACCTGTTTCAAGGCAAGCCGTCCGACCCTCGGACAAAGCAAACCTGTTTTAAGGCAAGTCGTCCGACCCTCGGACAAAGCAAACCTGTTTTAAGGCAAGTCGTCCGACCCTCGGACGAATGAAAAATCATCTCATTTAGTATAACATGAATGGGAAATTATAGGAAATTTTCTGAAAAAGAGGATTAACCACTTTCAAAACAGTTTTAACACACAGTCCTTAATGGAACGCAGAAGCAGAAAAGGTATTTTTCTTCATCACTTTTTCTCCTTTCATCTATATGATATAATATGATGAAAAGGCATTCACAAAATGCCCACTATTTTCACATTTCATATTTAACACAAGGAGTCGCCTATGCGTTGGGATATTGGCACAGTTTACAAGACGATTCGAAAAGCAAAGGGAATCACCCAGCAAGAGATTTGCGGAGATTGGATTTCTCGCTCCAATCTTTCCAAGTTTGAAAGCAACCAATCCGTTCCCAGCTATGAAACCATGGAATTTCTGCTCCACCAGATTGACATGAGTTTTGGGGAATTTGAATATATTTGTGATTATTATCATTCAAATCACAGAATGAAAATCATCTTACAATTTAAAAATTATTTGTCTGTCGTTGAAACAGAACAATTACTGGATTTAACCAAACAGTGTGAGGACTACTTGAAAGCTCATCATGATATTCCCATTAGCAATATTTTGCGTATGGCAAATATACTAATTGAAATTAGAAAAAATAAAATCAGTAGTCAAGCACAAGTTTTAGCTCAACAGTTATGGACAGATTTAGAAAAACGAGATACTTTTTATGAAAGTGACCTAAATTTACTAAGTGTCATTCTTTATTTCTTCCCACTAGAAACTATTCAAAATATAACGGAAAAAATCTTAGCCAGTCTCAACAAGTATAAGCATTACAAAGAAATTCACAGTACACAATTCTCCATTTTAGCCAACCTTTCGACCATCTACCTTTACAACAATCGCCTTGACGATTGCCAGCGTATCACCGAGATGATCTTACCGCTCGCCAAGCAAACAAAACGATACGACAAGCTCGGCTTTGCTCAGGTTCGCCTGGGTATTTGCCAGAGAGACGACGACCTTATCCAGAAAGGTCTCCAGTTGCTTGAGCTGACAGAAGAAACGACCTTGCTCGAAAACTTGAAAGAAGAAGTCAAACAGCATCGTACTTCTTATTTCTCTCATATTTCACATGGAATTTCAACCACTTCAATAGAAACGGAGAAGTAAATGACTTACAACGGATTTGTATTTTTTGATATTGATGGTACTTTAGTAAATAGTCAGGGACAAGTTCCGATAGAAAATAAAAGAGCCATTGCTCAACTACGAGCCAATGGCTTTCTTCCCATTGTCTGTACCGGACGTGGCCGCGGAGAAATGGGAACGGTTCTGGAAGACGCTGGTATTCATTCTGCCATTTTGCTAAACGGAATGGAAATTCTCCATGAGAAGCAATTCCTGTTTGAAGGACGGATTGCACAAACCAGTATTCTCAAACTCCTGCAATTGGCAAAAGAAAATAAGCACGGCATCGGTTTTTATTCACAAGGAGAAATGCGTGTGACAGCACTCAGTTCAACTGTTCAGCAGAATTTCCGTTATTTCCATCAAGACCTGCCCCAAGTTGGACCGACCATTTACCAAAACCAGCCTTGTCAGATGTTGCTCATTTTTAGTGAAGATCCCGAAAAAGACACTCAGTACCAAACAGAAGTCCCTGAACTGCACTTTTTCCGTAACAGCCCTTACTCGATAGACATCACGCCGCACGGTTGTAATAAAGGCTCTGGAATTCAGCACCTACTGACCTTATTAGCAGACGAAGCACCAACTTACGCATTCGGAGACGGACTCAATGACCTATCAATGTTTGAAAGAGTGGATTATTCAATTGCAATGGGCAATAGCCAAGCAACCGTCAAAGAAGCAGCCACTTTCATCACGCGCTCTAATGATGAAAATGGCATTCCACACGCCCTTGCTCACTTTGGTTTAATTTAAAAAAGAAGCTCCTGTATTCAAGATACAAGAGCTTTTAGATTAGACTAATTCTTTTTTATTCGGACTGTAGACCAAGAAACCAAGACCGACAAAGAGCAGCAGAACAACTGTCATGAAGGCAACTTGTCCACCGACTTGCCCTGTTATCGAAATTGTTTGACGCAAAGCCGAAACAGAGTAACTCATTGGCAACCACGGATTGATATTTTGGAAAATCTTGTCCGTCAACGGAAGTGGGTAAGTCCCTGCACTAGAGGCTAGTTGCAACAATAACAAAATCAAAGAGGTGAAAGCACCAAGCTTAGTGTCCCACGTTACCAGAGCCGTCACCACCGCCATGAAGCACATGCTCGTTAAAAGAATGATTCCAAGCGTCGCCCATTCATAATTGGCAGTCAAGCCAATCATGTGCACTGCACCATACACCAATAAACCTGCCAAGAGAGAAATAACGCCATTGACCTGAATACGTGCTGTCAGCCATTCCATACGTGTCTCAGGTTTCTTACCAGAAGGCAACGTGTTAAAAATGATATTGGTTGAAATCGCTGCTACAAAAAGTGCCACAGAAATCATGTATGGAGCCATACCGATACCATTTTTACCAACATGGTCTTTATCTATTTTCTTCGTTGTCAATGGATTTGCGAGAGCTTTAGCATTGGCTTTATTGGTTGTCACCATAGATAATTGATTTTTGGCATCTGTCAAACCTGCTGTCAAGGTGTCCACACCCGACACAAGTGTTCCCAGATTAGACGTGATAGTTGAACTACCGTCTGCTAACTTCGTAGAACCATTTGCAATTTGACCAGCACCGTCAGATAGTTTGCCTGCCCCTGACACAAGAGCCGCAGAGTTGTTCACTAATTGACTAGCGCCGTCTGCTAATTTTGCTAAACCAGCGTCAATTTGACCATTATTAGCCGCCAATTGATTAGCTCCGGAATTGATTTTTGCCATACCAGATGTCAATTGACTATTTTTACCAGCCAAAGTCTTAGAACCTGAACTGATTTTCGCCATGCCAGATGTTAGTTGCTCGTTATGACTAGATAAGGTGTTAGCTCCTGCCGTAATTTGAGCCACTCCATTTGTATAGTCTGTCACACCTTTCACCAATCGACCAGCACCCGTTGCTAAACTCCTTTGCAATTGGTCAACTCCTGCTGCCACTTGACTAGCACCCGTAGTCGATTGTTGTAATGCCGCAAGAATGCTTTCTTGAGATTGTTGTGCACTCGTTTGGAGACTTGAAAGAGCACCTTTGGCTTGTTCGATGACAGCGATGCTTTGTTGGTTAGAAGATTGATCTGGCAAATTTTCCACTTGCGCCTTGAGCGCTTGAATCGTTGTCAACATCTTTGTCACGGCTGTAGAAGTTTGGCTTGGAGCTTGTGAAATAGCGGTATTGATTTCTGCTTGTTCACTAGCACTTAATTTTTGATAAGCAGCTGTAGCAGCTACGTTATTTGTAATCGTAGCCTTATCTGTCGCAACACTATTGACAAGCATATTTGCAGTTGTTTCCATATCATTCAAAGCAGTTGTCATGCTCGCTTTAGCAGCTGACAAGTCTGAACCTGTTGACAGAGCAGTTTGAACAGCAGTTAAACCTGTTTGCAAAGCTTGTAGTTTTTGAACTTGCTCAGCTGTCATACCAGATTGTTTAACAGTCGCCATCAAAGTGTTCAGACCCGTAGCTAGTTGATGCGCACCGCTTGATAATTTTTGAATTTCCTCATTAGAAGCAGTTAATTGATTGACTCCTGCCAATAAATTTTTTGATTGATCATTTAATTGATTGGCACCACCTGCAAGATTTGCCACGCCATTAGTATAGTCGCTTAAGCCATCTGAAAATTGTTCTGAACCGTCCGCTAACTGACCAACAGCATTTGTATAGTCTGTCAACCCTTTTGATAATGTTGTTGAGCCAGAAGCTAATTGACCGACACCTGATGTATAAGCTGAAAGGCGTGTTGACAAGGTACCAATCCCGTCTGACAACTGACGCACACCAAGAGTATACGTTCCCAAACCTGTCGTTAATGTATTAGCACCATCCGCAAACATCATACTAGAACTAGATAAAGTCTGTAAATTATCTGTCAAGGTTTGACTACCGTCTTTTAATTGTTGACCGCCAGAAGCAAGTTGCCCACTACCAGAAGCAGCTGTTGTCATACCTTTTCTCAATTTATTCATACTCTTAAAAAGAGAAGTCATATACGTATTGGTCACATTGTTTGCGACAGTTTGTTGAAGTCGCGTCATAGCCGAATCACTCATCTTACTAGCAATAAAGCTATGTCCACTAGACGTTTGATAATCAATCTGCATTTTTTGTGGTTTATTATCCAGAATACTAGCTGCCTTTTGGGATAAATCACTCGGAAGCGTGATAATCATATAATAATCACCCTTCTCCAAACCTTTCTTTGCCTTTACTTCAGATACAAAATGAAAATCTAAAGCATCATTCTTTTTAAGGCTTTTCACCATATCATCCCCAACAGACAACGTGTTACTGTTAAATCTTGCATGTTGATCCTTATTCACCACTGCTACTGGTAATTCCGATACTTTTCCATAAGGATTCCACATTGAGCTCAAAAAAATAACATTATAAAGAGCCGGAATCAAGGAAACACCAATCATGACAATAATGAAGAGTGGTTTTTTAAAAATTGCTTTCCATTCGTTGAACATTTTTTCTCCTCTATCTTAGACACTCTGTATAAAAATTTTAATTTTTGAAATATTTTTATACACATTGTCTAAATATTTGATATAATAGATTATACAGTTTCTGAAATTTTTCACAAGAGGAAAAATTCAATTTTAGACATGTTGTATAAATTTGTTCAAAAGAGGAAAACTAATATGGCAGAAAGTAACAAGCGCCAAAAAACGAAAATGATTATTGAAAATGCAATGGTCGATCTGCTTAAACACGAATCATTCGATCAGATTAGCACTGTCAAGTTGACAAAAACGGCCGGTATCAGTCGCAGCAGTTTTTATACACACTATAAAGATAAATATGATATGATTGAGCATTATCAACAGAAACTTTTCCATAAGTTAGAATACATTTTTGAGAAGTATGCTCAAGACAAGCGTAGCGCGATTATAGAAGTTTTTGATTTCCTTACACGCGAATCCCTCCTTTCTGCTTTATTGACAGAAAACGGAACAAAAGAAATCCAAACATTTTTACGTCATAAATTCCAAATCATGCTGGCTGAAGACCTACAAGAGCGCTTTAGTAGTAAACTACTAAGTCAAGTGGAGAAAGAATACAGCCATGTTTACCTGACAAACGCCTTTTTTGGAGTTTGTCAAATGTGGATTGCTAGAGGAAAAAAAGAAAGCCCTGAACAAATGGCAGATTTTCTTTTAAAAATGTTGGATTAGAAGGTAATTCTATTTTGCTACTACCAAGATTATTCAAATATTAACGAATAAAGCCATTTAGTGTTAAAATGTGAAAAACTTCAAGACAAAAATGCTCATCACTTTTAAAACTAGAAAAGAGAAAACGAATTTGAACTGCACCCCAAAAGTTAGACAGAAAAAATCTAACTTTTTTGGGGTCAGTATATTCATTTTCTCTTTTTTGATATTTTCAATGAGTCATAAAAAAGAAGCTGGGAGTCTTCCCAACTTCGGATAAGTCTTAGATTAAAGTTGTTTGTTGTAGTATTCAACGACAAGCGCTTCATTGATTTCTGGGTTGATTTCGTCGCGCTCTGGCAAACGAGTTAATGAACCTTCCAATTTGTCAGCATCAAACGATACGAATGCCGGACGTCCAAGAGTTGCTTCAACCGCTTCAAGAATTGCAGGTACTTTCAATGATTTTTCACGAACTGAAATCACTTGACCTGGGGTTACGCGGTATGATGGGATATCAACGCGTTTTCCGTCAACAAGGATGTGACCGTGGTTTACGAATTGACGAGCTTGACGACGAGTAGTTGCAAGACCAAGACGGTAAACAACATTATCCAAGCGACGTTCCAAAAGAAGCATGAAGTTGAAACCAAGGATTCCACCTTTGATTTTAGTTGCTTGTACGAACAAGTTACGGAATTGCTTTTCACCTACGCCGTAAGTAAAACGAAGTTTTTGTTTTTCAGCCAATTGCAAACCATATTCTGACAATTTGCTACGGTTATTTGGTCCATGTTGACCTGGTACGTAGTTACGACGTGCCAATTCTTTACCTGTACCTGTAAGTGAAAGACCCAAACGACGAGCTTGTTTCCAAGAAGGTCCTGTATAACGTGACATAAATATGTCCTCCTGTAAAAATAATAATTTGAGGAAATAGTCACTTAGAAAGCCCTGATTCGTGCAGAACATTTTCGCCTAAACAGCCAAGGTTACTTTTTATAGCTAATGTTCTGTTGACGAGCTTCATGCTCTCCTGCTGCTATTTCACACAAAAGCCATTATATCAAAAAAAATCCTATCTGTAAAGATGGATTTTGTCAGATTATTTCTTTCTATGGAAAAAACCTTTCTTTTGCAATAATTCCTCTATCGCAATTATATTTTGCTGTTCAGATGTTGCTAAAATAGTTTCAAACCCCAGACTTTTAGCAGTATCTAGATTAACCTGTAGATCATCTATAAATACACATTGACTAGCTTGCAATGTATACTGGGTCAGTAATTTTTGATAGATACTTTTATCTGGTTTTGCACATCCTACTTCGTAAGAAAGGATTTTCCCCGTCAATACTTTTGTCATTGGTAATAAACCGGCATTTTCAACTATATAAAAGATCTCACTGGTAGTAGATAAAATATAAATACTATACCCCATCTGAACCCATTCAAAAATTTTCTCTTGTAGCTGATAATAGCTATCTATTACCTCATACCAACGAGTAAAAACAGCTTCAACAGTAGGAGCATACGAACCGTCTAGCAATTTTTGAGCTTTCCGAATGGCTTGTTTCAAGCTTAATTCTCCAATATCCGTCTGAGCCCAAATTCCCGAGTCAAAAACAGCCGTTTTGACACGCTTACGATCTTCTGCATCCTCTACGAAAGCAGCTAAAATCTTAGCAGGGTTCCATTCAATTAAAACATTGCCAAAATCAAAAATTAGATTTTTAATCATTTCTTACTCCAGCCGCATTACATTAAAATAAATTTATCTTAATCTAAATACCGAATCAAGTTTTTCTCTGTTAAAATATCCGAATAAGTATAGGATTCGACGTAAGTATTTTCAATTTCACCTGGATTACTACTATTGTTGGTATATTCAACGATAAACAAAGAAGGATAGACTTCGATTAAACGACCTTGCTTATTTTTTTGACGTTTACGACCGTTTTCAAGAGTCATTTCTACCATTTTTCCTTCATGGGCCTTGATTTCTTCTTTAATTTTTCTCATTTTTGCAACATCTGTAAATGCATCACTCATTATCTATTCCTCTCTCTTAGAAATATTTGAAAACTTATTGTATTCTTTTTGAAAAATCAATTCCACCGTACCACGTGCACCGCTACGGTTCTTTTCGATAATCACTTCGACTTTGTTGTTTGGAATCCCTTCAGTTTCTTCACCGCCCCGTTCATAATAGTCATCACGGTAAAGAAAAGCTACAATATCCGCATCCTGCTCAATTGAACCAGACTCACGAATATCTGACAAAACTGGTCTCTTATCCTGACGTTGCTCCACACTACGCGAAAGCTGGCTCAACGCAATGACTGGAACTTTCAACTCTTTTGCTAAAATCTTTAATTGACGAGAAATTTCAGAAACTTCCTGTTGACGATTTTCTCGACCAGTCCCTGTAATTAATTGCAAGTAATCAATTAAAATCAAGCCAAGATTTCCTGTTTCTTGCGCTAATTTTCGAGCACGTGAACGAATCTCTGTAATCCGAATTCCTGGTGTATCGTCAATGTAAATGCTAGCTTCTGCTAAATTTCCTTGTGCAATCGCATACTTGCTCCATTCTTCATCTGTCAATTGTCCCGTTCGGATTGAATGCGATTCAATCAAACCCTCAGCCGCCAACATCCGGTCTACTAAGCTCTCGGCACCCATTTCTAGAGAAAAAATAGCAACTGTTTTATCTAACTTGGTTCCAATATTTTGTGCAATATTGAGGGCAAAAGCAGTCTTACCAACCGCAGGACGAGCTGCCACAATGATGAGCTCTTCTTCATGGAGACCAGTCGTCATATGATCTAAATCTTGATAACCTGTCGCAATCCCTGTAATATCAGAAGTTTGTTGGGAGCGTGTTTCCAAACTACCGAAATTAAGATTCAAAATCTCTTTGATATTTTTAAAACCACTTCGACTAGCATTTTCACTAACATCAATTAACGCTTTTTCCGCTCCAGCAATGATTTCATCTGCAGGACTAGCACCATCATAAGCTAGGTTGATAGAGTCTGTCAAACGTGAAATTAACCGCCGCAGAACAGCCTTCTCTGCTACAATTTTAGCATAATATTCAGCATTGGCAGAAGTCGGCACTGAATTTACAACTTCAACCAAGTAAGACAAACCACCAATGTTTTGCAAATCACCCTGACTGTCTAAAATATTACGAACAGTCGTTGCATCAATGGCATCACCTCGATCTGCCAAATCAATCATCGCTTTAAAAATTAAGCGATTGGCATATTTAAAGAAGTCGTTTGGCTCGATATATTCACGAACAAAAACTAGCTTACTCTCATCAATAAAAATCGCACCTAAAACAGATTGTTCTGCCAAAATGTCTTGCGGCTGTACTCGCAATTCATCAATATCTGCCATAAGACCTCCTCAAAAAATAATCTTCTTTATTAGCCTTCTTTTACACGTAAATTGATAACGCTAGTCACATCTTGATAAATTTTCACTGGCACATCAATCAAGCCAACAGAACGAATAGGATTCTTGACTTGAATCAATCGTTTATCAATCTTAATTCCAAATTGCTTTTGTAATTCTTCAGCAATTTTTTTATTGGTAATAGAACCAAAAGTACGTCCATCTGGTCCTACTTTTTCAGTAAATTCAACAATTGTATTTTCTGCTTCCAGCTTTTCCTTAATAGCTTGTGCTTCAGCTAACATTTCTGCATGCGCTTTTTCTTCTGATTTTTGTTTACCACGAAGTTCACCAATAGCTGCAGCAGTTGCTTCCTTTGCAAGATTTTTTTTAATCAAAAAGTTCTGTGCATAACCAGTTGGCACCTCTTTAATCTCGCCTTTTTTCCCTTTTCCTTTAACATCTGCTAAAAAAATTACTTTCATTTCTTTAACTCCTTATCTTTTAGTACTTCATGAACAATAATTTCATTCAACCGTTGGATGATTTGTGCGATTGTCTGGTCAGAAATTTGCGCTGCTGCCAAATTAAAATGACCGCCTCCGCCAAGCTCTTCCATAATCCGCTGTACATTGATTTTACTACGACTACGAGCAGATATCGATATACTATTTTGTTTATTTTTGCTGACAACAAAACTCGCTTCAATTCCCGACATAGCTAGCATAGCATCTGCAGCTTTACTAATAACAACTGTATCATAGCATTTTTCTTCTGCTCCAGTGGCTACAAGTACATTTGGCAAGATTTTCTTACCATTTAAAATTAGCTCATTCACCTCACGGTACTCATCAAAGTCTGTGGCAGAAATATCCTGAATGGCTACACTGTCACTTCCACGCGTGCGCAAATAACTTGCTACATCAAATGTTCGACTAGTGACACGCGAAGAAAATTTCTTCGTATCCAGCATAATTCCAGCCATCAATACACTAGCTTGCATTTTACTCAAACGTCGATGCTTAGAATTTTGGAATTGAATCAATTCTGTCACTAATTCACAAGCACTGCTTGCTCCACTTTCAATGTAGCTAATAATGGCATTTTCTGGAAAATCCTGGTCTCTTCTATGGTGGTCAATGACGATAATTTGATGAAATAAATCATAAAATTCCTTTGATAAGGTCAGAGCTGTTTTTGAATGATCCACCATAATTAGTAAAGAGCGATTCGTTACCATTGTCATCGCATCAGCGACCGAAAGAAGATTGGTCTCTCCTTCATCTTGCAATCTATGAACTGCTCGCTCAATATCAGCAGCCATTTGATGAGGATCATAGACAGCATAGGTCTGATCAATAATATTGCTAGCAAATACTTGCATTCCAACAGCAGAGCCCAGTGCATCCATATCCAAGTTTCTATGCCCAACCACAAAAACTTGGTCCACACTTTTAATCTTATCTGAAATAGCAGTCATCATAGCGCGCGTGCGAGTACGCGTCCGTTTCACAGATGCAGCTGATCCACCACCAAAATAAACTGGATTCTTTGACTCATCATTTTCTTTTACAACAGCCTGATCACCACCACGAACTTCAGCAAGGTTCAAGTTTAACAGAGCTACTTTACCAATCTGTTCATGATTGCTATCTCCATACGAAAATCCCATACTCAAAGTAAGAGGAATTTCCCGCTTTTTCGCCTCTTCCCTAAACTGATCAATCACTGTGAACTTATCTTGCATTAACTGATCCAAAACTGTGTAATCTGTAAAAATATAAAAACGATCCATCCCCACACGACGAGAAAACATGGCGTATTTTTCGGCAAATTCAGCAACAAACTTTGCGATGAAACTATTAATATGACTAATATCTGAATCTGACACAACATCCTCCAGATCATCATAATTATCAACTGAAACAATGCCGATAACTGGTCTTGTCGTCACGAGTTCTGTAGTTGCTTCATATTCGCTAGACGCATCAAAAAAGTAAAACACACTTGAAGCCTGATCCAGATACACTGAATATTTGGTATCACCAATCGTTGCATACGATCCTGTATTTTCAAATGGTATTTTAGTGATTTTTTGCAGTAAATCCATATCAAACTCACCATCTTCATTGGTGAGAACCAACTCTGCATAGGGATTAAACCATTCAACATTTCCAGATGCTTGGTCAACTTTCACAACACCAACTGGCATCCTTTCAAGTAATGACGCCAAACTGTTTTCTGCTTGATTGTTTACATACTGGATTTGTTCTACTTCATTAAGTTCATAACTTTTTTGTTGGAAAATCAATAGAAAAATCAAAATAGCCAGCACCAAAAAAAGCACAACTAACATCAAAATGCCGCTACCAAGAACTCTTAATAAAATAGCTAAAATTCCAAAGGAAATAACACCCATGATTACAAAATGGATTGGAGTAAAACGAAATTTTTCCATCATAAACCTCTTAACCGCCATTTTACCATAAAAGCTCTAAAAAAGCGAGCTTTCCCTGTATAAAGCAAGCCAAATATCTTGTTAGACATCAATCTTTCTATTACCACTTGGTCTACTTTACAAGGAAAAACAAGTTCTGTCACTGTTTTCTCAACTTTACTAACTCAATAGTTTACAAACTTGTCAAACATTTTTCACGAAAAAGATACTTGTTCAATAGTATGAACAAGTATCTTCATCATTATTTTTTTGTTTTTTCCTGGTTTTTCGAAATACTTCGTGATTTACCTTCCAAATAAACCATCAAAATAGAAATATCTGCAGGATTGACACCAGAAATCCGACTCGCTTGCCCAATAGTTTCTGGATTAATTTTCTTAAACTTCTGACGAGCTTCTGTCGCAATAGAATCAATATCATCCCAATCTATAGTTGCCGGAATACGTTTTTCTTCCATGCGCTTCATCTTCTCAACTTGATCCAGCGCTTTAGAGATATAACCCTCGTATTTGACTTCGGTCTCAATCAATTCAATAATTTTTTCATCTAAATCTTCCGCTGCTGAGCCGATAAAATTGACAACATCTTGATATGAAACTTCTGGACGACGCAAAAATTCTTTCGCTGTAACTGCGTCTGTCAATGGTTTAAAGCCTAATTTTTCAACCATTTCATTCGTTTCTTTAATTGGCTTTAATTTAATAGAATTCAAACGCTTCATTTCAGTTTCATATTGATGTTTCTTAATTTCAAAACGCAGCCAGCGCTCATCATCAACCAATCCTACTTTACGTCCAATTTCAGTCAATCGCATATCCGCATTGTCATGACGTAAAATGAGACGATATTCGGCTCGACTAGTCAAAAGACGATACGGCTCTACCGTTCCCTTAGTGACCAAGTCATCAATCATGACCCCAATATAACCATCACTGCGTTTCAAAATCAGTTCTGGTTTTCCTTGAATTTTTAGAGCTGCATTGATCCCTGCAACAATGCCTTGCCCCGCTGCTTCCTCATAACCAGATGTCCCATTTGTTTGCCCAGCTGTAAATAAACCTGAGATTTTCTTAGTTTCTAGAGTAGCACGAAGCTGATGTGGCATAATCATATCATATTCAATCGCATAGCCAGTTCGCATTAATTCAGCATTTTCAAGTCCCTTAATAGAATGCACTAAGTCTTTTTGAACATCTTCTGGCAAACTCGTTGAAAGCCCCTGAATATAAACTTCTTCTGTATCTCGTCCTTCCGGTTCCAAGAAAAGTTGGTGGCGTTCTTTGTCCGCAAAACGAACAATTTTGTCTTCAATGGATGGGCAGTAACGTGGACCAACACCCTTCACCACTCCTGAAAACATTGGTGCACGATAAAGATTGTTTTGAATAATTTCATGACTCCCTGCATTAGTATAAGTCAACCAACAAGGAATCTGATCCTTAATATAATCTTCATCTCTAGAAGTGTAAGAGAAATGGTTTGCCTTCTTATCTCCTGGCTGAATTTCTGTTTTATCATAATCAATTGACGCCGCCTTTACACGTGGTGGCGTTCCTGTTTTAAAACGTCCAATTTCAAACCCTAAGTCACGTAAATTATCTGCTAAGTTAATTGCAGCTAAACTATGATTAGGACCAGAAGAATACTTCAAATCCCCAATAATAATTTCTCCACGCAGGGCTGTACCGGTCGTTACAACAACTGCCTTTGCAGCAAACTCTTGATGCGTAGCTGTTTTCACACCAATGACTTTCCCATTCTCAACTAGAATCTCATCTATAACGGTTTGACGCAAAGTCAGATTTTCTTGGTGTTGAACCGTCTTACGCATTTCTCTGGAATAGAGTTCTTTATCTGCTTGAGCACGAAGAGCACGAACAGCAGGCCCTTTCCCAGTATTAAGCATCTTCATCTGAATATAAGTTTTATCTATATTCTTAGCCATCTCTCCGCCTAGAGCATCCACTTCCCGTACAACAATTCCCTTAGCAGAACCTCCAATAGAAGGATTACAAGGCATAAAGGCTAACATTTCAATATTGATTGTCGCAAGTAAAACTTTACAGCCCATCCGGCTGGCTGCTAGTGAAGCCTCAACACCTGCATGCCCTGCTCCAATTACGACAATATCATAACTTTCAGTAAAATTGTATGTCATCTTTTCTTTCCTTATTTTTTCACCAAAAAAGTCAAACCTCTAGAAGTGCAGGACAAAAAGCCTGCAACATCCATGAGCTTTGACCATCATAGTTATTGCTACATCTATTTTAGCAGATTGCTAAAATATGTCAATCTAAATATACTGTTGAAGCTTACCATTTTTATAGGCATTATCAATCAAACCACCACCCAAACATTCTTCTCCATCATAAAAAACAACAGCTTGTCCAGGTGTAATAGCACGTTGAGGTTCTGCAAAGTTGACAGTTGCCTTGTCACCCTTTACAGTAACTGTCACCTTAGAATCTGGCTGACGATAGCGAAACTTAGCAGTACATTCCATAGTAAATTCTTCTGGCATTTCTTTTGTGAAATGAACCTGACTAGCGTCAAGGCTGGTTGACATTAAGTTGTCATGATAAAAGCCTTGACCAACATAAAGAATATTTTGACTGAGATCTTTTCCAACAACGAACCAAGGTTCATTATCACCACCATGCTGACCACCAATTCCAAGACCACCTCGCTGGCCAATAGTATAATACATCAACCCAGCATGCTGACCCATATCTCGGCCATCCAGAGTCATCATGTGACCGGTATGGGCTGGTAAGTATTGACTCAGAAACTCTTTAAAATTCTTTTCGCCGATGAAGCAAATACCAGTTGAGTCTTTTTTCTTAGCTGTAGCCAAACCAGCTTTTTCAGCTATTGCTCGAACTTCAGACTTTTCTAAATGTCCCAACGGAAACATTGTCTTTTGTAGTTGCTCTTGTGATAACTGACTAAGGAAATAAGTCTGATCTTTGCCATTATCCACTCCTCGCAGCATATGAACAGTCCCATCTTCATCGCGCTTCACACGCGCATAGTGACCTGTTGCCACATAATCTGCTCCCAGTGTCAAAGCATAGTCAAGGAAGGCTTTAAACTTGATTTCCTTGTTACACATGACATCTGGGTTTGGAGTCCTACCAGCTTGGTATTCTGCCAAGAAATATTCAAAAACGCGATCCCAGTACTCCTTTTCAAAGTTGACAGAGTAGTAAGGAATGCCAATTTGATCTGCAACAGCTGCTACATCCTTGTAGTCTTCTGTAGCTGTGCAAACACCAAATTCATTTGTATCGTTCCAGTTTTTCATGAAAATGCCAATCACATCATAACCTTGCTCTTTCAAGAGCAAAGCAGTTACTGATGAATCAACACCTCCGCTCATACCAACAACGACACGAATTTTAGAGTTATCACTCATTGTATTCTCCCATCTTTTCGTTATTTCACGATTGAAGGTCGTGCTGTGCTTTCAACGATTGAAGGTCGCTTAGAGCAAGGTTTATTATAACATGAAATAAGTTTAAGAACAAATTTCAACAGCCAAATAGTTCTACCTTTACACCGCTGTAAACTAAAAATGTGGTAGATAACAACTATTGAGACAGTGATTGAAAAATGGATACTCCATCAAAAGAATTTCTTGGAATCTAGTGAATGACTTTGCAACTTCTATCGTAAAAAACAGGCTGGAACATTTTGTCCCAACCTCAATTATTTCTCGTATTCATCAATACCAACCATTTGCTAGCCAGAAAGCCTTAGCAGCTGACCAAGAACCATAACGACCTGCTACATAAGCGTCTGCTACTTTTTCTTGATTTTCTGCTGATAAGTCACCATTTAGGTAAGATAAACTCAATTGGTAACGACCATAATATTGTCCATTTTGTGCTGTGTAACTACCACTTGATTCTTTTTGTGCAATCCATTCTTTTGCTGCTGCATCTTCAGCACTCAGATCAGATGTAGTAGTTGTAGAATTGCTTGATGCCGTAGTAGTTGTAGTGGTATCATCTAACTCTAATACTTGCCCAACACTAATCAGATGAATATTGCTAATCTTATTTTTCTGAGCAATGTGATCAACTGTTGTATTATGTGATGCAGCGATAGCTGAAAGAGTATCTCCAGATTTTACTGTATAGCTATCTGCATTTGCAAATGTAGGAAGAAAGAACAGCGCTGTTGCTGTTAAACTCATTAAACTTACTTTTGTTTTTTTATTTGTGCTATTTAAATTCAACATCATTTAAATTCTCCTTTTCTATGATAGAACTATCATATACCTTAATTATTACTCTTGGTTTTTCCTTTCATTAAAAATATTACAAACAAATTGAAGAAAGACTAAAATCCACCCTATATTTCTTTGCTTTAAGGTTACTATAAGAAAAGTTACATTGAAGCAAGTCTAGAAGTTGGGGCACATCCATTTTATCAATTAAAAAGGCAGAAAAATATACTGAACTTTGATATAATGAAGACAATGAACTTATAAGGAGTTACGATGAACTCACTAAAATTTCAATCTGTTTTTGATATTATTGGACCTGTGATGATTGGTCCGTCTAGCAGTCATACAGCAGGTGCTGTTCGTATTGGAAAAATTGTTTCATCAATTTTTGATGACGAGCCAACAGAAGTTGAATTTCAACTATTTAATTCTTTTGCAAAAACTTATCGGGGACATGGTACAGACCTAGCTCTGGTGGCTGGGATTCTTGGGATGGACACAGATGATCCTGAAATTCCAAACAGCCTTGAGATTGCTCATAAAAGAGGCATTAAAATTGTCTGGACGATTCAAAAAGATAGCAATGCTCCACATCCAAATACAACTAAAATAACCGTTAAAAATGATCGGAAAACGATTAGCGTTACTGGTATTTCTATTGGTGGTGGAAATATCCAAGTGACTGAATTAAATGGTTTCTCTGTTTCGCTCAGTATGAACACTCCGACCATCATTATCGTTCATCAAGATATACCTGGAATGATTGCTCATGTTACTGAAGCACTTTCTCGTTACAACATCAATATTGCACAAATGAATGTCACAAGAGAAAAAGCTGGTGAAAAAGCAATTATGATTATCGAAGTTGATAATCGCAGTTGCGAGGAAGCAATAGAAGAAATTCGCAAAATTCCTCATCTCCACAATGTCAATTTCTTCAAATAGGAGAACTTATGTTTTATTCAATCAAAGAATTAGTAGAACAAGCTGATTTAGACTTTCAAGGCAGCGTTGCCGAACTTATGATTGCTACTGAATACGAACTGACAGGGCGTGAACGAGATGAAGTTTTACGGTTGATGACCAGAAATCTAGAAGTTATGAAAGCCTCTGTCATTATGGGATTAGATGAAAGTAAATCTCGGAGTGGTTTAACAGGTGGTGATGCAACCAAACTTCACAAATATATTCAATCAGGAAAAGCACTTTCAGATTACACTGTCTTAACGGCAGCAAAAAATGCTATTGCTGTCAATGAATATAATGCTAAAATGGGGCTAGTTTGTGCAACACCAACAGCTGGAAGTGCTGGTTGTTTACCTGCCGTTCTCACATCAGCTATTGAAAAATTAGAACTTACTGAAACACAACAACTAGACTTTCTATTAACTGCTGGAGCTTTTGGTCTAGTTATCGCTAATAATGCATCCATTTCAGGAGCCGAAGGAGGCTGTCAAGCTGAAGTCGGGTCAGCAGCAGCCATGAGTGCAGCAGCACTTGTTCTAGCAGCTGGGGGCACACCATTTCAAGCCAGTCAAGCAATTTGTTTTATCATTAAAAATATGCTTGGATTAATCTGTGATCCCGTTGCAGGTTTGGTAGAGGTTCCCTGTGTCAAGCGAAACGCTATGGGAGCTAGTTATGCTTTCATTGCAGCCGACATGGCTTTAGCAGGAATTGAATCTAAAATTCCCGTTGATGAAGTGATTGATGCTATGTATCAAGTCGGGGTTAGCATGCCAACTGCTTTTCGCGAAACTGCTGAAGGTGGTTTAGCAACTACACCTACTGGTCGTAAACTGTCTAAAGAAATTTTTGGAGATTGATCTCTTTTTATACAAAAAAGCTGGGATAACAACCTCCAGCTTCAAAGTACACTGTATAAGACACCAACGCTGCAATAACTGTTGCTCAAAGTAGCGCTTTGAAGCTGATAAGATTTGCAAGACAAATCTCAACACTGTTCACTTTTCAAGCTGAGAAGAGTACTTTTAACAAAACCTTCTTTTTCTTCATTCGCAACCTCAACAATCTTCCAGACTGTCTCCCTTATAAAAATACAGACTATGCAAAATTTTAAGTATATTTTTTTCGATTTAGATGGAACACTTGTTGATAGTTCAGCAGGAATCAAAAATGCTTTCCACTATGCATTCACCTCGTTAAATATCAAAACCCCTGATAACAAAGAGTTAGATACCTTCATTGGACCACCTTTAGAAGTAAGCTTTGCTTCTGTTGTTCCAGAAGCTGATATCAATCATGCTATTGCTTTATTTAGAGAATATTATAAAAATAAAGGTGTGTTTGAAACTCAGCTTTACCATGGTGTAAAGGAACTTTTATTAGAATTAGAAAATTCAGATTACCATATCTATATCACTACTAGTAAAAATGAAGTGATGGCTAATAAAATGGCACAATACCTAAAAATTGATAAGCATTTCAATGGCATCTTTGGCTCACTTCCGAATTCTTACCATAAAGCCGATGTTTTAACACGCGCTTTAAACTATTCTCATGCCAACCTTAACCAATCTGTTATCGTCGGAGATACCAAATTTGATATGATAGGTGGAAAATCCGTTGGAATGAACACTCTAGGAGTTTTGTGGGGATTTGGATATCGAGATGAATTAATTAACAATGGAGCAGATTTTATCTCAAATTCACCACAAAATCTTTTAACAGCGTTGATAAACAATACTTTACATAAGTTGTAAACTATATTTACGATATACAAAAAAGATGAATAAATCTTTACTTGATTTATTCATCTTTTAATTAATCCGTTCTTGTTATTCCACTTAGTAATTCCAAGCTGATAACCCTTGTGCACTATATGCACGATAAGCAGCCTGAATTTGATCATCTACTGTAGCTGTTGAACCCCAACCTGGCATTGTTTGAAAAAGACCACTAGCTCCTGATGGGTTATAAGCATTAACTTGTCCGTTTGACTCACGAGCAATAATCTGTTCCCAAGTTGACGCTGGAACACCTGTTAATTCTGCCATACGAGCAGCTGCATAAGCACCTGTCGCTCCTGCTGTATTACCATTAGAAAGAACAACATTTGAAGAATGATTTGCTGTAGCTGGTTGCGAATAAGTAGTTGAAGCAGCAGGTGCATTATACGTCACATCTTCATAAGTTACAGCTTCTTCTGTTGCAGCCTCTGTCGAACCTGCTGAAAGATTCTCTTCATCAAGCTCTAAAATTTGTCCAACTTTAATCAAGTCCGGATTTTTAATTTTATTGAGCTCAACTAACTTTTCAACTGATGTATTTTTTTCTTTAGCAATTTCTGATAAAGTATCGCCTGATTTAACAGTATAAGATTCAGCACTTGCAATAGTTCCTGTTGCAAAAAAAGCAACTGCAGTAAGAAGTCCTGATAACGTTAATTTCATTGATTTCATGTATATATCAATTTCTCCTTTTTTCGTATAATACTATATTACACATAAAATATTACTCTAATCTTATAATTGTATTACAAAGATTACAGAAATATTGATTTTATACGCAAAAAACGCTTTAAAAGGCGTTTTTTTGCTAACAATAATATAAGTTTTTTAACTTTTTAAGAAAAATAACATCAAACCTAAGACAAACATAGTAAAAATAGAAAGTGTGTCTTCTTTTTTCCACCTCAACTGACGGTAACGGCTTCTTCCTACACCACCTTGATAACCTCTCGCTTCCATAGCAGTTGCCAAAGCATCTGCACGCTTAAAGCTAGAAGCAAATAACGGAATCAAAATAGGAATAATTGATTTTACCTTTTGAACAACACTTCCTTCACCAAAATCAACCCCACGCGCCCTTTGAGCATTCATAATCCGTGTTGTGTCATCCATCAAAGTAGGGACGAAGCGTAAACTCATTGACAACATCAACCCTATTTCATGAACGGGTACCTTTAATACTGCTAAAGGCCGCAATAATGATTCAACTGCGTCTGCCAAACTAAGTGGCATGGTTGTTAAAGTCAGGAGAGTAGAAAAAATAATAATTAAAAGAAAGCGGCTAAAAATGATGCCTGACTGAGCTAAACCTACCTCTGTGATTCTTATAAAGCCAAATTGAAATAACAACGAGCCACCAGATGTAAAAAATAGTTGGAATAAAGTAGTAAAAGCAATCAAAAAGACCATAGATCTTAATCCTTTAAGGAAAAAAACTAAAGGAATCTTTGAAAGCCCAACTAGTAATATTGCAAAGATGAACAATAGTCCATTGGTCACAATATTATTTGCTAAAAAGATAATTAAAATAAAGAAAAACATTGACAAAAGTTTGCTGCGAGGATCTAGTCGATGAATGATTGAATTTCCAGAAACATATCGCCCCAAAATCATACTATCCATGGAATACCTCCTTAAATTCTTCTATAGTGATAGGTAAATATGGAAAAGTTAGCCCTCTATTTTCTAATTCTTGTGCAAATTTTGTAATTTTGGGAACTCCTAGTTGAATACTTTCCATAAATGCTACATCTTGGAAAACTTGCCGAGGCTCTCCGCTTTTGACTAGTCTTCCTTTTTCCATCACATAGACAGTATCCGCAAAATTAGCAACATCATCCATCAAATGTGTTACCAAAACAATAGTCATTCCTGCTTCATGTAATCGCTTAAATAAGCTCATCAATTCTTTTCGTCCAGCGGGATCTAAACCAGCTGTTGGCTCATCCAAGACAAGAATTTCTGGCTCCATGGCTAAAATACCAGCTATGGCTACTCGACGCATTTGTCCTCCAGATAATTCAAATGGGCTACGTTCAAATAATTCTTCTGAAATTCCGACAAGAGTTAATTTTTCACGTGCTAAACGTTCAGCATCTTCTTTTGATACTCCAAAATTTTGTGGACCAAAAGCAACATCTTTTAAAACTGTCTCATCAAAAATCTGACTTTCAGCAAATTGAAAAACCAATCCCACTTTTCTACGTACTTGTTTAATATCCTTGTTTATAGATGTCGAAGTAATTTTGACATCATCAATCACAACACTTCCTTCAGTTGGCACTAAAAGTCCATTCAGCAATTGTAAAATAGTTGATTTTCCACTACCTGTATGACCAACCAAAGCAATATATGATCCATTTTTTATTTCTAAATTGACTTCAAAAAGTGCAGGACTCTCAAAAGGAGTGCCTGCTTGATAAGTATAACTAACATTTTCTAAAGTAATTCCCATAAATAATCCTGCAATTCTTTTTCTGTTAAATAGCGCTTTGGCAATTGAAAGCCTGAATTCAGCAAAGTTGCTTTTACTTGATTTGTAAAAGGTTCATCTAAACCTAAATCCTCTAAATCCGCTCGTGAGAAAAGCTCACTTGGTGTACTAGTCGATTCTACCTGTCCTTCTTTCATCACCAAAACTCGATCACTAAGAGCTACTTCATCCAAATCATGTGTGATAGAAATAACAGTCATACCATGTTGATCTTTAATCTTTTTAACTGTCTGAATTAACTCTAAACGCCCTTCTGGATCCAACATACTAGTTGCTTCATCTAAAATAACGATATCAGGACGCAAAGCAACCACACCAGCAATAGCCACACGCTGCTTTTGCCCACCAGAAAGTCTTGCAGGTTCACGTTCTTTAAAGTCTTGCATCCCAACAATATCTAACGCTTCTTGAACTCTGTCAAACATCGTTTGGTAATCCATTCCTTGGTTTTCCAAACCAAAAGCGACATCATCCTCAACGGTTGCTCCCACAAATTGATTGTCTGGATTTTGAAAAACCATCCCAATATGCCGGCGCTTTTCCCATACATTTTCAAGAGTTAATTCATCTCCATCAATGATAATCTCGCCACTTTCTGCTTCTAACAGACCGTCTATTAAACGAATTGTCGTAGATTTGCCACTGCCATTATGACCTACAATAGACAACCACTCTCCTTGTTTCACGTGAAACGTCACATCTTTAAGAATATAGTCCTCTACATGATTATCATATTTATACTTTAAATGCTGAACGTCAATGATATTTTTCATATTATCTAAATGTATCTTTAAAGAGATAGGCACTTCCTTTGAAATAGTCATAACCCGAATAAATCGTAAAAATCAATGCAATATATAGCAAAATTTGTCCTAGCAATGTCCAGTGCAATAACAAAAAAATAATGGAAAACATCTGCGTAAATGTTTTTATTTTTCCTGGCATAGCAGCAGCTAAGACTGTCCCCCCAGTTTCAACCAATAATAACCGCAAACCTGTCACAGCTAACTCTCTGCAGATGATAATTGCAACAACCCAAGCAGGTGCCATATTCATTTCAATCAACATAATAAAAGCCGACATTACTAATAACTTATCTGCCATTGGATCAGCAAATTTCCCGAAGTTCGTTACAACATTCCATTTACGAGCTAAATAGCCATCCAAGTAATCTGTAATACTAGCTACTGCAAAAATAATCGCTGCAAAAACATGCATTCCAACAGAGTAACTTAAGGATAGAACTAAAATAAAAATTGGAATTAAAGCAATCCGTAACAAAGTTAAAGCATTAGGAATATTTTCTTTTTTCATTTTCATTTCCTTAATTATTTATTATAAGTGTAATTGTACCTGTCAAACTTGTCAAGCCTGATGTATCAATCTGCTGATTATCTATTGTAATTGTCACACCTTGAACCACACCAAGAGTAATTGTTGATGTAGTTCCTGGTGAAATAGTGGTTGACACACTTTGATTTTCAGGGCTTAATGTTGCACCACCTTCTAAGTCTGTACCTGTAACACTTACCCAGCTAGTTGTATCATTAACAGATAGTTTTAAATTGACAGGTTTGACTGCGCCTGTCAATATCGCTGTCAAGTTGCTGCCGTTTCCGGATACAGTCAAATTTGTTTTGGAACTGTTAGAAGATTCACTAGAAGTAGATTCATCATTTGAGCTAGATGAAGTAGTTGTTTGTTTATTTACAACACTATAACTTGATGAAGGATTTGTGGTTAACGAATTATGACGAACATATGTCCAAACATAATAACTAACAAAGACTAAAATAGCTAATGCTAGAATGGTTAAGTAGAATAATGGCAAAAAAGAAGTTCGCTGCCTTTTCGTTCTTCGGCTTCTAGAATTCTCTTCCTCATCAATGTCCACTTCATCATAAGTAATCATGCTTCCTTCTTCATAAGCATCAAGAATAATTCGCTCATCTAAATCAACAGCCCAAGCATATTTTCTTAGAAAAGAACGAGCATAGAAAGGACTAGGGAGACGATCAAAATCATCAGCTTCCATAGCTTCTAGTAACTCCAACTGAATATCTGTTTTCTTTTGTAAATCTTCTAAGCTCATCCCTTGATTGATACGAGCCAATCTCAGGACTTCACCAATTGTTTTTTTTCTCATACGCCTCAGCCTTCTTTCTATTAAACACTATTTTACCAAATTTCACTAAAACATGAAATCATTTTGGAAAAATAGTAAAATCAATCATGTCACAAGAATCAATAAAATAATGTCCTATCTCAATCACATCAACTAAACTAATTGTCTGCAATATTTTGGGTAAATCAAATAGATTCTCACCCTCTGAAAAGGTTTTATATTGAGTTGCAATATACTCTAGCGAATTGAGCCCATGCAAAAAATCACCAAACATTTCACTTTTTATAGTATCAAGATGTTCTTCTGTCACATCAGGATCTTTTTCAAAATCCCGAATTGCCGAACGAAATTGGTGAGATAGAGTAACTGGTTCACTAGTATCCATTGTCAACATCACAAAGTGAAAATCTTTTTCTACCTCAACTTCTAACGATAGAGAGTTGTCTATTTTTCCAACTTCGTAAAGCGCTTGAAATCTTTTAGATGTCCAGCCAAACATCATTGCAAATAGCAGTTTTAAACCAATTTTATAACGAAATAAATCAACTTCCGCTAACGATTGATTTCCACGTAACCCGATTGCTAGCTTAGAACTTGCCACTTCCATTCGTACACTTCCAGTAGCAATAATAGGATTTAACGTAAGAGAAGAGCGTTGAATGAGTCCTTGTTTAGCAAAAGAATCCAGATGTTCTTGTTGCTCTTGAATAACAGTAATAGTCTTTTCTAAGTCAAAATTGCCAATCAACAATAGGCTCATATTGGATGGATGATAAAAGGTTTCAAAATTTTCATTCAAATCCTCAACTGTTATTTCCGCAACTGATTCAATGCTTCCTGCAATATCTTCTGCTAATGAAGTGTCTGGATAAAGATTTGCTAAAGTATGAAAAAACAAACAATAATCTGGATTATCTTGATACATGCTAATTTCTTGTTGAATAATCCCCTGTTCACGTTGAACCGACTCTTCGGTAAAATAAGCATTTTCTAGTAAACTTTGCAACAATCTCACATTTTCTAAAATATTGTCCGTCGCTGAAAAAAGATAGCTGGTCTTAGTAAAACTTGTAAAGGCATTGCTCTCAGCTCCTAACTTAACAAACTGTTGTAAAATATCCTGGCCATTTTCATCTTCAAATAATTTATGTTCTAAAAAATGAGCAACTCCTGCAGGATATTGAACAACTTGATTAGAACCGCGTGGAATAAAACAAGTATCAATTGACCCAAAATTTGCTGTCATAATCCCATAAGTTTCATTGAAGTCTTGTTTGGGTAAAAGAAACACTCTTAAACCATTTTGCAAAGTAGTTTGATAGACTACTTCCCCAACTGCCGGATAATCCTTTCTCTCCATTTTTAAAATTTGCATTATTTTCCTTCCATGAAATAAACTGCTTGTAGTCTGAGTTGTTTTGCAATGACGATAATATCTTCTCTGGTGACTGTTTCTAAAGCATTTAACCAAACATCAATTGACATAAATCTTTTCTGCAAAACAGACGCCATATAAGCTCGTTCTATCAATGTATTTTGCCTATCTAAAGAAAGGAGCATCGTATTTCGAAGCATTTTTTTAGTCTGATTTAAGTCTTCATCTGTAAAACGTCCCTTTTTCAAATCTGCAATTTGTCGATAAATTAAACTGACTGTTTTAGTCCTATTTTTCCTGTCAATTCCAGCGTAAATACGCATCATACCTGAAAAAATATCAATACTACTTGAAATCGTGTAAGCTAAACTTTCTTTCTCACGAATATTAACAAATAATTTTGAATGAGCAAAACCACCTAAAAGTCCATTCAATACAACAAGAGGGATATGATTCCTATCTCCATATTGAACTGAAAAATGATATCCTAATTCAATAATGGATTGATGAGCATCATTTTGTTTCAATCCCTCTTTTAAAACATTCGAAAATTCTTGATGATAATGCAAGTGTAACTCAGGTTGACGAGGGTGTAAACCAAACATCTTTAAATGTTCATAGACTTCAATCTCATTAAAATCACCTATAAAAAATAGATCAATCTTATCATTTTGAAGCATGTCTTGAAAAACTGCAAAGCTACTTTCTGGAGTTTCTTTTTCAACCAAATCTAATGTGGCAAAATGAGGAATTTGCATGTCTTGCTTTGTATAAAATAATTTATTCAGTTCTTGATGAGCGTGATAAAAGTGATCCTCAATTTCAGCTTTTAAATCGTTAAGTACATTCTTCTTTTCAACTTCAAAAACAGTTCGATTAAAAGCCCTTCCATCTACTAAAGGTTTTAACAAGCTATCTTTTAAAAAATTAAGTATCTCTCCTGTTAATGTATTTTTACGACTTAAAAATGCATCACTAACAAAGGAAATATCTAAATCTACATAATGAATGAGTCCTCTTCGTGATAGTCTTGTTGAAAAGTTCGCACCATAAAGATTTGCTAATCGCTCACGAAAGATCTGTGACGTGGGATAAATTTCGTTAGCTGTTTCGAGCATATTTGCAGCCAGTACGCGTCCCGCTATCGTATCCATAGACATTGGAGCTGAAAATCTTATTTTTATTCGATTGGTTTTAAATTTTTTGGATGTTATAAAATGGAGATCTACTCCAGAAACCAACTCCATATCGTCCCTCATCTTCTTTTTTTATTGACCTCTATTATATCACGAAACAGTGCTTAATTTCTCATTCAAGTATTATTCTTTCATCTTAAAACGTTTTCTTCATGATACGTTTGAATAATTTTAATATTATCTTTTCACCCAATTATGATATAATGACAAAGATTGAGGTGAATTATGAAATACAAATTATTTGATGAATATATTACTTTACAAGCATTATTAAAAGAAGTTGGAATCATTCAAAGTGGTGGTGCTATTAAAAGTTTTCTTCAAGAAAATCAAGTTTATTTTAATGGAGATCTCGAAACTCGTCGCAAAAAGAAAATTCGTATTAGCGATATCATCACTCTTCCAAATCAAAAATTAGAAATACTATTGACTGCACCAAATGAGGAGGAAAGAATTGAGCACGAAAAAGAGCTTTTAGAAAAAAGACGAGTCGGCGCTCTTGTAAAAGAAATGAACAAAAGTATCAAAAAAAGTAAACCAGCAACAGCAAATCAAAAAGCCAATAAATCTAATAAAAAAGCTCCTATCCGCTTCCCAGGTATTTAAATATGTGGTTAAAAAACTTACAAATTCAACATTTTCGCAATTACGAGCTAACTGAAATAGACTTTCATCCTGGACTCAACATTTTTCTAGGTCAAAATGCTCAAGGAAAAACAAATATTTTAGAAGCTATCTATTTTCTTGCATTGACACGGAGTCATCGAACTCGTTCAGATAAAGATTTAATTTATTTTTCTAAAGACACCTTAAAAGTATCTGGACAACTTGTCAAGCAAACTGGAAAGATTTCTTTAGAGATTGACTTGACACCAAAAGGAAGAATTACAAAGGTTAATCATCTAAAACAAAGCAAATTATCAGATTACATTGGAAATATGAATATTGTTTTGTTTGCTCCAGAAGATTTACAATTGATTAAAGGAGCTCCAGCCCTTAGACGCAAATTTGTTGATATAGAGTTGGGGCAAATTAAACCAATTTATTTATCTGATTTATCACATTATCATCATGTTCTAAAACAGAGAAATACTTATTTAAAGACAGCAAAAACAATAGATGAGACTTTTTTAACTGTCTTGGATGATCAGTTAGTAGAGTTTGGTTGCCGCATTATGCAGCATCGAATAGAATTTCTCAAAAAATTAGAATACTTTGGTCAGCAAAAACATTTGGAACTCTCAAATAATTTAGAAAATTTAACTATTAAATACTGCTCTTCTATTCGACTTTCAGATTTCAATAAACTAGAAGAAGCTTTTCGAATTGCATTAAAACAAAGTCGTAGCAGAGATTTATTTAAAAAAACTACTGGAGTTGGTCCCCATCGAGATGATATTGCTTTTTATATCAATGATATGAATGCTAATTTTGGTAGTCAAGGACAACATCGAAGCGTAGTCTTATCTCTCAAACTGGCAGAAATTGAGCTTATGGAAACTGTTACTAAAGAAAAACCAATTCTTCTACTTGACGATGTCATGAGTGAACTTGACAATAACCGTCAACTTAATCTACTTGAATCTATTTCCCAAAACATCCAAACATTTATCACCACAACAACTCTAGAACATTTACAAAACATGCCTTCTGATATTAAAATTTTCTCAATTCACGAAGGAAATTTAACAAAAAAAAACATGTAAAGTGTATGTTATTAAAATTTACAACGATGTCAACTTAGTTAATTATAAAAGCTCTACATCATATAGTGCAGAGCTTTTATAATTTTATTGAACAGAATAGTTTGGAGCTTCATTCGTTATTTGAACATCATGAGGGTGACTTTCTTTCAAACCAGCTCCGCTCATTTCGATAAATTGTGCTTTATCATGTAGTTCTTGAAGATTAGCTGCTCCACAGTAGCCCATACCAGAACGAACCCCCCCAATCATTTGGAAAACGATATCTGCTGCTGCGCCTTTATAAGCTACACGACCTTCAATTCCTTCTGGAACTAACTTATTTGCCTCATTGACAGAACCTTGGAAATAACGATCACTTGAGCCTTTCTTCATAGCAGCAATGGAACCCATTCCACGATAAGTTTTGAACTTACGACCTTGGAAAATTTCCGTTTCACCTGGTGCTTCGTCTGTGCCAGCAAACATTGAACCAAGCATGACTGCATTACCTCCCGCAGCCAGAGCTTTTACAATATCTCCAGAATATTTGATGCCACCGTCTGCGATAATTGTTTTCCCGTATTCACGGGCAACTTGTGCAGCATCATAAATCGCAGTCACTTGAGGTACACCAACTCCAGCAATGACACGAGTGGTACAAATTGAACCTGGACCAATTCCAACTTTCACAACATCAACTCCAGCATCGTATAACGCACGCGCACCTTCTGCAGTGGCAATATTTCCTGCAATCAACGTTCGTTCTGGAAAATGTGCACGAATCTCAGCAATTTTCCGAAGTACTCCCGCTGAATGTCCGTGTGCTGTATCAATGACAATGGCATCTGCCCCTGCTTCAAATAAAGCTTCTGCACGCTCAAATGTATCAGAAGTAACTCCTACTGCACCAGCAACCAAAAGACGACCATACTCATCTTTGGCTGCATTTGGAAATTCAATTACTTTTTCAATATCTTTAATTGTAATCAAACCAGACAAACGACCATAGTCATCAACCAACGGCAATTTTTCAATGCGATGTTCATGAAGTATCCGTTCTGCTGTTTCAAGATCTGTTCCAACAGGAGCTGTCACAAGATTTTTACTCGTCATATGCGCAGAGATAGGTTGATTATAATCCATAATAAATCTCATATCACGATTTGTAATAATCCCAACTAGCTTCCTATTTTCAAGAGTTTCAACAACAGGAACTCCACTGATACGATAACGCTCCATCAATTCTTCTGCATCTGAAACCGTATGAGTCGGAGTCAAGAAGAATGGATCAATGATAACTCCATTTTCCGAACGTTTAACTTTCCGAACTTCATCTGCTTGTTGCTCAATAGACATATTTTTGTGAATAACACCAAGACCTCCAGCACGAGCAATAGCAATGGCCATTTTACTTTCTGTAACAGTATCCATTGCTGCAGTGATAATTGGAATATTGAGTGTCAAATTTTGAGCCAATTTTGTTTGTAAATTAGCATCATTTGGCAAAACATGACTCTCAGCAGGAATGAGTAATACATCATCAAAAGTAAAACCTTTTTTCAAAAATTTAACGTCCCAGTTAGACATCCACAAATTCCTCTTTTCTTTATTTATTGAGCATAGCTCGTATTTATTGTTAATATGATACCATTCTATCTGTATTTGTCAATCTCTATTTTAGTAAAAAGTAAAAACCATCACGTTAGGTGATAGTTTTGCTCATTTTTATTGAAAATAGTTAATTCCCATAGCAGACTTTACCTCAAAAAGTGTTTGACTAGCTACTTGCCGTGCTCTATCACTACCTTTTTGTAACATAGTATAGACTTCTCCCATATCTTTTGAAAATTCAACACGACGTTCACGAATTGGACCTAATTCACGCTCTAAAATTTCTAATAAATAGCGTTTTGTTTTCACGTCTCCCAGTCCACCTTGTTGATAGTGTTCTTTCATTATTGTAATTTCTCGCATATCTTCTGGACGACCAAATACATCTAAATAATGAAAAACCATATTACCGTCAATTTTACCAGGATCTTCAATCTTGATATGGTCAGGATCCGTATACATGCTCATCACTTTCTTTTGTAGAGTATCCATATCATCAGATAAATAGATACCATTATTTAAAGATTTAGACATTTTTGCATTCCCGTCAAGCCCTGGTAAACGCCCTGCAGCTTCATTTTGAGGATAAATGCCTTCAGGCTCTACCAAGACATCACAACTATAAGTATGATTAAAAGAACGCACAATTTCACGAGTCTGTTCAATCATTGGTTTTTGATCATTACCTACTGGAACATAATTTGCTTTAAAAGCAGTGATATCTGCTGCTTGTGCAATTGGATAAACTAAAAAACCAGTCGGGATACTTTCACCAAATCCTTTTTGAGCAATCTCTGACTTGACAGTTGGGTTACGTTCTAAACGAGCTAGTGATACCAGATTCATATAATACATTGACAGTTCTGACAACTCTGGGATTTGACTTTGAATAAAAATAGTTGTCTTTTCAGGATCTAAGCCAGCAGCTAAATAGTCTAATGCCACATTCCCGATTGACTCCACAATTGTCTTAGGATCCTTAGCGTGATCCGTCAAAGCTTGTTGATCAGCTAAAAATACAAATAATTCATATTTCCCTTCATCCTGCAATAAAACACGATTTCGCAAACTTCCTACATAATGACCAATATGTAACTTCCCTGTTGGACGATCTCCTGTTAAAATAATAGGTTTTGACATCACATTCTCCTTGAATTTTCTTGATAATATTATACCATTTTCAAGAAAAAAGTGTAGAAACTATTTCTACACTTCTAAAAATTATTCGACAATGGAATTGCCAGCTTTCACACGCCAATTATAATCAGATAATATAATATCTTTCAAAGAATAACAGGCTTGCCAATTTAAAAATTCTCTTACTTTAGCAGTATCTGCTAACACACTTGCTGGATCACCGACACGACGTGCGACAATTTCATGAGGAATTTTTTTCTGTAAAATTTGCTCTACAGTATTGTATATCTCCTTGACAGTGTAACCATGTTCAGTTCCTAGATTGAATATCTGTGACGTTGACGAATCTGTAAACAAATAGTCAAGTCCCTTTACATGTGCCTGAGCTAAATCTAAAACATGAATATAATCACGGATGCATGAACCATCTCTCGTTTCATAATCATCGCCAAAAATTTTTAAAGCATCATTTTGTCCCAGAGCCGTTTTATTAATATTAGGGATGATATGTGTCGGATTTTTAACTCTCAAACCATTTGAAGCATCCATAGCAGCACCAGCAACATTAAAATAACGAAAAATAACATATTTCCAATTATAACGATTGGCCATCCAATAAATCATACGTTCTCCCATCAGTTTTGTCTCTGCATAAGGATTTACTGGATTTAATAGCGTATCCTCATTTGCTGGTTTATCCATACAATTATTTCCATAAACTGAAGCCGTTGATGAAAAAATCATCTTATTGATGCCTACTTCTGATAATACTTTTAAAACATGGTTCATGCCTGCTACGTTAGCCGCAAAATATTTACTAGGATTTTCAATACTTTCACTAACAACGATTTCCCCTGCACAGTGCAATACAGCATCAATTTTATGAAACTGTAAATAATCTTTTAATGCCAGCTCATCATAAACATCCAGTTCTTTAAAGTGCGCTCTTACATCCACCGCATCCCTGACACCTGATGCTAGATTATCCAAAACATGCACATCATAATCAGCATCTAAAAGTGCCTTTACAGTATGAGAGCCAATATATCCAGCTCCACCTGTTACTAAAATTGATTTCATTTTTTCTTCTCCTTGTCTTTCTACATCAATACAAGAGTATCTTTTAGTAAGTACTGGTAGGTTTCAACCAAACTTTCAATTCTATCTCCAATAAGAATACCATCAAATCCAATGGTTAAAATCTGTTCAATATCTTTACAGTTTACACCACCACCAAAAATCAACTGATATGTAAACCCAAACTTTACACTTGAATTATCTAAATAATCTTTTAAATCTTGGAAACTTTCTTCAACTTTTGTAAATGAATAATCCTTTTTTCCTTTTAATGTTGCACTTAATATTTCATAAGCTATGATAATATGTTTATCCTGAAGATTCAAACCATCTAAATATGTTGCGCATTCAAAAATAGGATTTTCATGATTTCCTACACAAATAATAGGGACAATATCTTTCTGTAAAGCATTGTCAAGCTTTGATCGAATAATTCTTGTTGTTTCATTTAAACACTTTTGCCTTTCTAAATGGCCTACAAAAGCATAGTTTATATTGTAATGTTTTAAATGTTTAGGTGATAAATCACCTACATTTCTTCCTTTAATTGACAAATTTTGAACTGCGATGTCAAAATGATACTCATCATAATTTGGTATAATAGGAGCTATAATCAATTGATGCTGCTTGTTTATTGGTTGATTGAACTTCTCTAACAATTCTAATTGTTGCTTGATTGACATCTGATTTTTAAAATTAAAAACAACTAACACTTTACTATTCCTTTACATCGTATTTACAATTCTTTTAAAAAATAATCTTCCACTGTTTGTTTGTAAGATTCAAATTGAGGATTTTTTACAACATTATGGAAAGATAGTGTTTTTCTTTTCTTTAAACCACAAAATTCCATGGTCTTATGAAATGAAATCAAAATATCATCAACATCTTTTCCATCAAAAAATGTAGTCGGATTATTAAACGCTTCTTCTGGTGCATTCCAAGTTGTGGATAAGATGTACTCCTTGTTTTTCATTAAACCACCTTGACCATAAGTATCTGCAAACGAATAAAATTGACCATATTCAAAAACTTCATCCATATACAGCTTTAACTTTCCAGGCACATTAAACCAATAAATAGGAAATTGAAAAATAATCAAATCTGCCCACAAAAATTTATTTCTTTCGTTTATTACGTTGTAGTCCTCAACTGACGATAACTGAATATCATGTTTGTGTCGTAAATTTTCCAACATAACATTATACAAACTAAAATTTAATTCTCCTTTACAGAAATCATGCTTTTGATAACCATTTATTAATAAAATTTTCATTTTTTCCTCCTAAAAATTTATAAATTTATTATAAATCTCTTTATTTTTTCTTACTTCTCTATATTCTAAAATGTAATATTTTATCCCTGAATCATTTGAAAAAAGTCAAATTTTCTAGTAAAATGAAACTAATTACAGAGTTAGGAGAAAAATATTGCTTACAGTATCGGATGTCTCACTACGATTTAGTGATCGAAAATTATTTGATGATGTGAATATCAAATTTACAAAAGGAAATACTTATGGTTTAATCGGCGCTAATGGTGCAGGAAAATCAACTTTTTTAAAAATCTTAGCTGGCGATATCGAACCAACTACTGGAAATATCTCACTCGGACCAGATGAACGTCTCTCAGTCCTTCGACAAAATCATTTTGACTATGAAGAAAATCGAGTTATTGACGTAGTTATCATGGGGAATGAGCATCTTTATAATATTATGAAAGAAAAAGATACCATTTATATGAAACCTGATTTTTCTGATGAAGATGGTGTCCGAGCAGCTGAATTAGAAGGTGAATTTGCTGAATTAGGTGGCTGGGAAGCCGAAACCGAAGCTTCTCAATTGCTACAAAATCTTCATATTCCTGAAACCCTCCACTACCAAAATATGAACGAATTATCAAATGGAGATAAAGTAAAAGTTCTTCTTGCTAAAGCTCTATTTGGTAAACCAGACGTTCTGTTACTAGATGAACCAACAAACGGTCTTGATATCCAATCCATCTCTTGGCTAGAAGATTTTTTGATTGATTTTGAAAACACCGTTATTGTTGTATCTCACGATCGTCACTTCCTTAATAAAGTATGTACCCATATGGCTGATTTAGACTTCGGTAAAATCAAACTTTATGTTGGTAATTATGACTTCTGGAAAGAATCTAGTGAATTAGCTGCTAAACTCTTAGCAGACCGCAATGCTAAAGCTGAGGAAAAAATCAAGCAACTGCAAGAATTCGTTGCTCGCTTCTCTGCTAATGCTTCAAAATCTAAGCAAGCAACTTCTCGTAAAAAAATGCTTGACAAAATTGAATTGGAAGAAATTGTCCCATCAAGCCGTAAATATCCATTTATTAACTTCAAAGCAGAACGTGAAATCGGAAACGACCTCTTGACAGTCGAAAATCTTTCTGTCAAGATTGACGGCGATATTATTCTTAATAATATCAGCTTCATTCTGCGTCCTGGAGATAAGATAGCCTTGATTGGACAAAACGACCTTCAAACAACTGCTTTGATTCGAGCTATTATAGGAGATATTGACTATGAAGGAACTGTAAAGTGGGGCGTTACAACTAGTCAATCTTATCTACCAAAAGACACCAGCAAAGACTTTGCTAGTGGGGAATCTATTCTTGACTGGCTCCGTCAATTTGCAAGTAAAGAAGAAGATGACAATACTTTCCTTCGAGGGTTTTTAGGGCGTATGCTTTTCTCTGGTGATGAAGTTAACAAACCTGTCAATGTTTTGTCAGGTGGGGAAAAGGTTCGTGTCATGCTGTCAAAACTCATGCTTCTCAAATCAAACGTTTTGATATTAGATGATCCAACCAACCACTTAGACTTAGAATCTATTTCTAGCCTAAATGACGGTCTGAAAAACTTTAAAGAATCTATTATTTTTGCTAGTCATGATCATGAATTTATCCAGACACTTGCTAATCACATTATTGTTCTTTCTAAAAATGGTGTCATTGACCGAATTGATGAAACCTATGATGAATTTTTAGAAAATCAAGAAGTACAAGAAAAAGTCAAGAACCTTTGGAAAGATTAAACCTTTTCGACAGTAGGAGCTGATAAAAGATTCAGTTCCTTAATTTTTAGCATTTTATTATTTATCATAACCTATGAAAAAAATCAAAAAACTTCTTAAACCTTATTATCTATTTGCATTTTTTATCCCATTTTTTATCATGTTTTTAACTTATTTTATAAATGGAATTTATTGGAAAAGTGACACTTCTCCACTTTTGGGAGATGGTTTTCATCAGTATGTCATTTTCGATGTTACTTTAAGAAATATTTTGCATGGTACAGACAGTATTTTTTACACGTTTACAAGTGGACTTGGATTAAATTTTTATGCTTTATCTAGCTATTATCTTGGAAGTTTCTTATCACCTTTAGTTTACTTTTTCAATTTAAAAAATATGCCAGATGCAGTATATTTATTTACTCTGTTAAAGTTTGGTTTAATGGGATTAACATGTTTCGTAAGTATTAAAGCTATCTTTAAAAAAATTTCTCCTCATCTTATTTTGATACTGTCAACATCCTATGCTTTAATGAGTTTTGCAGTTAGTCAACTTGAAATAAAAACTTGGTTAGATGTTTTCATCATTATTCCGCTTATTTTACTTGGTTTACATTATTTGATACTCCAAAAAGGTTATGTTCTTTACTTTACATCTCTGTCAATTCTTTTCATTCAAAATTATTATTTTGGATACATGATGGTTCTCTTTCTTATTCTATGGTATATTGTTCAAATTTCATGGGATTTTAAAACTAGGATTAAATCTTTCCTGGACTTTACAATTGTATCAATTTTAGCTGGGATAACGAGTCTTATCATGATTTTACCAACTTTTCTAGACTTAAAAACTCATGGTGAAAAATTAACAAAAGTGACAACCTTACTGACTGAAAAAAGTTGGTATTTAGATATTTTTGCCAAAAACTTCATTGGAGCTTTTGACACAACTAAATATGGCTCTATTCCTATGATTTATGTTGGTCTCATTCCATTATTGTTAGCAGTTCTATTTTTTACATTACGATCTATTAAGTTTCACGTGAAACTTGCTTATTTTCTTTTAATTACAATTTTAGTAGCTAGCTTTTCTTTACAACCGTTAGATTTATTTTGGCAAGGTATGCATGCGCCAAATATGTTTCTACATCGTTATTCTTGGACATTTTCCATTGTCATTATCTTCTTAGCTGCAGAAAGTTTAGAACGTCTAAAGGAATTTAAACTAACAAATATTCTAGTTAGTTTTTCTATCTTAGGATTTGGGTTTATTTCTACTTTTATTTTTAAGAAACATTACAAATTTTTAGGTTCCGTTAATTTTATCTTAACATTAGAGTTTTTAGTCGCCTATCTTTTAATTTTTTGGGCTTATACAAAAAAATATATCCCTTCTAAAATATTTACAGTTTCTACTTTATTATTTGTTTGTTTTGAACTTAGTTTAAATAGCTTTTATCAAATGGAAGGAATTGCAAAGGAATGGATCTTTGCAAGTAGGAATGCTTATGAACAAGATTTAACATCTATTGATTCACTCGTTAAATATAGTAAAAAGAAAAACTTAAATTTCTTTAGAACCGAAAAATTGTCTATTCAAACTGGAAATGACAGCATGAAGTACAATTATAATGGTATCTCTCAATTTTCTTCTGTTCGTAATACTGCAGCTAGTTCTATTCTTGATAAACTCGGTTTCAAATCATCTGGAACGAATTTAAATTTACGTTATCAAAATAATAGTATTATTATGGATAGCTTATTAGGAGTAAAATATAATATTTCAACAAATAATCCTCAGAAATATGGTTTTTCGTCTATTAAGACTAAAGATAATTTAACACTCTATGAAAATAGAAATGCTAATTCACTAGCATTTCTAACAAATTCAATTTACAAAGATGTAAAGTTTAATCATTTAACGTTAGATAATCAAACTCGTTTTCTCAATCAACTTTCTGGATTAAATTTAAAATACTATCATAGATTGTTTTCTCTAAAGACTCATAATGTCAAACAAGTTGGAAATAGAATAGTTGCAGAAGTAGATAAAAATGGTCATGATTCTTTTGCCAGTGTCTCTTATACTTTAGAAGTTCCAGCAAATAGTCAAGTTTATTTAACTTTACCAAACTTAACTTTCTCAAATGACAACCAAAAATCAGTTGACATAACTGTAAACAACAATCAAAAAATGCATTATGGTACTAATAATGTCTTTCCTTTTTTTAATCTTGGATACTTTAATCACAAGCAAACCATAACTGTAAAAGTAACTTTTCCAGATAATTCAAAAGTTTCATTTGATAGTCCTGAATTTTATACTCTTGATACAAATCGTTTTCAACAAGCAATAAACAAGATTCAACAACAAAAAGTATCAGTAACAACAAAATATAATACAATAACAGCATATTATCAAGCTCAACGAAATAGTTCTTTATTCTTCACCATTCCTTATGATAAAGGTTGGTCTGCAACGCAAAATGGGAAAACAATCAAAATTTCAAGAGCACAAAATGGCTTTATGAAGGTTAATGTAAAAAAAGGAGAGGGAAAAATTAAATTGACATTTATCCCGAATGGCCTAAAAGAAGGTAGTATAGCATTTTTATCTGGAATCTCGTTCTTTATTATTTATAATAAGATACGAAAGAAAAAATTGTTATAATTAAAAACCCAAACTGAACAAAAAGACAGTTTGGGTTTTATTATATATTACTAATATAAAAAAGCATCCTTTATGAATGCTTCGTAGCTCCGGCAGTAGGACTCGAACCTACGACATCATGATTAACAGTCATGCGCTACTACCAACTGAGCTATGCCGGATAATATAGTCCGTACGGGATTCGAACCCGTGTTACCGCCGTGAAAAGGCG
>NZ_JAQFJF010000006.1:0-137723 GCF_030439905.1 Streptococcus sp. SN3
GGTGCACGTACATGATTATAAGTTATCCACTCGTCCACAAATTGCAAAAGCGGTTGAAAATGCGGATAAGGTTAATGTCAATGGTCAGTACGTTGCTAAAAACTCGCTTAATCGTTTTGCTTTGCAGCCGGAAGCTCTACCAGCTAATCGAACAACTTATACAAAACTAGTCTTTAATGATAATCTACCATCAGGCTTTAAGTTAGATGTTGAAAAGACGAAAGAAGCCAATAAAGGTTATGACGTTTCTTATAATGAAAAAACGAATTTCTTGAGCTTTACAGCTAAAAAAGAAATTCTTGATGCAGTCAATAAAGAACGTGCGAAAGAATATCAATTAGGGGCATTGTCTGTTTGGGGTCGTCCTCAAAATGACGCAGCTGACTACGAAAATGTATTTGAGATGGTTGTAAATGGTGGTGGTTCAAATGGTTATGTTCGTAAGTCAAACAAAGTTTTGATTCATACCCCAGGTAAACAAGATCCAAACAAACCAAATGACCCTAAGAACCCTAATCGTGACCCATTGAGACCAGAAAAACATAATTATAATGAGCAAGGAAAACTTGTTGATGGGAAAGAAATGCTTCCTGAAGGAATCAATTACTATGTATCAAAGTGGACGAATCGTCCTAATAAAAATGACAAATCTGGTAAAGAAGCCATTGCCAAAGGCTTTGCCTACATTGAAGATTATCAAGATGATGCCGTCACACCGCTTGAAAGTCGTTTCCAGGTGAAAGATTCTGAAGGCAAAGCTGTGAATGGATTGAAAATGTATCATGTTTTAGATCGTAAGACACTCTCTAAAGCCTTAAATGATATGATTGATCGTTCAGGTATTTCCCCTAAAGGCGCATTTTACATGTGGGTAGCAGAAAAACCAGAAGAGTTTTACAAAGCCTACGTACAGACGGGAATGGATTTGTATTTCCATACACCAATGCAAAATAAGAAAGGTTTTACTGGAAAATATACCAACCAAACTTTCCAAGTACAGTTCGGCAATGGTTATTACTCAAATGTGGTGGTAAATCATGTACCAGAGCTAAAAGTCCAAAAACAGGTTTATAATAAACTTGGTGATGGTCAAAATCTTGATGGTAAATTGATTAAGCTGGGTGATAAATTCTATTACTATTTAGATGGAGCTAAATTGCCATCTGACCGTGGAGAAGCACTCAAAGAATACCGATTCTTTGATGATTTTGACCAAAAAGGTGATGAATTTACTGGCGAATATAAAGCTATTGCAGGGGTTGATATTAAGCTCAAAGATGGTTCAGTGATTAAGGCAGGTACAGATTTGTCACAATATGCAGAATTGAAGTATGACAAAGCCAAAGGAATTGTCGAGATTTCTATGAAGCAAGACTTCTTAGATAAAGTAGACAATGCTTCTGAGTTTGACGTGAATGCGGCTATTCAGATGAAACGAATTTCAGCTGGAACATTTGAAAATACTTATAAGAATGTGGTGAATGGTCATGAGCTTGTTTCTAACACAGTTAAGACTAGCACTCCAGAGCCAGAAAAACCACAACCTAAGAAACCAACTCCAGCTCCAACAGCTCAAAAACCAACTCTACCACAAACAGGAGAACATAGTTCAACAGGTTTAGTAGCACTTGGTTTGAGTATGCTTGCAGGGTTCGGATTCTTTGGATTGAAGAAACGGAAAGAAAATCAATAGGAAAGGATAAGCGTGATATTTTTGTCACGCTTTTTTATTTTAGAAAAGAGGAAAAAATAGTATGGATATTACAACTTTAAAATTAGATCCGAAATTTATTGGATCAGCGTATTACGAATGTTTAGGGACTGCCCCTCGTCAAGTTGAAGGACAGGCAGGACAATATCAACGCCATGTTTTAAGTAATGAAAAACATGGGGTATTTCATGTGATTACACCAGCTTCGAGTGAAGTGTTTGAAGAAGATTCTTTAGTAGAAGTGGTTGAACCACGTTTTTTTGAAGATCGTAGTTTAAATGGTCGTAATGTCGCGCCAGCATTAAATGTATTGGCAAAAGGTTTGAAAAAAGTAGGAGGAGCTAACTAATGGCAAAAGTAGGATTGAATTTTGGTGAAAAATTACAGATTGCTGATAAACAGTATCGTGTTTTAAATGATGGTTTGGTTGATTTAAAACAAATTTTTGGGAAAATGGTGTTTTTGAGTGTTAATGGTCAAGATGTTATTTATGAAGAAGATATAACTCAACCACGTCGTCAAGATGGCTCTTATCCTACGGTTTCTACTGGGGAAGTTCGTGGAATTGTGGTAGGTGTGAAATCTTATGTACAACATCAACCAATTTTTGTAACAGTTACAGATCAATCTTTATCAGATATTGAAGCTTTAAAATTGAAAAATCGTGAAGAGGTAGATTTTGATAATATTGTGGTAACTTATTCTTCTGTTGGGAATAATCAGTTTAAGTTGTTTGCTTCTGCAATTAAACGTGTAGGAACTAATCAAGCTCCTAAACAACAAAAGCAAGAGGAACATAAAGGATAATGTGAAATAAGGAGGAATTAGATGGTACGTTTGCTACCACAATATCGTGGAGTAAGGATAAAACCTTATATGCGGCATATGAATTATATTTTATTTGGTTTCTTTTTTTCTCCTTTTTTTGTGGCTGTATTATTTTATATGTATTTACATATAAAAGATTATCAAGTTCTTGATTATGTTCAAATTGGTTTAACAGTAGGTCTCTTTTTATTATCTGTTTTTTTTTCAATTTATTTAACTTGGTTTTTGCAAGAAGTCACACCATTTTTTAAGAAAATGGAACGATTAGGTAAATTGTCTTTTTATTTATTTGAACATGGTTATGTTTATGAAAAGACAAAGCAGGGGAGTAAGCAGAAGTCTATTAAATTTCCGCCTGTTTATATGCAACAAGGTAAATATGATTTATTTATTTCATTTAAAATGGCTGGAAATAAGTTTCAGGAAAAATTCAAAAAAATGGGTGGAGAACTAGAAGATACGTTTTTTATGGATTTCATGGAAACGTTAGATGAACCAAAGTTTAAAACTTATAAATTGGCTTATTCTGCTTATTTGAATCGGATTTCAATACCAGAAGTTATTTGGGATAAGGAAAAAGGGGTTCGCTTAATGAAAAATCTTTATTGGGATTTTATTAGTGATCCTCATTTACTTGTTGCAGGCGGTACTGGTGGGGGTAAGACGGTTTTACTACGTTCATTGATTGATTGCTTGGCAAAGATTGGTGTAGTAGATATTTGTGATCCAAAACGTGCAGATTTTGTGACTATGGCAGATATGCCAGCTTTTCAAGGTCGTGTTGTTTTTGAAATTCAGGATATTGTTCAGCGTTTTCAAGATGCTGTTGTTATAATGATGGCTAGATATGATTTCATGCGTAGTGAAATGAAACGTTTGGGGCATAAGGATTTGAAGAAATATTATGAGTATGGGTTAGAGCCATACTTTTTTGTTTGTGATGAGTACAATGCTTTAATGTCTATGCTGGATTTTAAACAAAGGAATTTAGTAGATGATGCAATTGGTCAATTTCTGTTGTTAGGACGTCAAGCTGGATGTTTTGGGATTATAGCTATGCAAAAGCCATCTCGTGATGATTTAGGTTCAAAATTACAAGCAAATATTAACTTTCGGATTTCTGTAGGTCGATTGGATGAGTATGGTTATGATTCTTTATTTGGTGCTGAAAATCGTAATAAGGAATTTAAGTATGTGAAATACGTTTCTGGTCGTCGTGTCTATGGGCGAGGTTATGCAGCTGTTTTTGGAGAAGTAGCACGAGAATTTTATTCACCATTGTTGACAAAAGGTTTTTCATTTTATGATGAATTTGTGAAAATTAAACGTCATGAAAATCAATTTGATCCAGTGGAGAATACACAATTACAAGCAGATTTGCTGATGAGTGATGATTTGTTAGAGTTTGCGAAGAAAGCAACGGAAGGTCAATCTATTGCTGAAGAGGAAATAGAACCATTTGATGTAGAAGAAATGGAGGAAATGCTATTGGAAGATGAAGTATTGTTTAGTGTAATGGATGTGGCTAAGGAATCTAAGAAATCTTTTAGTCAGGTTACAAAATTGGTAGCTCTCCTGGAAGAGGAAAACTATCATCAGTTTACACGTGAGGAAGGAAATATTATTTTTTCAGATGATGAATTGCAGTTGGTAAGTCGTCTTTTTGAAAAGAAGGATCATTTTACAGGCACATGGAAACAATTATTATCTCAGTATTTTATGGGAGAATAGTAGAAGAAGGGCTATTGAGCTCCTTCTGATGAGAGATAGGATAGGTGTAGGGATAGGTTTGCCCGTAGGGCAGCCGTTTATCCCGATACACCGGTTATCCTATCTCTCATCAGAGGGATTTTCAATTTTCAACCCCCGATTTCTAATAGGGGGGTAATATTTGAAAAAATACAAATTACAACCCGCCTTGTCCTAAGTGTATCAAGGGTTTACGAGTTTTTGATACTGTAAACTTTTGGGCGGAAAACTGTAAACTTTATGAAGAAAAGGAGAAAATTTGCATGAATCCAATGTATTTAAAGGATTTTAGGAAGAAACGAAAATTAACTCAAAAGAAGTTTGCATTATCTGCAGGGATTAGCTTGCAGAGCTTAAAATTCTATGAAACTGGTCGTCGTGAACTGACACTAGATAAGTTTCGTGAAATAAAGTCTAAGTTTGGTTGTTTAGAACATGATCCGTCTCGATTACGTGTGATGGTGGACTATGTGAGAATTACGTTAATGAGCATACGAGACTTAGAATTTTTTTGTAAAAAATTTTTGCATGTTGCTTTTAAAGACTTTCAGTCGTATGAATCTAAGCTGATGAATTATAACCACTTGTGGAAACGGGGTGATATTTGGATTTTTGATTATTTTGATAAATTTGAAACAGGTAATTATCAAATCACAATGCAGCTGTCTGGGAAAGGTTGTCGCCAAATGGAACTCATTTTTGAAAATGAGGGAATTACTTGGCTTGATTTTTTTCAAGAATTAAAGATAGCTTACGGAGAAGATATGCGTGTTACTCGCTTAGATTTGGCAATTGATGAATTGTATCAAGGATATGAAAAGGAGACGGAACAATTCTTGTTATCGGATATGATTACAAAGTATTATCATAAAGAATTGGATTTTAATAGTATGCGGACATGGAATTACATTGGTGGTGGTTCTTTAAACTTTGAAGATGAACAAGAAATTGAGGAAAATCGTCAAGGTATTTCTCTTTATTTTGGCAGTCGTCAATCTGAAATGTATTTTAACTTTTATGAAAAACGATATGAGTTAGCGAAACAAGAAAATCTAAGTGTAGAAGAGTCTTTGGAAGTATTTGGAATTTGGAATCGGTATGAAATTCGTTTATCTCATGGAAAGGCTCAAGGAGTGGTGGAAGAATACTTGTTAGGTGTAGATCTAGCAGAAATTGCACGAGCTTTAATCAATAGTAAAATCAATGTTTATGACGGCTTGAATGATTATGGTGCTTATCTTATGGATAAAAAATGGCAATTGTTATTTGGCGGAGTTGAACCGTTGAAATTATCAACTCAGCCTGAAGCCTATAACATTGAACGTACGATTCGCTGGTTAATGCACCAGGTATCTGATTCACTAGCTTTGGTAGAAGAATATGACAAATTAGTTTGTGAAGAAAATTTGCGAATGATTATCAATTCAGGAGAACTAAACGATCGAGGTGAGAAAATTTTAAATTCAGTAAGGAGCAGTCTTTCATGTATGCAGAAAAGCAGTTGAAGTTATTTTTGGAAAGCAGAAAGGACTTAGAACCAATTGTAAAAAGTTGTGTTTTGATGATTCCAGATAGAGTATTTTATCATCCTGAAATAGAACAAGGGACAATGAATACTTATCAGATGGATATTCAAGAATTGGTTCGTCAAGCTCGTTTTTCTTGTGATAAAGATACTTTTGCAGGTTTATTTGTTTTACAACAAGATTATGAACGGGATTTAAGACAGTTAGTTACTTTGAAAAGAAGGTTATTGATTTTTGGGATTTTAATGCAGTCTGAGAAAAAACAAAGGGAAGTTGTATTAAAACTTTGTGCGGAACATCGTTTGTATAAGCGCTTGTTAGCACGAAGGGAATCTTTTAGAAAGTAGAGATAAAAAAGATGAGAATGATTCGTTCACCTACAAAAAAGAAGGTTAGTTGATATAAAAGTAAAGCTATAAATAATATAATAAAAAGGAGAAACAAAAATGGCTGAAACAATAAAAACATTTATTAAACAAGTAAAAGGCACTTCTTCTGAATTGGGCGAACTTTTACAGGCAAATAAATTTGAGGAAGCATTTGACGCTTCCCAACGTTTAAATAATCTTTTGAAAAGTGAACAGTTTGAGGAATTGACTGGAAAACAGATAAAAGAATCAGGACTTGAAGATATTCAAAGTGAACTTAAAAAATACTGGTGGGCTAATAAAGAAATGCGACGTTTCCAAGGGATTCTTCGTGGGCGTGGGAAAGCATTGTCTGAGTTGGCGAATTAGTTAAAAACTTGAGAGGTAAAAGCCTCTCTTTTTTTATTTAAGAATAGGAGATGAAGAGATGTCTGTAAAAGTGACTTATAACTGTTATATCAATTTATGCGAAGATTATATGTATGGTAAAAAATTTTTGGCTTTGCCAGAAAAAATCAAGGATGCCATTGATAAGTGCTTTGATGGTGCAGAACTTGAAGCGTTTGGAGATGGAAATCCAGATGATATGTGGGTGAATCATTATGAATGTTTTGATACAGAAGAAGTTTTGACTTATTATACAAAGATGTTGACTGACGAAAACTATCAGGAACTTTTTGAAAGTGGTAAGTTAGAGGGCTATATTGAACAACACTTAGAAGAAATCAAGGAGCGATTAAGAGTTAGGTATTATTTTCTGGGTTATGTTGATAATCAATGGCACGTGTTTGTATGAGAGGGAGAATATGAAATGACTGTGGAAGAGATATTTGAACGATTGGTTTCGTTGGCACATGGTGAGAGAATGTCTTATCATCGTGCTAAAGTTCGTACTAATGCTAAGAAAACAAGGTATGATTTGACGTTTTTTAAAAATGGCAAGTATGTCTTAAGAATATTTTTTGTACTTGATGAAAGTGGTCAAGAGGTAGCTAGAGATTTTAATTATATGCCTTCTGTTTTTGTGGAAATTTTTGGTGAAGAACAGATTGAGGAAGTGGAAAGTATTGTTAAAAGGTGGAATGGTAGGTAATAGTTTATGAAATCAAGAGTTTTAATCAGAAATCCTCAAAATGGTAGGCAGGCGTGGTTTCGTCTGCCTTTTTATTTTGGAAAGTTGACTAGACTTGGTTTAAGAGGTTCTTATGAAGAACAGATTGAAATTGTAGATCATGAGGGTTTTGCTTATATTGGTTTAGGCTTGTTTACGGTTGAAGATTTGGAACAGTTGAATAGACAAGCTGACAGCTATTGAAAAATGGAAGGTTTAAAAATGACTGCAGAAGAAATATTTGAAGAGTTGCTTTCAATGACAAAGTATAATAGAGGTCTTTCTTTTACTGTTGGGAGGAGAGTTTGGAATCGAAAAAAGCTGCAATATACTTTATCTATTTTTTATAAAAATTTGTATGTTATTCATTCTTATTTTTTAGTAGAAAATGGTTTGGAAGTAAGTAGAGGTGTAGATTCGTCTTACAATTATTTTTATCAAGTATTTGGTGACGATAAAAAAGAGGATATAGAGGGAATTGTTAAAAAGTGGAATGGAAAATAAGAATGTAAGAAACCTTATTTTCTTATTTATGAGGTAGAAGTATGATTGCAAATGTTCGAGTGCATGCAGACGGTCAATCCAGTTCATTGTGTCAGTTAGATATTATGAAATATCCTAAAGAGGTTATTGAGGCTAGAATGGTAGAAAGAGGATTCGGTGGTGAATCATTTTTTATTTGTGGCTTTGAAGATTGGCAGGTAGATACAATAATGAGTCTTGATGAAGCGTATTTGTTAAGACGGGTCATTGAAGGCTTATATGCTGGAGATGATTTTATTGTTGTTTATTGTTTGAAAAATCATTGGTTGGTTAGTGACATCATTAGTCATCATTATTGTTTTGTGACAAAAGATGAAGTGCAGCTAATGACAAAAATTTTGAATCAATGTGAAATGTCCTCAGTTGTTGAGTTTTTTTACAAGGCTAATAATTGGGTGACAGCTGTTCAGGCTTATATAGAGAAAGGAGTGGTACTCAATACAACACGAGGGTTTTATGTAGATGTAGATAATGTCCTTTAGAGCGGAAATTTTTAAAAATTTCCATTTTAAAGGAAATAAAACGTGAAAGGAGAAAACAATTGAGAGGGTTGAAATTCTTTTCTTCTAGGAAAGAAAAGAAAAAAATAAAGTTTCCAAAACGGAAACAAGAAAATGTGCAGATAAGACCAAGAAAGATTAGTCAAAGAGCGGCTAATTTTTTATTGCTTGGTTTTATAGTTGGTGTGGTTGGCTTGGCTGGTTTAGTAATTGTTTCTAATGCAGTTAGAACATTGCGGGGTGAAAAGAAAATAGTCCAGGTAACAAATCAAGATTCACGGAACTTGTCAAATAAAGTTGGTTTATTCATGACAGATTTCTTAAACTCTTATTTTTCAGATAATAGTCCTGAAAATCAAGAGAAATTAAAGAAGTTTTATGGTGCAGGAATAGATGTGAAAAGTACCAAAACAACGAATCTTGAAAGTAAATTGACAGGTGCAGTTTTGATTGAAATTACAAATCATCTTGCGACTTATCGTGTGGGTTATTCCGTAAAGGTCAATGATGAATGGAAAAATAATGTTGGAGTGATCAATATTCCTTATGGAGTAAAAAATAACAAATATTATGTTTCTGACTTGCCTTATTTTACAGATGAAGATTCTTATATTGCGAAAAATCCGAAAAATAAGGTGCAGTTGAATCTTCAAGCGGATGATTCAAAATACTCTAAGGCTAAAGAATATGTAGAAGCATTTTTCAAGGCTTATGCAAGTGGTGACAAGACGCAAATGTCTCCTTTTTCTAAGGAAGTTCGTCCAGTAAAAGGTTATGTCTTTAAGTCCGTAGATTATTCTTATTTTATTCAGGATAAGCAAAAAGAAGATGTGCTAGTGAATGTGGTACAGGTTACTTTTACAGACGGATTAGGGCTAACTCACCAGGAGAATTTCGTAGTTACTTTACAAGTAGATAAAAAAGAAGAAACGTATCGTGTTCAAAAACTAGAGCATGGTATTTCAAAAAAATATGCAGCAGAATTGAAATAATGGAGGAAAAGAATAAATGAAAGATTTAGTAACAACGTTTTTAAAGGAACAAGGAGTATGGGTTGCATTAGGCATTGGTGTTGGTGCTGGGATTTATGAATTTATGAAAACAAAGAGTTTTGGAAAATCTTTGACGGTTTTGTCAGCTGGTTTTGTGATTGCATTTTTCTGTTTATATCCAGAAGAAGTTTTAGCGAAATTTGGGGAAGGCATGAATTGGGCGTTGAGTCATATTAAATTTTAAGGGGTAAGTAATGGCAGAAAAACAGCGAGTAGATAAAAAAGTCTATAATTATCGGTCGGCTTTAGAGCAACCCATTTGGATTCAGAAGCTGTCTGAAAAAATATCTCTGTCAAATGCGATTAAACTATCAACGATTGGTTGGAGTTTAATCTTGTATGTGTTGTATTTGTGGCTGATGTCTCGTGTAGAGAAAGTGATTCCGATTCCGTTGATCTTTTGGGCAACCTTAGGCTTTCTTCCAATCTGGAGTTTGGGGATCATTTTATCAGATTTGAAAATTGAACAACAGCCAGTAGGAAAATTTTTAAAAGATTATGTCCGTTTTTATTGGAAATACGGACGAAAGCGAAAACGTTTATATTTGAATGATGGTTTATTGTATTTTAAACCATCTTACATTTTAAAGAAAGAGAGGAAAAAGAATGGCATTAAATAACGAAGTTGAAGATATTGTTGAAAATCTGATTTTAAAGAAAGATGGAAGTGTCTTTGCTTTGTATGAAATCGAACCACAAGTTCTAAATCCAGTAGATGAAGTTAAAAAAGAGGCTTCTAAGAATTTAGTGGTAGATTGGCTGGAAGAAATAAAAGGATATGGTGATTTTGATGTTGTCATGTTACCTTTTCCAAAAGACTTGTTGGGGAAATTTAGACAGTTATCTCATAAATTTTCTAAGGATACGGAAGAAATGGCGTATTCTGTTTTGGAAAAATCCTATGATTATTTGATGTCTACGAAGGAATTGTGTGATTATCATTATTTTATTTCGATTCCGTTAAAATCTTTTTCTATTTCGGTAGATGTAAAAGAAGTAATCCAATCTTCTATTCAAGCTGCTTCTGATTTACTGATTGAAAATTTAGGCTTTCAAAAGAATGTTTTGGAAGGCTGGGAAAAAAAGTATGTTCGTCAACGGGAAGAATTAGAAAAAAAGCTAGATTTGTTAGAGTTCAGACGACTAGAAATCCAAGAAACGATTTTTGTTAATCGGTATGCTTATCTTCATTCTTTAAACGTAGATAAAGAGTATGAAGTGAAGTTGGTTGAAAATTATATGGGAAATCTAGGGGATAAGTCAGTTGACTTTAAGAAGATGAATGTTTTGGAGTTGTTTAACGAGGAAGGTAGTCAGTATGTGGCATTTTTGCCAGTGGCTTATAAAGCAGAGAATGCTTCTTATTTGCATACAATTGAACGAGCCAGAGCGTTAGGATTTCCAGTTGAGGTGTGGACGAAAGCAAAGTTTGCGAAAACGAAAGGTTTGCCATTTAACAATATTCGTACCAAAGGACGTTTTGCCCGTGCGAGATTAAAGGGGGCGCAAACAGAAGCTCAACAGGCGGATTCGGTTGGGAAGAAGTCGGTCGGTCAATCAAAATACTTGGTTGAAAAAATGGAAGAGAAGATTGATGAAGGGATTCCAATGATTAGTTATTTGCAGACGATGGTCGTATCGGATGCAGATTATACGGTTTTAAAACAAAAAATCAATATTCTCATGGATTCCATGAAAGATAGTAAGATTAGTCTTTCCAGGGCAACACCTTATCAGTTATATTTGTTTTCAAAAAATCGTTTTGGTGAAATTCTTATGCCAGGAGATAAGAATTTTATTCAGCCAGTTGAAGCGGGAGCTTTTGCGGAAGACTTGTTTTTTACAAGTCAAATGGTTGGTGAGGAAATTGGTTTTTATTTTGGCATGATTGATAATCAAAGAAAATCTTGGCATTCTCGTTTTGAAAAAGCGATTGCAGCAAGTGATAAACCAGTCTTTGTTAATATTTTAGAAGCGAATGAGCAGGCAGACGGTAGAGAGACAAACAATCCTCATATTTCTATATCAGGAGATACAGGAAGAGGGAAGACATTTGCGGCTAGTATGCTTCATTTCTACTCTAGTTTACTCAATGATCAAACCTTATATATTGATCCGAAAATGGAAAAGCGTTATTGGTATGAAAAGATGTTAAGAGAATTAGAGGAGACAGATTGTTTTCCAGAAATTCAAGATTATATCCGAAGTCTTCATTTTATCACATTAGATTATACCAAGGAAGAGAATGCTGGAGTATTGGATCCGCTTGTCTTTTTAGATCGCACACAGGCAAAAGGCTTGATTATTTCGATGATTGATGAGTTTATGCCTCTTGACAAAGAGAAGAAATTCAAGACAGAGTTATCAAAAATGATTCGAGAGTTTGCGGAGAGACGAGCAAAAGGAGAAAAAGTTGGTACACTTTCTGTTTTTAAGACTTTAGCTCAACATGAAAATGAAGAGGTTCGAGAGACAGCGGAACTGTTGATAGAAGAAACGAAGGATTCGGTTTTGAGCTTGATTTTTTCTGACGGTATCAATCCAGCAGTTGATTTCACAGCTCGGAATACCATTTTGGAAATTGCGAACTTAGATTTACCAAATGATGAAAAGGTGCAATTATCTTATGAAAATAAGAAGTCTTTGGCAGTGATGTACGCTTTAGGTCATTATTGTATCAAGTTTGGTGAACGGGATTATGCTAGTAAGACAGTAGAGTTTATGGATGAAGCCTGGTTGTTTAAAATAACGGCTTACGGTCGTGGTTTGTTAAATCGAATCAAACGGGTTGGACGCTCTCAAAATAATTTCTTGGTCTTTATTTCGCAAGAACCAGATGATTCAAACCGAGAAGATGGAGAAACCTCTGCCTTTGGGACGTATTTCTGTTTTCATAATGAAGCGGAGAATGCGGCAGAAAAGGTACTCCGTCGCTTGAAAGTGCAAGTTACAGAAGATAGTAAAGAGTGGTTTAACAATATGACTAAGGCTCAATGTCTCTATAAAGATACCTATGGTCGCGTAGAGCGAGTGACGGTTGATGGTTTGTTTTTCCCAGAAATTGCGAAACTGTTTGAAACAGTACGGAAACCTGAAGAGCAGGAGGTGGCTTAATGAATAAAACAATGAAACAGCTATTATTTGTTAGTCTGTTTCTATTATTTCTTCCAATTAGTGTTTTGGCAGATACTCCAGGAATAAATGGTTATAATACTGTTCCAAATCCAAATGAGAAAATCATTCCCAAAAATTCAAATCAGGGTTATGTACCTGCCAATGTCCAGGAAAGTCAAAGTCAGGAAGCAGCTAGAAAGAAGCAAGCTCAAGAGAAAAAAGAAAAAAACGAGCGAGCGATTCAAAAGGATTCTTCCTATGAGAGTGTTAAGCAAGCAGCTGATCAAGTGGATCAAACGCTGCAGAAAAAATCTCCAACTGTAAAAGAATTGGAAGAAGCTGCAAGAGATATTGAAAGTATTAAAAATTACATTGCAAAGAATGCGGATAAAAATGATTCAAGCCAGATACAAGGTTTGCGGACAACCATTCGTAACTATGAAGAAAAATTTGTTTCTTTAGAAGAAGCTGCTAAAAAGCGGGAAGAAGCACAGACTTATTTGGAACAGGCTAAAAATACGGTTGATCCAACAAAATTGTCTAAATTAACGAGTTATATTTATTTGGAAGATGGCTTTTTTGGAATAACAGATATTTTCCCCAAAGTGGTCAATGCCATTGTGCAGGGCTTGTTTTTTGTGACAAAGACACTATATTGCTTAGTGATTATCATTTTAGAACAAGTCTTTAGTGCAAATGTTTATCAAGTATTGGATCAGATTGTTTCTTTCTCCGCTCAAATGTTTCAAACCTTTATGGATGATTACCAATATTTGGTTTATGCGTTAGCGATGATAGGTGGCTTGGTAGAGTTCTTTAAAACGAAACGCTTCCCTTTTCAAATGTTTCGCTTTTTGTTGGTTTGGTTCTTAGCGCTGTTTTTGTATCGTCCGTCTATTTTTTCAACGAATGTCGGGAATCAACAGTTTGAAGCCAAATATAACCTGTCTCGAGTGATTCAGATTGTGGATAGCGTTTCTTCGGATATGACAAAGATTGCGATTTCTGGTTTTGATCAACTGGATAAAGACCACCAATCTATTGGCACGAATGCCAATAACTTGGCAACGGTTAAAGAAGCCATTTTTCAAGAAATGGTCTATAAACCATTTCTCGCTTTAAACTTCAATACGACAGATGTCTCAGAAGAGAAAGTAAGAACTTTGTTTGAAACAGAAGGAAAAAGCGATCTTGTTGAAAAAGTTTCAAAAGAAAATAAGAAAATTTCCAACTTGGCTTGGTCAAGTATTGGTAGCAAGTTCCTAACTGCTTTTGCGTCATTAGTGAAGGCTATGGTAGTTGGTCTGGCTTTAATTATGATTGGTTTGATTTCGCTAGTCTTTAAGTACATGGTACTTCTGATGATTGTAGCCTTGGTTTTCTTACTCTTTATTGCTATGATTCCCAGCTTTGAGCAGGTCTTGGGGAATGCAGGAAAGAAGATTCTTCAGTTTGCTTTTTTAGGTGGTTTGGGTCTCTTTGGGATTCGGGCATTCCTCTTTATCAATAGTTTGATTGAAGGGGTCGCAGGCGGCATGAGTAAGATTTACTTCTGGGTGGCGATTCTGCAGGGCTTGATTTGGTTTGTCCTTTGGCGTTGTCGCTCCATGTTAATGGGCTTGTTTGTTAGAGGTACGTTGTCTGCTCAAGAAGTGGCACAACGTGTTCAACAAAATCTTGGACACTTGTACCAACCAGATTTAATTCCAACGGTGAATCCTTTCTCTAAAAATCGAACCCTGGATCGTTCAACAATTGATTCGTCACAATCTTTGGTAGATAGTCCAGCGAATGAAGCGTTAGAGCCATCTATTCCATCATCTTCTGGGGTGCGAACGTTATTTCGAGCAACTAAAAACACCATGAAGCAAGGAGCTAATCGGGCATTAGAAGGTTATGATACGCTTCGTTATGGTGCAGGTGAAACATTGGATAAACAGGTGGCTTTGGATAAGAGAGCGGAATTTAAACAACGTTTATTAGATACGGCAGATCATTTACGTCATGTCGCAACCATTCCAAAAGGAGAACGTCTTCGGTCTAAGTTACATGATTTAGCTGGAGATACGAATGCCCCTGCTCAAGTAGCTTTCAGAGAACGAGAAAATCGTTACTTGGAACGTCAAGAAAGACAAGAAGAACGAAAAAGAGAACAAGTCGCTTTTAGGGAATATCAACAACACCAGTCTGATGAGAAGCCAACATTTTCTTCTATGATTGAAAACGAGTTGGTAAAACCACAAATGAAGAGAGAATTTCATAGGGAACAATTGAAGCGGAAGCAAGAAATACCGTCCATTCAGTCTAAAGAACCTTTAGAAAGTTCTCCTATTGTAGAAGAAAAATCGGCAATTTCGAGAGAATTGTTTGAAAAGAGGAAGAGATGAAATTAGTAAAACGTAGCTTGGTTGGTCTGTTTTTACTTCTTACTCTTTTTTTAAGCCTTATGATTTTAATTGTTGGAGGTGGAGCTGCTGATTCACAAACGTTTGAATCCACAACAGGAGGCATTACCATCTCTGCTAAAGACTTTGCGCAACAATTTACAGAAAAAACAGGTCGGCAGTTGAGTGAAGACAATGCACAAAATGCGTTGGATTTCGCAAATCGACTCATTTCTCGTCATCATTTTACGCTTCAGGGGACCAGTGGTTCGTTGGCGGTGGCTTATCGAGAATGTGGTTTTGATGTAAAGGCGGTGAATCCTAGTGGTGGTGTAGCTGGTTTTTATCAGTGGTCTGGTTGGGGTAGTACAATCAATGGCAATCGTTGGGGTCAAGCAAAGGAAAAGAAACTGGATAAACAAATTCAAATGGATTTGATGAGTACCGAGTTAGAGGGAGCTTATGCTAGAGTGGTTATAAAAATGGGCTCTAGTGGAGATCCAAAACAAGCGGCTCGGGATTGGTCACAATATTATGAAGGAGTGGCAATTTCCGATTCTCAAACGAAGGTAAGTGCGATTGAAGAGTGGGCGGAAGTCATCTATGACATTTTAAAAACAGCACAAGGTACGTTTTCTAAGGATAATAATACGGGTACAAGTACCACAGCGATTCCTGCAGGTTGGGGAAATATCAGTCAATATGATGGTCATGCATACGACGGAAGTGGTTCTTATCCAGCAGGTCAATGTACTTGGTATGTTTATAATCGTGCAAAACAGTTAGGTATTCAGTTTGATTCCTTTATGGGAAATGGTGGTGATTGGTTTAGAAAAGCAGGTTTTTCTTCTAGCCATACACCTAAAAAACATACAGCAGTTTCCTTTGTTCAAGGTTTAGCAGGTTCTGATCCAACTTATGGTCATGTGGCTTTTTGTGAAGAGGTGAGAAGTGATGGAACCATTTTAATTTCAGAAATGAATGTATTTGGAGTACCGGCAATGACAGTTTCCTATCGGGTATTAGATAAGGGAACAGCTAGTCAGTTATGGTATGTAGATGGTCATTGAAATGACCAATAGAAAGAAAATGAGGAAAAAAGAAATGAAGAAAAAGCAAGTAGTAGCAAGTTTATTAGTAGCAGTTAGTGTTTTAGGTACAAGCCCTTTGGCTGCTTTAGCAGAAGAAGGAAAGGTAACAAGTCCAGTAGATGTAGTAGTTCCTTCTCCTTCGGATAATGAAAAAGTTCCAGTTCCGACGGAAAAAGAAGAGAAACCCAAAGACGACAAAACGCAAACGGGTGAGGTAACTCCTGAGACACCAGTTAATCCGACTATTCCAGATAAGTCAGGGGAAAATCAGGAATCAGTCAAACCAAGCGAACCTTCCACAAAACCAGTTGAGCCATCAACTGAACCTTCAAAGAATGAGGAAAAGAAGGAAGAACCGACACCTTCTCAAGAGGAGAAAAAGGAAGAAAAGCCTGCAGAAACTCCTAAGGCGGATGAGGCTACAAAACCGATTACTCCTACACCAGAGGAAAAGAAAGCAGAAGAAAATACAGGTGTTAAAGCGACCGAACCTCCAAAACAAATCAATGTTACGGAAGAACAAATTGAGCAGCAACCAATTGTGACGAATACAGGTCATACGGTTGTTGGGACAAAAGAAGGTCAAGTGTATGTTCAAGACGCTTCAGGTGGAGTGGAGTTGAAAAATGCGTCTGAAATTGGAGCTGTGAAACAACAAGATGGGACGGTTGCTTTAAAAGATGAGAAGGGTGAGTTAAAAGTCCTACCGAAAACAGGGACTGTAGCCAGTCTTGGAATGAGTTTGGTAGGTGCCTTGATGTTGGTTGGAGTGGCATTTTTAAAGAAATTCAATAAAGCAAGTCGTTAATGTCTTGCTTTATTTTTATTTTTTGGAAAGGAAATTTATGATACATAAAATTAAAATATCTCATTTGTATTATGATGATATTCAGAATGGAAAGAAGAATTTTGAGCTTCGCAAAGATGATAGGAATTATCAAGTAGGCGATAAATTATTGTTGCATGAGATTAAAGAGAATAGTTTGACTGGTAGGTTGATTGAGGTAGATGTTGTTTATAAATTGGTGAATTATGTTGGTTTAGAGAATGGCTATTGTATTTTAGGGATTAAGAGAAAGTGAGGAAAGACTTTTGGAAGTACAAGAATTATATAATAATTATCCAGATAAATTTGTTTCAAAGAAACAGTTGAAAGAGAGTTGGTTTTCGGCTATTTCTGTTAAAACAATTGAGAGACGTTTAGAAGAAGCAAAGGCTATTAGAAAATTTAAAAATATTTCGATTGGAACGGGTGGAAAAGTCATGATTAATGTGAGAGGTTTCTATTTGTTTTTATTGTATAAAGAGAAAAATAAGTTTAAATGATATAATTGTAGGTATTGACTAAAGATATACCTGCTAGAAATAGGAGGTTCTATGTTTTTTAAGGTAATTGGTGCTAAAAAAGTGCGTTATTACGAGAAATATTATGATGAAAGTGAGGGGAAGTGGAAACAGGTATCGTGTACATTAACTTCTAAGACAAGGGCAGCTCAAGCTGAAGCAAGAAAAGTTTTAGAAGCTAAAATTGAACAAAAGACAAATACAGTATTTGGTGTTTCACAAGATTTATTAGTATCTGAAATAGCGAATGAATGGTTGTCTATTCGGGAATCGGAATTAAAAAGAAATACGTATGTCAGACAAAAATCGATGTTTGATACTTTTTTAAGAGAATTTGGAAAACAAAAGGTTAGAAAAATATCAAATATAATGTTGCAAAAGTATTTATTATCAAACGATTGGTCTGTAGGTTATCGTAGGCTATTTAGAACTCTTTTAGATTCATATTTTGTTTATTGTTTAAAAGTGGGCTACATTGAAACAAACCCAATGGATAGAGTGGTTTTACCTAAGGCGAAGAAGAGTGTGAAATTGATGAAACAGAAAATGAAACATTTTTTATCTAAAGAAGAGATGAGAGAATATTTACTTTATTTAAGAAAATCAAAGGAAGATAAAAGATTGATTTTACTGGCAGAATTTTTGTATTTGACAGGAATGAGAGTTGGAGAGGCATTGGGGTTGAAGTGGGAAAATGTAGATATAGAGAATAAAGAAATTCATATTCAATATACTTTAGTAACAGAAGGCAGTGCTGAAAATTATTATTTGACGTCTCCAAAGACCGTTAGTTCTATTCGTACCATAGCAGTTTCAGGTAGAGTAATTGAAATTTTATCTGAATATAGTCAGCTTGAAGGAAAAAGTGATTTGGTTTTTACTTATAAGCAGAAGTATCCATTGTTATTGATTACTTTTAATACATTTTTGAGAAGAACCTTTAAGAAGTCTGGGATTGATAAAGGTGAAGATTTTAAATTGACTAGTCATGTTTTTCGTCATTCTCATATTTCGTTATTATCGGAATTAGGTGTTCCTTTAAAAGCGATTATGGAGAGAGTGGGGCATTCAAATGAAAAAACGACTTTATCAATTTACACTCATGTTACTCAGAATATGAAGTCAGAAGTAATTAATAAGTTGGAAAAAATTGATTTAAGTTTACCAAAAATTAACCAAACATAAGAGAAATAATGGTGAATATTGTCTAATGTTGTCTTTTTAAAAGAGGTTAGAAATGATTGGTAAAGGTTGATATGTTTAGGGTTGTGTCAGTTTGACTAAGTAAAAATGAGTATATTATGCTATACTAAAGTCATGGAAAATAACGATATTGTCTACGGTGTACATGCTGTGACGGAAGCTCTCATGGCCAATACTGGAAATAAACTCTATATTCAAGATGATCTACGTGGGAAAAATGTTGCTAAGATGAAAGATTTGGCAGCAGAAAAAAAGGTTTCCATTTCTTGGACTACCAAAAAAACATTACAAGAAATGACAGGTGGTGCCGTTCATCAAGGTTTTGTTTTGCGTGTTTCAGAATTTGCTTATACGGATTTTGAGGTGATGTTGAAAATGGCAACTCAGGAAAACAATCCTCTCTTGCTCATTTTAGATGGTCTAACAGATCCGCATAATTTAGGCTCTATTTTACGGACGGCTGATGCGACAAATGTTACAGGCATCATTATTCCGAAGCATCGAGCAGTTGGTGTCACGCCGGTCGTTGCTAAGACCTCTACAGGAGCTGTAGAGCACGTTCCGATCGCTCGGGTGACCAACCTCAGCCAAACTTTGGACAAGCTGAAAAATGCAGGTTTTTGGATTTTTGGAACGGATATGAATGGAACTCCGTCTACTAAGTGGAATACAGCAGGTAAACTCGCTCTGATTATCGGCAACGAAGGTAAAGGCATTTCTGCTAATATTAAAAAGCATGTAGATGAAATGATTACCATTCCTATGAATGGACATGTGCAGAGCCTTAATGCTAGTGTGGCTGCAGCCATTCTCATGTATGAAGTGTTTAGAAATCGCTTATGAAAAGCCAAATTTTACTAGTTTATGCTTGCCGGATGACTGCCTTTTGAAAGGAAACTGGTCCATTTTTAAACCAGAGCGAACGGAATGTAGAACGAAATTTTTCCCTGATAAATTGAGGAATGAGGCTGATTTTTAAGATTTGGAAAGAATTTGTGACTTCAATGCTCAAGATATGCTTAGTGTTCGTCAGAACTTATTCAGTGTGACAATCGTTTTGATTGATGAGAACGAAATGGTAGATGATGGCATTGAATATGAAGTAGCAAACCACGAGCTCAATCATCTGTGGTAATGAGCAATTTAAATGAGCAGTGGATTGTCTTTGCCCAAGGAGCTTTGCGTGTTTCGGCTTGTGAACTAGAAAAGAAAGTAGCTATTACAAAGTCGGATCTGAATCAAATGAGCCAACAGCTTCAAATGGGAAAACCACCTTTATGTCCTATGGACAATCCAACCTTACGCAATTTACAGAAAATAATGGAGAAAAAAGAAAGATGACTTTTAAGATTTTAACGGATTCAACAGCAGATCTTCCAGAAAGCTGGGCTTTAGAAAATGATGTTCAAATTCTCGGTTTGACCATTCAGCTGGATGGAGAGACGTATGAAACAGTCGGAGATAAGAAACTAACGAGTGAGCAGCTTCTTTCTAAAATGGAAGCCGGTAGCCAGCCGACAACTAGTCAAATCAATGTTGGTCAGTTTGAAGCTATCTTTCGTCACTATGCTGAGATCGGCATGCCAGTCCTTTATATTGCTTTTGCATCTCTTTTATCAGGAACTTATCAGAGTGCAGTCATGGCACGGGATATAGTTTTAGAAGATTTTCCAGAAGCTGTCATCCAAATGATAGATACCAAGGCTGCATCTATGGGAGAAGGTCTTTTAGTGATGAAAGCGGTAGAGGCAAAAACTGCTGGGCAAAGTTTAGAACAGGTAGTAACCTTGATAGAATCCTTACTGCCAAAAGTGCGTACTTATTTCCTCGTGGATGATTTGAACCATCTCATGCGAGGCGGACGGATTTCAAAAACGGCAGCTCTCATGGGGAATTTGGTCAATATCAAGCCGATTATTGCCGTTAAAGCAGATGGTAGGCTAGATTCTGTGGCTAAAGTTCGTGGCAAGAAAAAAGCTCATGCTGAAGTAGTGCGCATGACTTTGGAAGGTATTTCTGATCCACGTGTGGTAATTGCTTATGCAGGGTCAAACAGTCAGGATGTGGCTCAAGTATTAAAAGAGCAACTTCTTCTGTCAGATCAGGTTAATGAAGTTTTAATCCTACCATTAGGGCCCGTTATTGCCACCCATACTGGTCCTGGAACTTTGGGATTATTTAGTATTGCCCATGAAAATCAAGATTAAACGGAATGAAACCGTTCTTTCATAAATAATTTACCAAATATATTGACTTTTACCCCTAAAATTTGGTATGATAGTAGGCGGTATTGTTTACCCCATTTGTAAGGCCCCGGAACCTTCCAAATAACTTGCGGACCGGAACATCCGCTCTGTAAACAAAAACGATATTCATATAGGAGAAATCATGAACAAAACAACATACATGGCTAAGCCAGGTGAAGTTGAACGGAAATGGTACGTAGTAGACGCTACTGATGTACCTCTTGGACGCCTTTCTGCTGTTGTAGCAAGCGTGCTTCGTGGAAAAAATAAACCAACTTTTACACCTCATACTGATACAGGTGACTTCGTAATTGTTATCAATGCTGAAAAAGTAAAATTAACTGGTAAAAAGGCAACTGATAAAGTTTACTACACTCACTCAATGTACCCAGGTGGATTGAAATCTATTACTGCTGGTGAACTCCGCTCTAAGAACGCTGTTCGCTTGATTGAGAAATCAGTTAAGGGTATGCTTCCACACAATACTCTTGGCCGTGCTCAAGGTATGAAATTGAAAGTATTTGTAGGTGCTGAGCACACTCATGCTGCACAACAACCAGAAGTTCTTGATATTTCAGGACTTATCTAAGGAAAGGAACAAATAAGCTATGTCACAAGCACAATATGCAGGTACTGGACGTCGTAAAAACGCTGTTGCACGCGTTCGCCTTGTTCCAGGAACTGGTAAAATCACTGTAAACAAAAAAGATGTTGAAGAGTACATCCCACACGCTGACCTTCGCCTTGTCATCAACCAACCATTTGCAGTTACTTCAACTGTTGGTCAATACGACGTTCTTGTAAACGTTATCGGTGGTGGTTACGCTGGTCAAGCAGGAGCTATCCGTCATGGTATCTCTCGTGCCCTTCTTCAAGTAGATCCAGACTTCCGCGATTCACTCAAACGCGCTGGTCTCCTTACTCGTGATGCCCGTATGGTTGAACGTAAGAAACCAGGTCTTAAGAAAGCACGTAAAGCTAGCCAGTTCTCAAAACGTTAAGAACGGCTTTACAGCAACGATTACAAACACCCAATGTTTACCTCATTGGGTGTTTTTTAGTGCATTTTTTGAAAAACTCACCTCAACTATTATTTTAATGTATTAGAGTTAGTCTAAAATGAAGAGACTGAACTGTTTGCTCAGTCTCTTTTGTGATAGTTAGTTTTCAGTTTTCTCTGACGATATGTATTGATCAATTGAGGTGTGAACGAGGGTTAAAAATTTTTCTTTGAAGATTTGTGGTGGGAGTGGATTTTCTTGGGTTATCCACACTTCAATGTTGGCAATCACATAATGAACCAGTAGGGAGATGATAAAGTCATCTGGTAAATCAATAAGTGATTGATTCGGTTTGATATTTTCAAGCGCCCATTTTGTATAAATCTTTTTTAAATAATTGGTCCAATGAGGGTCCATTGAGCTAGAATACAGCATCTTTAGCCATTTTCTATTTTCATAAAGGATAGGAAAAATTTTATCTGCAATGAAAAGAAAGGGGTCTTTATTTGTCAATGTACTATATTCTAAAAATGTCTCGTAAACAGGTTTATCGATACTATCATGAATAAATGCAATGATATCATCAATATTGTGAAAATGATGTTTGTAGATTGCTTGACGTGAAATACCAGCTTTCTTGGCGAGCTCGCTCATCGAAAGATTAGTTTCATCAGGATTTAGCATCGCTAAATCGTAGAAGGCGTCTAAAATTTTTTGTTTATTACCTTTCACCATATGAAAATACCTCTTATTTCTTTTTTAGTATAAAGAAAATAGAAAAAGATTTCAATAAAAAACTGTGGAATTGTTGGAATAATTTTATAGCATTTAATAAATACAAAATATTTAATATCTGCTTATACAATGTGAAAGATAGTTGACATTTATAAATGATGTCGTAAAAGCTAAGCAAAAAGATTGATAAAATAGTTTAATTATGATGTAATAGCAAATGTGCAATTTTTAGCTTATGAGCATTCTACTGTTATGAAAATCTTAATAGCTATGTGATATTTTACATGGAGAATAGATTAAAATCATAAAAACTATATGCTAAAATATTGACGGTATAAATTTAAAGCGGTACAATACTAGTGTATAGTAGGGGTGGCTGTCTTATTTTAGCTAGGCGTTTTTATTTGTGTCATTCTGTTATAAGGAGGAAAACGTGAAAAAAATAAAGGTAATGGTCGTTTTGGTACAAGACCTGAAGCTATCAAGATGGCTCCACTTATTCTTCAATTGAAAAAACAATTAGAGAAATTTGAAACTATGACAGTTGTGACTGCACAACATCAACAAATGTTAGATCAAGTATTACAAACATTTAATATTGAACCAGATATTGATTTGAATATCATGATAAAGCAGCAAACATTAACGGATATTACTGTAAAAATTTTGGCTAAGTTGGATAAACTTTTAAAAGAAATGAAGCCGGACATCATTTTGGTTCATGGCGATACAACGACAACATTTGCTGCAAGCTTGGCAGCCTTTTATAACCAAGTTCGAATTGGGCATGTAGAAGCTGGTTTGAGGACCTGGGAGAAGTATTCTCCATTTCCAGAAGAAATGAATCGCCAAATGACAGATGCAGTAATAGATCTTTATTTTGCTCCAACGATGCAAAGTAAAGTCAATCTCATTAAGGAAAACCATGATGAGAAAAACATATTTGTTACAGGGAATACAGCGATTGATGCTTTGAAATTAACTGTTCAAGAGCATTATCATCATGATATTTTAGCACAAATAGCACCAAATCGTCGTCTCATTCTCGTTACTATGCACCGTCGTGAAAATCAAGGAGAACCAAAGCGTCGTGTATTTAGTACTTTGCGGCAAGTGGTTGAAGCACATGATGATGTTGAGGTCGTCTATCCTGTTCATTTAAGCCCAGCTGTACAAGAAGTTGCATAGGCAATTTTGAGTAATCATCCTCAGATTCATTTGATTGAACCGTTAGATGTTGTGGATTTTCATAATATTGCAGCAAGAAATTATTTCATTATGTCTGATTCTGGCGGTGTCCAAGAAGAAGCACCGTCTTTAGGAAAACCAGTACTTGTGTTGCGTGATACAACAGAGAGACCAGAGGAGGTGAGTGCTGGGGCATTGAAGTTAGTTGGAACAGAAAGTAAGAATATTCACGAGGCCATAGAGACGTTATTGACAGACGAGATCGTTTATCATCAAATGTCTCAGGCTAGCAATCCATACGGTGATGGTAGAGCTTCTGAGTGGATTGTAGAAGCGATTGCGTATTACTTTGGTCGTGCAGAAAGACCAGAAAATTTTGTGATAGGAGAATAAGATGTATCGAAAAAGAGAACTGGAATGGACAATTGCTTTACTTATCTTGATTATCTTAGCAATTGTTAGTTATAGTTTCTATTTTGCGAGCAGTATTTTAAATATTGAAATTATTTTGATAGTTCTTGCGGTTTTGAGTGTATTTCTTTTACCAGATATGCTGCTCACTTGGTTACTGATCTTTAGCAGTGTATTAGCAACAATTTTTTGGTTGCAGGTGTTGTGTATATACCAACAAATCAATGTTTTCTACTATTGATTACCTTTCCGCTTATTTTAAGCATATCACAACAAGTCAATGTTCACCGACGAACCTATCTTTCTATTGTCAAGGATCATACTGAGCAAGTAAGGGAAATGTATCAACATCATTTACAAGCTATTCAAGATGGACGAGAAGAAAGTTTACAAGCTTTACTAGTTCATTGGGCACATAATGATTATTTTCAACAAATTTATCCTAAAGAATTCCGTTGGATGTTGGTGCGGATCTATGTGACTTTAAAGAAATGTATGCAGGGAACAGGTGCTGTTTATTATCTTTCAAATGGGAATTTTCTCATTTTATGTTCGGGAGAAGGGCAATCTCCAGCAGAGATATTCCAGCACAATATGCTTGCTAAATTGTCTTTGCTTCGCTTTAAAACTAGTAAAAGTGTGCATGAAGTGCAGTATAAATCAGGCTATCTGTTGATTGATTCAGAAAATTGTGAAAAGTTTTTAAACTTTGATGATTTTGTTAAAAATCTGAACAGACAACTTGAAACAGACATTATTGTAGAATATTAGGAGGAAATTTGTGACAATCACCAATATTTTTTTCGGGGTAGCATTAGCAATTAGTATCTTTTTTACTTTATGCTTCGTTGTATTATTTATTTGCTATTTAGTCATTTACAATAGAGTAAATAAAAACTTTAAGGCGGTGAACCATGATTAGTCAGTTGATTATGATTATAACCTTGGTATCCATTTGGTTGTCCTTAATTTGGAGTCTAGTAACCTTGAGTTCTGGTGTTCATTTTTGGTTGAAACATAGTGATTTTAAAGTAGATGTTAGTCCTTTAAAGTATTATCCAAAGGTCACGATCGTCGTACCAGCTCATAATGAAGATGTGGTCATTGCGCAAACCGCAAGGGCTATTTTGGATATGAATTATCCTCATGATAAAGTTGAATTGCTTTTATTTGCAGATAATTGTGAAGATGATACTTATCAAGAAATGTTAAACGTAAAGGCGATGTCAGAGTACGCTACAAGAGATATTACCATTACCGATCGAAAAGGGACCGGAGGGAAAGCGGGTGTGTTAAATGACGCTTTGAAAATAGCTAAGGGCGATTATATCTGTGTTTATGACGCGGATGCTATGCCAGAGAAAAATGCTCTTTATTTTCTTGTTAAAAAAGTGTTGGAAGATCCTGAACGCCATGTGGCCTCTTTTGGTCGAAACAAGACACGAAATGCTAATCAAAACTTCTTAACACGTTGTATCAATCAAGAGATTGTCGTGACGCAACGAATTCAGCATGTTGGTATGTGGCATATGTTTAAAATTGGTCGTATTCCTGGTACAAATTTTATCATCAATACGGAATTTGTAAAAAGTATTGGTGGGTGGCGAAATGGCGCCTTGACAGAGGATACTGATATTTCTTTTAAAATTATGCAAAGTGGGAAATTGATTGCTTTGGCTTATAATTCTGAAGCTTTCCAACAAGAACCAGAGACAGTTAAAAGCTATTATATGCAGCGGAAACGTTGGGCTAAAGGAAATTATGAAGTTGTTATTTCAAATTTTAAGCATTTGTTTGACAAGAGCAATTGGCGCGTGAAATTAGAGGTAGCCTACTATTCTTGTGTCTTCTTCTGGTTTAATGCAGCGATTATTTTATCGGATATTGTCCTTTTGTCAAATGTGATTGCTATTATTGTTCATCTATTTGTCCCAAGTGTTCATATTCCTTTTACATTTGATTCAAGTAATATTTACATTGCGCAATTGATGTTGTTTAATTGGCTTTTGATGATTATGCTGTATCTCTTACAAATCAATATCTCTCTTGCTTCCCAATTTGGTCAAGCAACTTCTAAGCAGATTTGGTTAGCATTGGTATCTTATTTTACTTACTCGCAGTTATTTATTATTGTTTCAATTGATGCTGTAACTTCTGTTACATTGGACAAACTCTTCCACCGTGATGGAACCAAATGGGTTAAAACAAAGCGATTTGCAGGATAGGAGGAAACGTGAAAAGAACAAATTTAAGATATGTTTGGCTAGTTGGTATTTTATTGACATTAACTGCGATTTTTACTTATGTCAGAATAAATAGTACAGGTCATTTAAAAAGTCAGATTTCTCAACAATGGTTAAAAGGTTATGTTGTTCGACAAAAAGATCAAGCTTATGTAAAAACAACCAACAATAAGAAAAAAGATGTTGTCTTGTCTGAATCACAAGGCTATGGAATGGTGATTGCTGTTGAAGCTGCAAAACAAAGGAATGCTAGCCTGAAAGATTTTGAACGTTTGTACAATTATTATTTGGCACATCGTATGAAAAATACGCAGCTGATGTCATGGCGGCAAACGGTTAAGAATGGCATCGTTAAAGCTGAAACCAATAATGCAACTGATGGCGATCTTTATATTGCATATGCTTTGATTCAAGCAGCTAAACTATGGCCACAAAAGGCTGCCGTTTATAATGCGCAGGCCAAGGCAATTTTGAAGGATATTTTGACTTATAATTATAACAGTACAACAGGAGTGCTGACGGTTGGAAATTGGGCAACTTCAGACTCAAAATACTATCGTTTAATGCGAACATCAGATGTTCTTCCAGCTCAATTCCAAGCTTTTTACAAGTTGACAGGTAATAGGCAATGGTTAAATATCAGATCAAACATGCTATCTAAATTGGAAATGATGAGTGCTAAAACAAAAACAGGTCTACTTCCAGATTTTCTTTGGGTGGAGGCAAATACGGTTCGTGCAGTTGAGAAAAAGTCGGTCGCTTCTAAATATGACGGTGATTATTATTACAATGCTTGTCGTTTACCTTATAATTTAGCGCAAAGTCAGGATAAACAAAGTCAGAAGATTTTAGATAAAATGATGAATTTCTTTATGAAACAAGAGATTCTTTATGCAGGCTATACTTTGAAAGGAAAAGCGCTAAATAATTATCAATCTGCCAGCTTTGGTGCTCCAATTTTTTATGCGGCTAATCGAAATTCGGCATATCGCAAACTGGTTCAGCAGAACAAATATATCTTTATGCAAGATTTGTCAAAAGAAAATTATTATGAAGCAGCAATGATTACTCTTGTTGCGCTAGATGCTTTATAAAACAAACTTCCTCGAATATTAAATCCGAGGAAGTTTTAAGTTATAGTTATAAAAGAAGATACTTATTCTTCTTTTTTCTTTAAATGGAGCAAGTAGCCACTGACAAGAATGAACATGCTAGCAATGATGAGATTGCTTTGGCTTTCTTTATTTCCAGTTTGAGGAAGTTGAGCTTTTTTAGCAGTGTTCATCATTTGAGGTTGAGGAGTGTAGCGTAGGGTTGTAGCTTGAGCTGCCTGAGGTTTTTGATTGATGATCTCAACAACTTCAGTAGAAGGTTTTTGTTCTTTCTCAAGATCTTTCAGTTGAGCTAATTGACTGCCAAAGATAGCATTGGATACCCAACGGTAGAAATGAATAGTATGCAGACGATTAGTTGGATTTCCAGCATAGATGAACATAGGTTGGTCTTTATAGCTGCCGGAAATCGCAACAATTTTATTAGCTAAGTTTTCATTTCCTGGCCACCAACCAGCAATGTAGTAGTTGCTACCTGCAATTGTTGCCAAAGTCTTGAAATTGGCAGGAACCTTGGCAATCCAGTTTCCAGAATTAGAATAGAAGAGGTCATTCTTATTGTAACCACTGGTTAGCGGATCTGCATCATCAATGATAGCTTTCATCAGGCCTTCATAATCACTACCACCTTTGAAATGTTCCGCATCAAAGCCACTAAGGACACCGAGTTTTTCAAGGCGTTGCATAGCAGTTCCACCAACTATGATTGTCGGTTTCAAACCGAGAAGAGACTTGTCAAAATTATCGCTTTCTAGAACAATCACATCAGCTTCTTCAGGGGTATTGACAATATCAAATCCCAAATTCTTCAAAGCAAGAGCAGTATGAGCAGGAGTATCTACACCAGCCCAATAATATTGATGAGGCGGTGCATAAACTTTTAAAGCTTTTAAGGCTTGACCTTGAGGAACTTTATACAGTGCATCTCCATAAATTGCAAAGTTGTTCAGCAGGTTGGCAAAAGTAGGAGTATCTACGATATAGCCGTCATCTGTCAAATAAACTTTCTTACCGTCTCGGATTGCACGATTGACAGCGCGAACGGCACTTTCTGAAGTATTGGCAATGACATAATACGGTGCTTTGTGGTCAATTTCACTGGTTCGAGTAGCACGAAGAGCAGTTACTTCACCGAGTTTACCGTCAAAGAGTTTATCTTTGAAGACAGCTACAGCCTTAAAGCCTCTCATATCTGGGAAATTAACCAGCAGTTCTGCATACATAGCAGCCCAAGCAGATTCGTTGGAACCCTTGTAGAGGATATGATTGGCATAGCCACGTTTGGCTTGCGCCATGTCAACAACCAAATCGCCTTTCTTATAACCGCCAGTATCTTCCTTCAATTCTTGAATGACAACCCCATTTCTCTTGAAGTATTCAATCATATTAAAGGCTTGTTGAGAGTCATTGGATTTGTCAAGTTCCATTGGAATGACATAGTAATCAGGGAAGAATTTCTTTTGTCCATGTTTGATACGACCGACTACTTTACCGTCTGGTCCAACTAATTCATTTTCAGCTTTTGGATCTTCAACCTTGTTGATGCCACGGAGATAGAAGTTGAGGCGCATTTCCATGAGTTTATTAGGATCTTGGGACAGGTAAGAGATACCTCCAAGGACAGCGTGATAACCAGCTTTATAGGATTCTTGATTGCCCTCAGGGATTTCAACGGTATGTCCTAATATTCCGTGGTACATAGCATAGACACCAGTGTAGCCAGAGAAGGAGTCATCCCAGCCATCGCCCCAGTCTAGTTTAGGAATGATGTAGTGGTCATACTTGGAATTGGCAACACCAGCACGGCCCATGTGGTGGGCATTTTCCAACATATTTTTTGACAAAAGGTCATATTCAAAGTTTGGATCGTGCGGTGGAGTAGCTGGCTCAATCAGGAAGTCCTTGACAAAGCCGTGGATGTCGTAAAGTGCAATTGGATTCCATTTGTTGATGAGTCCAGCAACAGTCCGGGTTTCTGGGTTGGCCTGATAGCTAGTATCGCGGTTTGGATCGATTCCGTTAGCTAGGGCACGGGTATTGGCAACATCTCCGTCAGGATTTTCAGTAAAGTCAAAGAGGAAAATGAATTTCTTGAGGAGTTCTTTGACACTGAGTGTGACAGTCTTAGCATTGCCGTTGGCATCAGTGGTTTGGAAAGAAATTTGATCTTTGGTCGCAAAAGTATTGAAGAGTCCAGTGATGATATCGATAGCAGGTTGTTCATCGGCGTGGGTATTGTTGATAAGGACTGGGAGTTTATAGTCCAGCGTGCCATTTTTCAGAGCCGCTAACATTTCAGCTGGTTTAGTGAGAGCGAGTCGATTGGTTGTATTGAGATAGTCGTCAATGCTTTTTTGATCAGAACTGATGATACCGAGTTTAACTGGACGTCCTTGAGCGCTGGTACCAATGTTTTCGATTTTAACAAGCCGATCATTTTTAGCTTCTTGTCGACTTTTTTCAATAGCCGCTAACATTTCTTCGTGAGTATGGAAGTTTTCATACGGTCGGAAAACAAGTGTTTTTCGAATCGTCAGACCGGATTTTTCGTTTGTTCCAACGAGTTCATGGTTTCCGATAAATTGCCGATAAGTTCTGCGGATATTATTTGGCGTCCGCAGGCTTAAGTCTTGACCAAATAGCTCATTAAATTTAAGGGAAACTTTGAGGTCATTTCCATCAGCTTTTTCCTCTACAGTGACAAATGGGTCGCCTGAGAAGGTTCCATCAGCCATCTTCCAAGTTTTCCACTCACTAATCGGCTTGTTATCTAATTTCCAAGTCATTTTGCCAGCAACAGCTCCCTGTTCCTGCACAGTATCAGTAATTGTAGCTTTTTCAGACATATGGACTGTACTATCAGTTAATTGGACCTTCTTTTCTTCTGTTCCAGCTGCTCGTGTTGCTGTTTTTGCAGGTGTTGCAGGCGTCTCTGTTCCGGATTCGTTTGTAGTAGAAGTTGGGCTGTCTATTGAAGGAGTGTTTTCCGATTTCTGTGCTTCTTCTTGATGGGTTGTTGTGGGAAGCTGAACTCCAGTTGATGAAGAATCTGGCGTTACATTCGCTCTAGTTGCATTTGTTTCCGTACTTGCCTTTTCGGCAGGAACTACTGTTTCTGTCTTGTTAGTAATAGGCTTCTCCGTGCTATCTTGCGTATCTGCAGCAGCATTTCCTTGCGTTAAAACTGCAACAAGAACGGCAGCTGATAAGCTGAGAACATTTGTGTACAACCGTTTCTTATATGAATTTTTCATAAGAAACCTCCTTTATTATTTGAAGTATACAAAGGTAGTATACCAGGAAATGTAAACGATTTCAAGCAAAAATATAGATAAAAAATAGAAACATGTATAAAACAATAGATATGTAATGAATCTGAGTGGAAATAAAAAAATTATGATGAATATAACAGAAAACGTTTACAAAAAACAGCAAAAATGATATGCTTTATATAAACCGGTTTACTAACAAAAGAGATGCATTGAATAATCCTCTCAATGATTGAAATTTATATGTATAGGAGTTGAATATGAATTCAGAAATTAGAAATCATTTTGTATCGAAAAAGTTGCTTATTTCCATTTCATCTGTGCTTTTATCTGGAATCTTATTGGTGAATGCTTCGACGATTGTTAGAGCAGATGAAGCAACAATTAATCCATCTCAGAACTCTGGAGTAACTTCACAAGCAGATACTCAGATAGAGAAAATTGCAGAAGAGACAAACCAACAGAGCATGGTAAATCAAGCTACTTATAATCTTTTGAAAAATGGAGATTTTAGTCAGTTAGAAGATAAGCAAGGTTATTGGACAGGGACAAAGGCTATTGGTTGGACAGCTTGGATAGACAACAATTACAAAGACAATACTCCTTCTAGAAAGATAGAAGTGATTGATCAAGCTGTTATGCTGTCTAGTTCGGAACCTTTTCGAGCAGTTGTGCATCAGGAGCTAACTGTTGATGCCAGCAAAAAATACAAACTCCGTTTTAAAATCAAAGCAGAAAATAAAACTGGTGCAGCTTATGTTCGTATCATTGAAGGAGAGGGGACTCAGAAGAATCTTTGGTATTCTGAAAAAATATCAGGAACAACCGATTGGAAAGTGTTGGAAAAAGACTATGTTCCCCTTTCAGCTGCTAAAAAAATTAAAATAGAGTTATTTTATGATAGAGGAACGGGCTCAGTTTCTTTTAAAGATGTTGAATTAGTAGAAAATGGAAATAAGGTGGAAGAAAAACCGCAGGAAACAGAAAAGGGAATAGAAGATAAGATTGATCTTCCATTAGGGAAAAAATATGTTTTAAACAAAGTGGAATATAATTATTCAATAGAAAATAGTACAATAGCCTCTGTAAAAAATGGAATTGTTGAACCACTAAAAGAAGGTCTGACGAATATTAAGGTTGAAAAAGACGGCAAAGTCGTAAAGACAATTCCTTTAACGGTAACGAGGTCTGCTAAAGATCAATATAGTCAACTGTTGGAAGATTGGAATGATATTATTGCAGGTAATCGCTATTTCAATCCAAAAGATCCATACATGTCTACTTTTAACAAAGAATTAGAGGACAAAGTAACAGAAAACTTGAAAACAATCTCATCCAAAGAAAATCGAACTTACTTATGGGAAAAATTAGCGAACTATGAAACTTCTTCTAACTTGACAGCAACTTATCGCAAGTTAGAAGAAATGGCAAAGCAGATCACGAATCCTCACTCTAGCTATTATCAAGATGCCAACGTTATCCGTACTGTTCGAGAGGCTATGGAATGGCTTCATAAAAATGTATACAATAGCTCTAAAAATATCGTTGGAAATTGGTGGGACTACGAGATTGGTACACCAAGAGCCATTAATAATACACTGTCTTTGATGCAGGAATATTTTTCAAATGATGAAATAAAAACGTATACTGATGTTATTGAAAAATTCGTACCAGATCCAGAATATTTCCGGAAAACAACTACGCCATTTAAAGCTTTAGGTGGTAACTTAGTAGATATGGGACGTGTAAAAATCATTGCAGGCCTGTTGCGCAAAGATAAGCAAGAAGTTGCTGCTACGATTCGTTCCATTGAGCAAGTTTTCACTTTGGTAAATAGTGGTGAAGGCTTCTATCCAGACGGCTCTTATATCGATCATACCAATGTTGCTTATACAGGAGCTTATGGCAATGTTTTAATTGATGGGCTTTCTCAATTGTTGCCGATTATTCAAAAAACTTCAACTCCTATAGCAACAGAAAAAATGAAGACCATGTATCATTGGATTGACAAATCATTCTTGCCTTTGATCGTTCATGGAGAGTTAATGGATTTGAGTCGCGGACGCTCTATTAGTCGTGCTAATAGTGAAGACCATGTGGCAGCAGTTGAAGTACTTCGAGGCATTCATCGAATTGCAGAAATGTCAGATGAAGCAACAAAACAAAAATTGAAATCAATTATTAAGACGGTTATCCAATCCGATACGTTCTATAATGTATTTAACAATTTGAAAACATATCGTGATATTAGCCTGATGGAAAATCTGTTAAATGATGCCTCTGTAGCAACAATCTCAAGAGAGAGTTACTTATCAGCTTTTAATGCAATGGATAAATTAGCTTTGTATCATGCTGAAAAAGATTTTGGCTTCGGCTTGTCTATGTTCTCCAGCCGAACCAAAAATTATGAAGGAATGAACAAGGAAAACAGAAAAGGTTGGTATACAGGAGATGGCATGTTCTATCTTTATAATGGAGATTTGAGCCATTATAGTAATCATTATTGGGCGACTGTTAATCCGTATAAATTGCCAGGAACGACCGAAACGTCTGCTCCTAGAGAAGATGATTCTGGTCAAGGCGTGCTGCCATCTGGTTTTGTAGGGACAAACAAGCTAGATGAAAAAAATGCGACAGCAGCTATGGATTTTACAAATTGGAACAAAACATTGACAGCACATAAGAGTTGGTTTATGTTAAATGGTAACATAGCTTTTCTTGGAAGTGCCATTCAAAACCGTTCAAATGATACAGTCTCAACCACCATTGAGCAAAGAAAAGAAAACCCAGAAAGTCCTTACAAAGTATATGTTAATGATAAAGAAGAAGGTTTAGCGGACAAAGAAAATCCGTATAATGCGACGAAGAGTGTCTTTCTAGAGTCAAACGACAAAAATAAAAATATCGGTTATTTCTTCTTTAAAAAGACAGACATTACAATGATGAAGAGGATTCAAGAAGGGACTTGGAAAGATATCAATGCTTCTCAATCCGATGCGAAAGTGCAGAATACCTTTATTACCATTAGTCAGACTCATAAGGGAGATGGTGATAGCTATAGTTATATGATGATTCCCAATGTAGATCGTACCACCTTTAATCAAATGGTGAAAGATTTGGAAGGCGCTCTCCTTAAAAATAATGATAAATTGCAAGCTGTTTATGATGCTCAACAACAAGTTTGGGGCATTGTGAAATATGATGATTCTGTTTCGACTATTTCAGACCGATTCCAAGTAAGAAAACGAGGGTTGTACACTATTAGAAAAGAAGACAATGAATACAAAGTTTCGTACTATAATCCAGAAACAAAAAGCTCTGCTAGCAAAGACGAGGTCTTTAAAGAATTAGCAATAGCAAAACCAACTGATGAAAATTCATCAAAAAATAAGGGAAAGAAAATGAAAGAAAGTGAGACTGAGACAGCACTTCCTAAAGGAAAAAAGAAAACTCTTCCTCAAACGGGAGAAGAAGCCACTATTTTACCCCTTTTGGGCATATTATTGGTGGGAAGTGGTTACGTTGTTCTTCGGCTGAAATAAATCTCCAAAAGCTGAAAATCAATTGATTTGATTTTCGGCTTTTTGTTTTTACTTCATTCATAGTCATGATAATAAAAAAATAAAATTTTTACATAGAATTATATGTTCGTTACTCGTTTTAAATTCAGGGAACTATATAGCACTTTATCCTAAGCACAACATATAGTATCTTAAAATAAGATTTTTGTAAATTTGACAATCATACTTTGTGGTTGTGTGAACAGGTATATCATTTCCTAAATTTATTTATTATATGGTATAATAAATAAGGATGATCTCTAAAAAATGATAAATATAATCTATTGACAGGAGGATAAAATGTTTAAAATAAAAAGAAGAACAAATAAGATTATCAGAGGTGCACTATTTCTGCTAGCTCTCCTTTTTAGTTTTCACATAACGGTGAAGCAAGTAATTCATGCTAAGACGATTCCAAACGTCATCACTTCAATGAAGGTGACGGATAGTGACGGAAATCCTCTCCAAGGTGACCTTAAAAAATGGCAGGATTTTAAGGTTAGTGCAATTTTCTCGTTACCAAATAATACGGTAGCAGCTGGTGATACGACTACAATTGATTTCCCTAAACAGCTTGTTTATAACTCGCCTAATAAAAGTTTCAATATTGTAAGCAGTCAGGGAGATATTGTTGCAGTAGCAAATATTGATGCAACAAATAAAAAAATTGTTCTTACTTATACGGATTATGTTGAAAAACATTCGGATATTAAAGGGACATTTGATTTTCATGTTCGTTTTGATCATCGCGAGCATAAAGTCAACGGAAAAGTTGATTTAGAATTTAAAATTGATGGTAAGATAACGAATGCAGGGAAACCTGGTTTTGTTGGTGCAGGTGAAGCAGAAAAATTTGCAATTGTAAAGGGCGGATGGCCTTTGACCAATGATCCAGAGAGATTGGGCTATGATGTAGCGATAAACCGAACACAAGAAACCTTTAAAAATGCTGTTATTGAAGATGAGTTTGTGGGGAATGGTGTTATTGAAGCCGATTCTGTCAAGATTATCAAGGGAGTATGGCTTTATAATTCGACAACTTCCGAATGGGAATTGCAGCAAGCAGAAGATGTGACAGCTAAATTGAAGGCTAATATTATAGTAAATAAGCGAAAAGCTACTGTCAAAATTGGTGGCATTGCTTCAAATGAGGGCTACTATATCAATTATAAAGTTAAATTGAATGGTGAACCGAAGATTGGAGATGCTTTTATAAATAAGGTCAAATTAACAGCTGACAATACTGTAGATAAAACTACAGAAGTTGAGACACGATATGTAAAAGCCAATGGGAAGGCTGATGGACAAAACTTCACGATTAAGGTTAAAAAAGTTGATGCTAACGGTCAGCCTCTTTCAAATGCTGAGTTTCAAGTGATTCGCAATCGTACGAAAGAAGTGGTTGGGACTATTACAACGGATGCCAATGGTATGGGAGAATTGTCACATCTTTTGAAAGATGAATACACCTTGAAAGAGAGCAAGGCACCAGATGGTTATAAAAAAAGGGATGAAAAGTTCAAGATTTCCCCTTCTGATTTTGGAACAGAACAAACTGTTTTGAGAACGATTGTCAATCAAAAAGTAGGGAACAAGAAGATAAAAATCAGCAAGCTAAATCCAAATGGTAAAATGATTTCAGGTGCCAAACTTCATGTTTACAAAGGAGAAGGAACACAGGGAGAGGTCGTTGCTTCTTGGACATCAGAGTTAGGAAAAACACATGAATTAAGTTTAGATCCTGGAATTTATACTTTTCATGAGGAAACGGCTCCTAATGGCTACAAAGCTGTCAGTGACATTGTTTTTGAGGTAACAACAGCTGGACAAGTGAATATCCTTAAAGCTAAGAATAATACGGCAACTGTCAAAAATGATAGATTAAATATTACAGATCAGTTTGATGAGGCAAGAACAAATATCTCGGTTGTGAAACATTGGGATGACAAAGATAATCAAGCTGGAAAACGTCCAAATCATATTACAGTGAATTTGCTGGCTGACAGGAAAAAGATAGAATCTCAAACGATTAAACCAAATGAAAACGGTAAATGGCGTGCAGAATTTACCAATAAACCAAAATATAAAAATGGAAAAGAAATTCATTATACCATCACTGAAGAGGTTGTTGCTTCTTATCGTGCAGAGATTAGTGGTGATGCAGCATCAGGTTTTGTATTGAAGAATTTATATGATCCATCTCAACCGCCAGCACCAAAACAAAAGATTTTACCAAGGACAGGAACGACAGTTATGGGTGCCTTGATTGTTGTAGGGTTGGTAGTTCTTAACGGGAGTATCTACTTAGCAAAACGAAAAAATAGGTAGGGTTATCTGGTTTGACAAATCGTCCTCTATAGGTGTTTTGATAGTGTAAGATAGTTAAAACAGGCTAGGATTTTCCTAGCCTATTTAGCTTGTATTTTTCAATAATAGATTTCTTGTTTTTCTTTTTTTAAAGATAAATTGCAAGAATAAGTGCAACATTTACTCTAACTCATCCACTAGAGCTTCATAAGCAGTTCTGTAAGCTAAACATTTTCGTGGTCGGTGATTGATATCATATAAGGCCTTGTTCAAAGCCTCATCAGAGATAGCAGCTAAATCTGTTTTCTTTGGGAAATATTCTCTTAGTAAGCCATTTGCGTTTTCATTACTTCCTCTCTGCCAAGATGAATAGGCGTCCGCAAAGAAAAAGGAAATTCCTAAATTCTCTACTAGAGGATAGCAGGCGAACTCTTTTCCCCTGTCTGAAGTGAAGGTTTTAAGAGTCTCTTTTGGAAATAGCTTACAAAGTTGTTCGATGGCTGAAAACATGGCTTTGGCTGTTCTATCTGGTATCTTGAAGGCTAAGTAAAAACGAGTTTTTCGCTCTAGAAAAGTCGCTAAACACCCCTTGCTTTTGCCTCTGGAAGACACTACAGTATCAAGCTCCCAGTGGCCAAAAGTTTCACGATTCCGAACCTCTTTAGGACGTTTGGCAATCGGCGTGCCAATCCTAAATGTCCCACGTGTTTCTTTGGGTTGTCGAGTTCTTCCTTTACGACGGAGGACGCTTAAATCCAGATCAATCAAACCAGCATAGAGCCAGTTATAGATGGTTTTAAAAGCTACCATTGGCTTTTGTTCAAGCTGATAGCGCCCACAAATCTGTTCAGGCGACCAGGAGGATTTTAAACCGTTCTCAATTTCCTTTTTCAACTTTGGTGTTAAACAAGACTTCCGACCTTTTTGCTTAGCCCTGTGGTCGTACTGTTCCTGTGCTAAGACTGCGGAATAACCATTTTGACATCGTCTTAACTCTCTTGAAATGGTAGACTTATGGACGCCAAGTTTACTTGCAATTTGGCAAGGTTTTAAACCTAATTCCAAGTAGGTTTCTATCTTTATTCGGTCGGTTATGGTAAGATGGGAGTAGCTCATAGTTTTTCCTCGGGTTCTGTTTGTGTGGTTACTTACAGTTTACACCAATGAAACGCTATGAGTTTTTTTGTTGAACTATATTTTACAATTTATCAATAGAAAAGGACTAGATTTTTTACTTCAGTGCGGTATATTGTTTAGCAATTGTTGTAATCGCTTCGTAATTACCTTGGCTGGCAAGTTTGTTAAATTCTCCACCAATACCAATGGCGTCCGCACCAGCAGAAAACCAATCTGAAACATTATCCAAATTGACGCCACCTGTCACCATGATAGCTACTTGAGGAATCGGTGCTTTAACGGCAGAGATATATTTTGGACTTAGAGCACTTCCTGGAAAGAGTTTGATGATTTCACTGCCAGCTTCCAGTGCTGTGGTGATTTCTGTTAAGGTCATACAACCCGGAATATAGGGAATGCCATAGAGATTACAGATTCTTGCAGTTTCAGAGTTGAAAGAAGGAGAAACAATATAATGAGCACCTGCTAGCATTGCATCTCTTGCGGTTACAGCATCCAGTACAGTTCCAGCTCCGATACAAACACTGGCATCATCTTGATATAGGTGGTTTAGCTCTTTTATAATTTCGCCAGCGTATTGATTGGTATAAGCAACTTCAATAGCTTTGATACCACCTTTGATACAGGCGATAGATGCTTTGAGGCCTTCTTCTTTTGTCTTTCCACGAACAACAACGACAATTTTTTGTGTTTTTAATTCAATAATGATATCTGATTTAGTCATGCTATTCTCCTAACGAATAATATCTTTGGTGGTTGTTAGCAATTTTTCAATGGCTGTAGCAGATTTGCTCATACTGTCGCCAGCAAGAGTACACTTCATGGTCGCACTCGCAACAGCAAAGTCAAGTGTATCTTTTAAAGAAGCTTGCATGAGTAATTGATAGAGTGCGCCAGAAACAAAAGCATCTCCGCTTCCAACACGTTGATAGACAGCAGTTTTTAGCTGGACAGATTGCTCAAATGTATCACTGAGCGCATAAGCCTGATAGACATTTTTATCTTGTGCATCAGTGGAGCGGAACGTATGAAAAATGGCTTTAAAAGAATAGATTTCTTTTAAATGACGCATGCGATTTTCAATCTCCGCCAAACTTGCTGTTTCTCTTGGAAACATGTCAAGATCTGTTTCATCTGCCATAATTGGATCGATTCCAAAGCAATAGTCGGCATAGCGAGCGAATTTTGAAAATTCATATTTGGCTTCTAAGACAGAAATCATTTTAGTGCGCAAGTTGAGATCCATAGAAATGGTGATGTTCCTTTGCTTTGCTTCTTTCAAAAGACATAGTAGCACTTCGCGGACTTGCTCATCAATGGCAACTGTGATGCCACTGAAATGAAAATGGTTGATTCCTTTAAACAAGCAGTCCATATCCAGCATTTCAGGACGAATCTGACTGATACTAGTATGCTTGCGGTCGTAAAAAACTTCACTTTGGCGGCAACCAAATCCATTTTCCAGATAATAAACCCCAAGTCGGTCACCAAGTCGGAAAATAGTGCTAGTGTCGATGTCATGCTGTTTCAAAAACGTTAGGAATCGATTACCAATTTCATTATCTGGCAATCCTGTAAAAAGTTTTGTGCAAATTCCTAAGGCCTGTAAATTACAGGCGATATTGACTTCCGATCCGCCAAAATAAGTTGTGCTGACCACTTGGTCACCAAGAGAAGAAACGTCTACAGGCGTAATTCGAATCAGTGGCTCACCAAATAGCAATAATTTCGTCATGTGTCAATTCCTTTCGGGTTGCAAAATGGATTTATGCATCAAGAAGTCCTTTTAAGTAAGCTGCGATTTCATTATCTTGGCAGTTCGCAAAGAAGTATTCTTGGAAATGTTCTCCTGCAATTGTTTCTCTCAAGAAATCTTGATCGATGTTTTTTAGAACGCTTAGCAGGTCGTTATGGGTAATCTTTTTAACCTCGTTTAAAATACGAGCATTTCGTTGTTCAGGAATTGCTCTTTCCTTTGGATAGCCACCGCCAACTTCTTCAGCAAAAAGTCGTTCAAATATCAATTTTAGATTTAATTCTGCACCCCAGCCAAAGCCTTTTGCATAAGGGATTGAAAGAGCATTGCCACCATTTATTTGAGAGAAGAGGTAGGCGTCTGTTGGTTCGACAGCCAAGCCACAGACCACACCAGGAAAACTATTTAAAGCAACCATCGCTCCTTCACCAGTACCGCAACCGGTGATGACAAAGTCAGCAGCTTTTGTATTTAAGAGAATGGCTGCCAGTAAACCATTTTGAACATAAGTTAATTGGCTTTCGCCTTCTTTTCCATACATACCGTAGTTGTACAGTTCATATCCTTTTTTGTCAGTTGTTTCTTTTAAGGCATCATAAATAATGTGGTTTTTAGCAGCTTGACTATTTTCGTTAATTAAAGCAATTTTCATTTTTAGTCCTTCTTTCTATTCTGGTTGTTTTCCGATATAAGCTAGGATACCACCGTCAACGTAGAGAATATGTCCATTGACAAAGTCGCTAGCATCACTAGCGAGAAAAACAGCTGGTCCCATGAGGTCTTCTGGATTTCCCCAGCGTGCCGCAGGTGTTTTAGAGATGATAAATTGGTCAAATGGATGGCGTGAGCCATCTTCTTGTAATTCGCGTAATGGTGCTGTTTGAGGAGTGGCGATATAGCCAGGACCAATACCATTACACTGAATATTAGCACTGCCGTATTCTGAAGCGATGTTACGCGTTAGCATTTTGAGTCCACCTTTAGCAGCGGCGTAAGCACTGACTGTTTCGCGACCGAGCTCGCTCATCATGGAGCAAATGTTGATGATTTTTCCGTGTCCTTTTTTAATCATCGAAGGAATGACGGCTTTGGAAACAATAAACGGTGCGTTTAAGTCAATATCAATCACTTTGCGAAAATCAGCCGCACTCATTTCGCACATAGGAACTCTGCGAATGATGCCGGCATTATTGACCAAAATATCAATAATGCCGACTTCTCGCTCAACTTGCTCAACCATTGCTTGGATGCCAGCTTCGTCAGTAACATCGCAAACATATCCATGTGCTGAGATTCCTGCTTCATGATAAGCAGTTAAACCTCGGTCAACTAATTCTTGGTTGATGTCATTAAAAACAATAGTGGCTCCTGCTTCAGCGTAGGCTTTGGCAATGGCAAAACCTATTCCGTAGGAAGCTCCAGTGATAAGGGCGATTTTTCCCTTTAGAGAAAATTGTTCTATGGAGAAAATTTTTTCTGTCATATTTTATTTCCTTTCAGTTTAATAAGATTTCATTCTAACAAGATTATATTCTAGTAAACCGGTTTTGTCAACGATAAAAAATGTTTTTTTGATATTTAGTAGTGGAACCTTTGTAAAAATCTGCTTTTCGGATTTTTGAAGATAATCTACTAAATGTTAAAAAGAAATATAGATTTCAAAAGAGATGTAAGCGCTAATATTTTTTTGAAAAAAGTATTGACAAGTAAAAAACAATAGGCTACAATGGAAAATGTAAGTAAACCGGTAAACTTAAAAGAGAGGAGAATGTATGAAAATCATAGTTATAGGACACGGAAATTTCGCTACAGGGATTCATAGTTCTTTGAAATTGATTGCGGGCGAGCAAGAGAAAGTAGATGCTATTGATTTTGTGGAAGGCATGTCCGCAAACGAACTAAAAGAAAAAATTCTAGCTGCTATTACAAGCGACGAAGAGGTCTTAGTCTTGTGTGATTTATTAGGTGGAACGCCGTTTAAGGTGGCATCCACGATAATGGGAAATAGACCAGATTTGCAAATGAATGTTTTGTCAGGCTTGAATTTAGCTATGTTGCTGGAAACCGTTTTTGCGAGAATGACACTTTCATTTGATGAAGTTGCTAAAAAAGCAGTTGCAGCAGCACATGGCGGTGTTGTCAATGGCAGAGAGTTGTTTTCAGATGATTCAGAAGTAATAGAAGAAGATTTTGAGTCAGGAATTTAAAAAGGTAAAAGGAATGATTAAAAAAGTTACGATTGAAGAAATTAACACTCCTGAACGATTTTTAGAAGTTCCGCTTTTGACAAAAAATGAAGTAGAACAGGCAATTGAGAAAGTCATTCGGCAGTTAGAGATTAATCTTGATTATTTTAAGGAAGACTTCCCGACTCCCGCAACCTTTGATAATGTTTATCCAATTATGGATAATACAGAATGGACCAATGGTTTTTGGACGGGAGAACTGTGGCTGGCTTATGAATACAGTCATGATGAAAAATTTAAAGAAATAGCTCATAAAAATGTCTTGTCTTTCTTGGAACGGGTCAATAAAAGAGTAGAACTAGATCACCATGACTTAGGCTTTCTTTATACTCCATCGTGCATGAGTGAATATAAGTTGGACGGTGACCAAAATGCTAAAGAGGCTGCCTTAAAAGCAGCAGATAAGCTGATTGAACGCTATCAAGAAAAAGGAGGCTTTATTCAGGCTTGGGGTGAGTTAGGTAAGAAAGAACATTATCGTTTGATTATCGATTGTTTGCTCAATATTCAGTTGCTATTCTTTGCGTATCAAGAAACAGGTGAGCAAAAATATTATGAGATTGCAGAAAAACATTTTTATGCCTCTGTCAATAATGTCATTCGTGATGATGCCTCATCTTTTCACACATTTTACTTCGATCCTGAAACAGGTCACCCTCTAAAAGGTGTAACAAGACAAGGTTATAGCGATGATTCTTGCTGGGCAAGAGGACAATCTTGGGGTGTGTATGGTATTCCATTGACTTATCGCCATTTGAAAGATGAATCTTGTTTTGATTTATTCAAAGGTGTAACGAATTATTTCTTGAATCGCCTGCCAAAAGATCATGTTTCCTATTGGGATTTAATCTTTAGTGATGGTAGTGAACAGTCTCGTGATTCTTCTGCGACAGCTATTGCGGTCTGTGGGATTCATGAAATGCTGAAATACTTGCCGGAAGTAGATAAAGATAAAGACATTTACAAACATGCGATGCACGCTATGCTTCGCTCTCTGATAGAAGATTATGCTAGTGATCAGTACAAGCCTGGAGGAACGACGCTTCTTCATGGAGTGTACTCATGGCATTCTGGCAAAGGAGTAGATGAAGGCAATATATGGGGCGATTATTATTACTTGGAAGCTTTAATACGTTTCTATAAAGATTGGAATTTATATTGGTAGGAGGAGAGAGATGACAACACCAAATATTATTATGACCCGTGTGGATGAACGATTGATTCATGGTCAAGGACAGTTATGGGTGAAATATCTAGGCTGCAATACAGTTATCGTGGCAAATGACGAAGTGAGTACTGATAAGATTCAACAAACATTGATGAAGGCGGTTGTACCAGATTCTATTGCCATGCGCTTCTTCTCGTTGCAAAAAGTTATTGATATTATTCACAAAGCAAATCCTGCTCAAACGATATTTATTGTTTTGAAAGATATGAAAGATGCACTAACTTTGGTAAAAGGTGGTGTTCCAATTAAGGAAATCAATATTGGAAATATTCATAATGCAGAAGGAAAAGAACAGGTTACACGTTCTATTTTCCTTGGAGAAGAGGATAAGGCAGCGATTAAGGAACTGAGTCAGTCTTATCAGGTAACTTTTAATACAAAAACAACTCCAAGCGGTAATGATGGAGCTGTAGAAGTAAATATATTGGATTATATTTAAAAAAAGGAGATTCATGATGTCAATTAATTTATTTCAAGCGATTTTAATTGGTTTATGGACAGCGTTCTGTTTTAGTGGAATGCTGTTAGGGATTTATACGAACAGATGTATTGTTTTGTCATTTGGCGTAGGGATTATTTTAGGAGACCTGCCAACTGCTTTAACAATGGGAGCAATTGGTGAATTGGCTTATATGGGATTTGGTGTTGGTGCTGGAGGAACGGTTCCGCCAAATCCAATCGGACCTGGTATTTTTGGAACGTTGATGGCGATTACAAGTGCAGGAAAAGTTACGCCAGAAGCAGCACTTGCTCTATCTACTCCAATTGCCGTTGCAATTCAATTTGTACAAACTTTTGCATATACGGTACGTGCAGGTGCGCCAGAAACAGCTATGAAGCATTTGAAAAATCGTGATATGAAGAAATTCAAAATTACGTTGAATGCGACGATTTGGTTGTTTGCTGTGATTGGCTTTGCTTTGGGATGCTTGGGTGCTCTGTCAATGGATACTTTGCTGAAATTAGTAGGCTACATTCCGCCAGTATTACTTTCTGGTTTAACGGTTGCTGGTAAAATGCTTCCGGCTATTGGGTTTGCAATGATCTTATCTGTCATGGCTAAGAAAGAATTGATCCCGTTTGTATTACTAGGTTATGTTTGTGCGGCCTATCTAAAAATTCCGACAATCGGTATTGCTATTGTAGGTACAATCTTTGCTTTAATCGAATTTTACAACAAACCAAAAACAGCAGATCATGTGGTAGAGGAGGAAGCACACGATGACTGGATCTAAATTAAACAAGAATGATTATCTCAAAACATCTTTGCGGGCATTCTTTTTACAAAATGGCTTTAACTACAGCAATTATCAAGGGTTAGGGTATGCAAATGTTATGTATCCTGCTTTGAAAAAACACTATGGTGATAATCAAGAAGGTCTTTACAAAGCATTAGAAGAAAATTGTGAATTTTACAATACGAATCCTCACTTTCTACCCTTTATTACGAGTTTACACTTAGTCATGTTAGAAAATGATCGTCCCACAGAAGAAACACGTAACATTAAAATGGCATTGATGGGACCTTTGGCCGGGATTGGAGATTCACTTTCACAATTCTGCTTGGCACCACTCTTCTCCACAATCGCAGCTTCTTTTGCGAAAGATGGTTTGATTATTGGTCCAATCTTGTTTTTCTTGGCTATGAATACCATTTTGACAGGGATTAAATTATCTACTGGTTTGTATGGCTATAAGTTGGGAACAACTGTCATTGACAAACTAAGTGAGCAAATGGCGACTATTTCGCGGATTGCTAATATCATTGGCGTGACGGTTATTGCAGGTCTAGCAGCTACTTCTGTTAAGATGACAGTGCCTATTACATTTGCCGCTGGAAAAGTAAAAGCAGGTACAAATCAAAGTATCGTGAGCATTCAAGGTATGCTTGATAAAGTAGCACCAGCGCTTCTGCCAGCTCTCTTTACTCTTTTGGTTTACTATTTGATCAAAGAAAAGAAATGGACAACCTACAAACTAGTTATTCTGACAGTTATCATTGGTATTATTGGCAGCTGGCTTAAGATTTTAGCATAATGAATACGACTTTACTTTATGGAATATTGATTGTTTTGGCAGGAACTCCGATTATACTGTCAAGCATCAGTCATTTCCGTCAGCAAAAAATGCTTCAAGAACAGATGGAGCAACGAAAAACTTATCTAGCTTCTTTAAAAGCTGGTGATGAAGTTCTATTACTGTCTGGAATTCATGGTAAAATTATTTCCATTCAAGATGAGTTGGTGACCTTGCAAATTGCTAAGAATGTAACGATTTATGTGGAAAAAGAAAGCATAATGGGAAAGACAAAGGAACAAGGACAGAAGTTTCCAACCTCTGATTAATGGTAAGGTGTAGCATTATATGGTATTTGAATTGATAATCTAGTAACACGAATGCTGCTTGCTTTATTTATGATGGATTGGAGATAAAAATCTCTAACCTCAAAGCGTACTGTATAATAAATCAACAACTAGATGACAGATTAGGTTCTCTTCCAAGCTTAAAAAAGCGAATGGAGAGAACCTAATCTGCTTTGTAGGGTAGGATAAAAGGCAGATTTCTAGAGAAGCAGAACTGTATCAACCATTTTTTAGGTAAGGAAATATGAAACAAGAACGAACTATTTTTTTTGAAGATTTTGATATAGAGTATTATCGACATTATATTCTTCGCTATCAAAAGGAAGAATATAGCCGCATTCAGCACTCCCTTGAACGAATGTTTAGCCATTATTTTTTGTTTGATGGAAATTGGGATATGGAGCCGTGCCCGAGAAAACATCAGATTCAGCCGATGAATTGGGAAGTGCTATTTGAAGAAGATCCAGAGTGGACGTACATGCTCAATCGGCAGGAGTATTTACTGAACTTTGTTATTGGTTACTTGGTCGAGGGAGACATGCGATATATTCAAAAATTGAAGTTTTTCATTTTTGATTGGATAGAGCAAGTACAGGAATTTTCTCCGCAATCTTTGACGACTAGAACCTTAGATACAGGGATTCGCTGTTTTACTTGGTTGAAAATTTTGCTGCTTTTATTGGAATTGGATTTGCTGGAAGAAAAGGAGTTGCAAACCATTTACCGCTCTCTTGAAACCCAGATTCACTTTATGAGAAGGTGTTATCGTGACAAGTATACACTCAGTAATTGGGGGATTTTGCAGACCATTCCAATGATTGCCATCTATCATTTCTTTTCAGAACAGCTTGATATTGAAGAAGAATATCTGTTTGCAATAGAAGAATTACAGCAACAGGTACAAATTCAAATTTTGGAAGATGGCACCCAGTTTGAGCAGTCTATTTTGTATCATGTAGAAGTTTATAAAGCTCTGTTAGAATTGTGTATCTTGCTACCAGAGTTGAAGCACAAGTATGCGACTTTGTTAGGAAAAATGGCTACCTACATTCAGATGATGACAGGCTTGGATGGAAAGACGATTGCTTTTGGTGATAGCGACTGTACAGATACGTGGGATATTCTGAATTTATCTGCTCTCGTTTTAGAAGATGAACAATTACTCTCATTAAAAAATCCATACTTAGATCCATATAGTTTGCTGTTGGTTGGGAGAAAAGGTGCTGATCGTTTAGCAACATTAAAAGCTCAAAAACAAGGAACAAGAACTGCTTTTTTCAAGGATTCTGGTCAGGTTTGTATTCAGACGCCTCGGAGCCATTTCTTTTTCAAAAATGGACCGATGGGCAGCGCCCATACTCACAGTGATCAAAATAGCTTTTGCCTGCAGGATCAAGGCAAGTCAATTTTTGTGGATTCTGGTCGCTATACCTACAGAGAGATAGGAGAACGCTCTGTTCTAAAAAGTGCCTGGAGTCACACCGGATGTATCCTTGATGAGACACCGCCTGAAATAGTATCTGGTTCTTGGGATTATGAAAATTATCCACAATCTTTGTTTTGTGACTATCAAAGAGTTTCAGATGCTCATTATGTGGAAGGCAGTTATCTGGCTTCAAATCCATTTACTTACTTGCATACTCGGAAAATCATCATGTTGGAAGAAGGTGTTTGGTTTGTAGTGGATGACATTAGATGTGCTGGAGAGCATGAATTACGAACTCAATTTATACTAGACAGCCAAGTTGCTGGTAGTCCAAGTCAAGTCAATGACCTTAAGATTTGGAGCGAGATTCCGCTGGCGTTAGAAAAAACATTTATTTCGAAGAAATATAATGAACTGGAAGAAAGTCATAAATTGGTCAAAATACAGAAATTTTCAGATCGAATCATTGATGCCACTCTGATTATGGATCAATCATTTACTGTAAAATATCATACAGTTTATCAAACAGATGGGCGCCGGCTTCCTAATGCACTTGCAATTGAAATAGAAAATGACTGCACAAATAAACTGATCTTAGTGTTAAATGATGATATTTACAAAGGAGAAAAATTATGTGTGGTCAATGGTATTAAAATGAGAGGAAAATGTGTTATCTATGACAAAAAAACTTGTACAAAAATCAGACTAAAAAGTTAGAAAAGTCTGATTTTATGGGATTTGAAGCCATCGTTTTGTGATAAAATATGTTATAATATGAGTGCTTAGGAGGGACCTTAAATTGGCAAAAAAATTGACCATAAAAGATATTGCAGAAATTGCTCAGACCTCAAAAACGACTGTTTCCTTTTACTTAAATGGTAAATATGAAAAAATGTCTCAGGAAACCAGAGAGAAAATCAAAAAGGTTATTGAAGAGACTAATTATAAGCCTAGCATTGTAGCGCGCAGCCTCAACTCCAAGCGAACCAAATTGATTGGCGTTTTGATTGGCGATATTACCAATAGTTTTTCAAATCAGATTGTCAAAGGAATTGAGGATATTGCACATCAAAATGGTTATCAGGTTATGATTGGAAATAGCAATTACAACCAAGAAAGTGAAGACAAATATATCGAAAGTATGCTTTTGTTAGGAGTGGATGGTTTCATTATTCAGCCGACTTCAAACTTTAGAAAATATTCTCGCATTATTGAGGAAAAAAAGAAGCGAATGGTCTTTTTTGATAGTCAATTGTATGAACATCGGACAAGTTGGGTCAAAACGAATAATTACGATGCAGTCTATGATGTGACACAGGCTTGTGTTGCAAAAGGTTATGAAAAATATATTCTCATCACGGCAGATATTAGCCGATTGAGTACACGGATTGAACGAGCTAGTGGCTTTATGGATGCTTTGGCAGATTCCAACTTAGAATATACAAGTTTGATTATTGAGGATGAGCACACTGACTTAGATAAAATGAAAGAATTTTTGCAAAAGGAAGTCAATTCAGGAGAGAAAACCTTAGTTTTTGCACCAAATTGCTGGGCTTTACCACTGGTGTTTACCGTTATGAAAGACTTGGATTTTGATATACCAAATGTGGGCTTGATTGGTTTTGATAATACAGAATGGACGAGCTTATCTTCACCAAGCATCACGACAATTGTCCAACCAGCTTTTGAAGAAGGGCAGCAAGCAACGAAAATTCTGATTGATCAGATTGAAGGTCGTCATCAGGAAGAAAAGCAGCAAGTGCTGGATTGTCGTGTTCATTGGAAAGAATCGACAATCAATTGATAACGATTAAGCAAGGTTTGAGGATTAAAATTCGGATTTTTCTCTTTCAGTTTATGCAAATTTCCTTTACTTATGCTACAATAGGAAAAAGTATGTTGATTGGAGCAAAGAATGAAAGCGATTATTACGGTTGTTGGCAAGGATAGAACGGGGATTGTGGCAGGAGTGTCTAGCAAGATTGCAGAGCTTGGTTTGAATATTGATGATATTTCACAAACGGTTTTAGATGAATTTTTCACGATGATGGCAGTCGTTTCTAGTGATGAAAAGAAAGATTTCACTGTTTTGCGCGAGGAGTTTGAAGCCTTTGGCAAAACTCTCAATATTAAAATCAATATTCAAAGTGCAGCAATTTTTGATGCCATGTACAATATCTAACAGAGGTGAAAAAATGGATATAAAGCAGGTTACTGAAACGATTGCCATGATTGAGGAGCAGAATTTTGATATTCGGACTATCACTATGGGCATTTCACTTCTCGACTGTATTGATACGGATATTGAGCGAGCGGCGGGAAAAATCTATCAGAAGATTACCAGTAAAGCTAGAGATTTGGTAGCTGTCGGAGATGAAATTGCTGCTGAGCTAGGGATTCCCATTGTCAACAAGCGCGTTTCTGTCACGCCTATTTCCCTAATTGGGGCAGCGACCGATAGTGAGGATTATGTGCCACTGGCAAAGGCGCTGGATCGAGCGGCAAAAGAAATCGGTGTTGACTTTATCGGTGGTTTTTCTGCTCTGGTACAAAAGGGTTATCAAAAAGGAGATGAAATCCTTATCCGTTCCATTCCGCGAGCTTTAGCGGAGACTGATAAGGTTTGCTCCTCTGTCAATATTGGTTCCACCAAGTCAGGCATTAACATGACGGCGGTGGCAGACATGGGACGTATCATCAAGGAAACGGCTGAACTTTCTGATATGGGAGCTGCGAAATTAGTTGTTTTTGCGAATGCTGTCGAGGACAATCCTTTCATGGCAGGAGCTTTTCACGGTGTCGGTGAAGCGGATGTAGTCATCAATGTTGGGGTTTCTGGTCCTGGTGTTGTCAAGCGTGCGCTGGAAAAAGTCCGTGGTGAGAGCTTTGATGTGGTGGCAGAAACGGTTAAGAAAACAGCCTTTAAAATCACTCGTATCGGTCAATTGGTCGGTCAAATGGCTTCAGAGCGCCTAGGTGTGAAATTTGGAATTGTTGATTTAAGTTTGGCACCAACGCCAGCTGTTGGGGATTCTGTCGCTCGTGTTTTGGAAGAAATGGGATTGGAAACGGTCGGTACGCATGGAACGACGGCAGCTTTGGCTTTGCTTAATGACCAAGTCAAAAAAGGTGGCGTAATGGCTTGCAATCAAGTCGGCGGTTTGTCTGGTGCTTTCATTCCAGTTTCAGAAGACGAGGGGATGATTGCAGCAGTTCAAAATGGATCTCTCAATCTAGAAAAATTAGAAGCCATGACTGCTATCTGCTCAGTAGGCTTGGATATGATTGCGATTCCTGCGGCAACACCTGCTGAAACCATTGCAGCTATGATTGCCGATGAAGCGGCAATTGGCGTTATCAATCAGAAAACGACAGCGGTGCGGATTATTCCTAAAGGAAAAGAAGGGGACATGATTGAATTTGGCGGTCTTTTAGGAACGGCTCCGGTCATGAAAGTTAATCAGGCGTCATCTGTTGATTTTATCGCGCGTGGTGGACAAATTCCAGCACCAATTCATAGTTTTAAAAATTAAAATGTGGTCTGTATGACAGGCCTTTTCTTTTGAAAAGGAGATTGAAATGACAAAAACGAAATTATACATTATTCGTCATGGAAAAACGATGTTTAATACAATTGGTCGGGCGCAAGGATGGAGTGATATGCCACTTACGGCTGAAGGGGAACGTGGCATCCATGAATTAGGAATTGGTCTGCGAGAGTCGGGGTTGAAATTTTCTAAAGCTTTTTCCAGTGACTCCGGTCGAACGATTCAGACCATGGGGATTGTCCTTGAAGAACTCGGTTTAACAGGCAACATTCCTTATACTTTTGACAAACGGATTCGTGAGTGGTGTTTCGGAAGTTTTGATGGCGCCTATGGTGGTGAGCTTTTTTATGGCGTGATTCCACGAGTTCTTAATACAGATGACTATAAGGAGCTGAGTCTACCTGAGTTGGCGAATGGCTTGGTTGAAGTCGATACAGCTGGTTGGGCTGAACCTTGGGAACAATTGAGCAGTCGGATTCTGGATGGGTTTACAGCGATTGCTAAAGATGTAGAAGCTTCTGGCGGAGGCAATGCTCTTGTCGTCAGTCATAGTATGACAATCGGTGCTTTTGCGTATCTGATTGATGAAGCGATTACCAAAAATCCTGGCGTGCAAAATGGCAGTGTAACAGTTGTGGAATATGAAAATGGGAAATTTACCATTCAAACATTAGGAGACATGTCTTATCGCCAAGTGGGTGCTAAGATACTGGAAAAACAAAAATAATTATAAAAACGGGAATGTAAGAAAAGTTGATGTTTACAAATTGTGACTTTTATCTTACTCCTGATTTTTCTTTCATCTCTCAAACGATTTTCTGCAAAAAATGATATAATATAGTGAGAAAAACGGAGGTAAGATATGGCAAAAACAAGATTATACATTGTTCGCCATGGGAAAACCATGTTTAATACAATCGGTCGGGCACAAGGCTGGTCTGATACACCTTTGACCGCTGTGGGAGAACGTGGAATTCGTGAGCTAGGGATTGGACTTCGCAAGTCTGGGATTCAATTTGCAAAAGCTTTTTCTAGTGATAGTGGGCGGACGATTCAAACCATGGGGATTCTGCTAGAGGAACTCGGTTTAACAGGACGCATTCCTTATCGCACAGATAAACGACTTCGCGAATGGTGTTTTGGCAGTTTTGATGGAGCCTATGATGGCGAATTGTTCATGGGAGTGATGCCGCGTGTTTTTAACGTAGAGCATGTTCATCAATTGAGTTATCCTGAGTTGGCCGAAGGTCTGGTGGAAGTGGATACTGCTGGTTGGGCTGAAAGTTGGGAAAAATTGAGCAATCGTATTTGGACAGGATTTTTAGACATTGCAAAAGAAATAGAAGCCTCTGGTGGTGGCAATGCTTTGATTGCTAGCCACGGCATGACTATTGGAACTTTTGTATATCTCATTGACCAAACAAGACCGCATGGTTTAGATAATGGTAGTGTGACGGTTGTTGAGTACGAAGAGGGTCGCTTTACAGTTGAATATGTTGGTGATATGTCTTATCGCACAGTGGGGGCAAAAGAACTAGCAGAACAGTCAGCAAAATAAAGTGTTCAAAATCAACTGATATGAACAAATCAAGGGAGTTTAGATAGAATTTGTATATGAAAAAGCAGGGAAATTTCCCTGCTTTTTCATATATTTCTCAACCAAAGCACAATTCGAAGCTAATGACCTGGGTAATAAATTGGGCTGAATCTGAATTGAAAGCGGATACTTTTTATATTATACTAAAATTGTAGGAGGTATCATCGTGTTATCAAATGAGCTCATTGAAAAATTTCAAATCTTTTCTAGCTATCCGAATGCCTCTATATTAGAATTAGCTGTTCTCCTGAAATCCAATAGAAAAATGGTGCTGACGGATATACGTAAAATCAATGATATATTGTTTAGTGTGGGGTTACCACGGATACAAATAGAAGAATCGTATATTCAAATGCCAGATATTTCTCTCAATGATCTATTTTCCCGGATGTCATTAGACTCAGGTGAATATTTGTTCTTTGAAGAGCGATTGGATATGATCATACTTTATATTCTATTGAATACTGATTTTGTCTCTAATACTCATTTGCAATGCTTACTTCAGATGAGTAAAAATTCGGTTTTATCTGATTTAAAAAAAGCGAGATTGCAGGCAAAGAAATATGGGGGGCAACTTGTCTATACTCGACAAGAAGGTTACATTATACGTGCAACCGACACAAAGCGTATGCTTCTACTTGAGCAAGTGGTAGAAAATATTTTAGCCAAAGCTAGTGGCAGTTGGGTCATCAAATATGTGCTGGATGAATGCCAGATTCAAATAAATGTTGAAGAGATTTATAACTTCTTATATGATTTGGGCTGTCAATATCATTTGGTTTTTATTTTTGAAAAAACCAAAGCAGTGAGCTACTTATTAGCAGTTTTGGTTAGCCAACAATGGGAAGAACAGACTGTCATTGGACCTCCATATTTATCGAAAATGGAACAATCTTCCATAGGGAGACTTGTGAAAGAGTTGGTGGTTTCTTATCCTTTGCTAGAGCAGAAACGTTATTTTATCATGAGTCGGTTAGCAGGATGTATTCAAGGAGATTTGATAGACAATCCAGACCCGTTAATGATTTTCATTATGGATCGGATTATCAATCAAGTAAAAGCTTATACAGGGATTGAATTTAGAGATTCCATTCAATTTAGAAAAGATTTATATGCTCATCTTTATCCGGCTTTTTATCGACTTTTGTTTGATATTCCATTGAATAATCCTTTAAAAGAGCAGATTCTAAAGGATTTCAATTCACTCTTTCATCTTGTAAGGCGAAGTTTGAGCCCTTTGGAAAAATATTTGAAAAAGACGATTAGCAATGATGAAATTGCTTATTTCACCATTCATTTTGGTGGGTATCTGGAGCAGATTGGGACATCAAATCAGAGTGCGAAGTTGACTGCTCTAACTATTTGTCCAAATGGTGTTAGTTCTTCTTTGATTCTTCAGTCGGAGTTAAAGCAGCTATTTCCTAAAATGGTATTTCGAGAGGTGCACCAGCTAAAACAGGTGAAAGAAATTGGTGTTTCTACTTACGACATGATTTTTTCAACAATTTATTTTGAAACGAATAAGCCACTTTATTTGTTAAAACCTTTGATGAATTCAATGGAGAAAATCATGTTGAAAAAACAAGTTTGTACCGACTTTAATATAGATGAAATGGGAATTTCTGTTGAAGAATTATTGCAGATTATCCATAGGCATGCAGAGATTAAGGATATGAGTAAGCTTCGCAGAGAATTATCGACTTACATCATGGGTAATCAAGAAAAACAAGAACTAGGAGGATATGGTTTGGTAGATTTACTGGAAAGAAAATTAATAAGGCAGATAGAGTGTGTGCCTGATTGGAAGAAAGCGATTCAAGTGGCATCTGCTCCATTGCTGGAACAAGGTTATATCCACCAATCTTATGTGGAAGGGATGATTGATTCGGTGGAGCAAATGGGACCATATATTGTACTGGCACCAAGGGTTGCTGTTCCACATGCATCGCCTGAATACGGAGTTGATAAATTGGGAATTAGTTTATTGCAACTCAAACAACCTGTGGATTTTGATATAACAGATGAAGGAGATGAGGAAAAGCAAGTTCAACTAATTTTTGTCTTGGCTGCAGTTGATTCGACTTCTCATTTGAAATCGTTACAGGAGCTGGCAATGATTTTGGATGATGAAGGAGTAGTAGGGAGCTTAATTAGGGCGGAAACAATTGATGAAATACTATGCATCATCACAGAAGCAATTGAGAAAGGAGAAAGCTATGATTAAAATTGTAACAGTTTGTGGAAATGGAATCGGCAGCAGTCTTTTACTACGTTTAAAGGTGGAAGCAATAGCTAAAGATTTGGGTATCGAAGTGGAGGTAGAGTCTTGTGACTCAAATGCTGCAGTCGGAAAAGGTGCCGATCTTTACGTAACAGTTAAAGAATTTAAAGATATTTTTCCAGTAGAAACCAAAGTCTGTATTGTCAAAAGCTACACAAATCGTAAGAAGATTGAAGCAGATTTGGTTCCAGTTTTAGAAGAAATGAATCCTTAATAAGAATGGAGGTTTTATGATGAATGGAGTACTGACTTTTTTACAAAATATTTTGAGCGAACCTGCGTTTTTGATGGGCCTGATTGCCTTCGTTGGCTTAGTCGCTTTGCGCACTCCGAGTCACAAGGTGTTAACAGGAACATTAGGACCTATTCTAGGGTATTTGATGTTAGCTGCTGGAGCGACTGTTATCCAACAAAACCTAGCTCCTTTGGCTACTTTGATTGACCAAGGCTTTGGCATTACAGGGGTTGTACCAAATAATGAAGCTGTAACTTCGGTAGCTCAGAAGATTTTAGGTGTTGAAACCATGTCTATCTTGATTGTTGGCTTGGTTTTAAATATTTTGTTTGCACGTTTCACGCGATTCAAATATATCTTTTTAACAGGACACCATAGTTTCTTTATGGCTTGTCTTTTGTCTGCAGTATTGGGAGCGATTGGCTTTAAAGGAATGGCTTTAGTTGCGGTTGGCGGCTTTATTCTTGGGGCCTGGTCTGCAATTTCGCCAGCTATCGGGCAAAAGTATACTCTGAAAGTCACCGATGGAGATGAGATTGCTATGGGACATTTTGGTAGTCTGGGTTACTATCTGTCAGCTTGGATTGGTTCTAAAGTTGGCAAAAACAGTCCCAGTACGGAAGAATTGCATATCTCTGAGAAGTGGAGTTTTTTGAGAAATACAACCATTTCGACAGGCTTGGTAATGGTCGTATTTTACCTCATTGCAGTTGTAGCCTGTCTCATCAATAATCCTAAAACTGTAACAGAATTAGCAGCAGGAAAAAATCCGTTCATCTTTGCTATTGTAGGCGGTTTGACATTCGCAGTTGGTGTCGCTATCGTTTATGCTGGTGTTCGGATGATTTTGGCAGATTTGATTCCAGCTTTCCAAGGTATCGCAATGAAATTGATTCCGAATGCTGTTCCTGCTGTGGATTGTGCTGTATTCTTTCCTTATGCTCCGACGGCTGTTATTCTCGGTTTTGCTTTTAGTTTCCTTGGAGGTTTGCTTGGTATGTTCGTGTTAGGAGCAATTGGTGGTGTTTTGATTGTTCCTGGTATGGTGCCTCATTTTTTCTGTGGAGCAACTGCTGGAATATTCGGAAATGCAACAGGGGGGCGACGTGGAGCTATTTTGGGATCTTTTGTAAATGGCTTGTTTCTAGCCTTTCTTCCTGCAACGCTCTTACCCGTTTTAGGAAAATTGGGTTTTGCAAATACAACATTTGGCGATTTTGACTTCGGCGTATTTGGAATTTTGCTGGGTAATGTTGGAAATTCCATTGGACAAATCGGTGTTTATCTGATTGTAGCGGTTTTAGTCGTAGTTTTACTGTTACCATCCATTATTACAAAGGGAAATACAGCTTTAAATAATATTTCTGAAGAATAACATAAAGGAGAAAAATATGGTTAAAACATTATCTATTAAAGTTTACTCAGATGGTGCGGTATTGGATAAGATGTTAAAGGATTTAGAGTCTGGGTTAGTATCGGGTTTTACGACCAATCCTAGTCTAATGAAAAAAGCGGGCATTACAAGTTATGTAGAATTTGCCAAAGAAGTGTTGACAAAAATTACAGAATTTCCAGTGTCATTTGAGGTGTTTTCAGACGAGATGGAAATCATGGAGAAAGAAGCGGAATTCTTAGCTTCTCTCGGTGAAAATGTCTATGTGAAAATTCCGGTCATCAATTCTCGAGGTGAATCAACTCTTCCTCTCATTGATCGATTAACATCTAAAGGAATTAAAGTTAATGTGACAGCGGTGTTTACTGTAGAACAAGTCAAGGAAATTGTGCCAGTTTTAAAGGCAGGACTGCCATCAATCGTGTCTGTCTTTGCGGGGCGGATAGCTGATACAGGTGTGGATCCGATACCGATTATGAAAGAATCTTTGACTTTATGTCATCAAAAATCTAGTGTGGAATTGCTGTGGGCGAGTCCACGAGAAGCATACAATATTTATCAGGCAGACGAGTTAGGTGTAGATATTATCACTTGTACACCAGATTTGATTCAAAAATTATCTCTCAATGGCAAAGATCTATATGAGTATTCATTGGAAACTGTTCAGATGTTTCTCCGTGATAGCACTAGCTTAGGGTTTAAGATAATAGAAGAATGATGTGCAAATACTTCATCTTAAGTCTGATTTTTAGCACTCTTGTAAAAAGAGTGCTAATTTTTTGAGTTTTTGTCTTGACTTTGGTGTGGAAGAGTGTATAATAGAATCATGAGTTAGCACTCGAGTCGGTTGAGTGCTAATTGAGATTGGAATCTTGATTGGAGGTGATGCCGTGGTCACGGAGCGTCAAAATGAGATTTTGAATTTGATTATTGATATCTTTACCAAGACCCACGAGCCAGTCGGATCCAAAGCGCTACAAGAGTCAATCAAATCAAGCAGTGCGACGATTCGTAATGATATGGCTATTCTTGAAAAACAAGGCCTTTTAGAAAAAGCACACACATCAAGTGGACGTAAGCCTAGTGTTGCAGGTTTTCAATACTTTGTCAAACACTCCCTTTCCTTTGATCGTCTTGCTGAAAATGAACTCTATGAAGTGATAAAGGCATTTGATCGTGAATTCTTCAAGTTAGAGGATGTTCTTCAACAGGCAGCAGATGTTCTTTCAATGTTGAGCGGATGTACAGTGGCAGCACTTGATGTAGAGCCAAGTCAACAACGCTTGACTGCTTTTGACATCGTGATTCTCAGCCAACATACAGCTTTAGCAGTTTTCACTTTAGATGAGTCCAATACGATTACCAGCCAGTTCGTGATCCCCCGTAATTTCCTACGAGGTGATTTGGTTCAGCTGAAAGAATTGATTCAAGATCGTTTTTTAGGACAAACAGTTCTTGATATTCACTATAAAATCCGAACAGAGATTCCTCAGATTATCCAGCGTTATTTTACAACGACCGACAATGTTCTGGATCTTTTCGAGCATATCTTTAGTGATATTTTCAAAGAAAATGTCATTGTGTCTGGGAAGGTAAGATTATTAGATTTTGCAGATTTAGAGAGTTATCAGTTCTTTGATCAGCCCCAAAAAGTAGCTTTTGAACTTCGAGATAGTTTAGCTGAAGATCAGATGCAAAGTGTGCGCGTGGCAGACAGCAGAGAAAGCTGTTTGGCTGATTTGACTCTAATTTCCAGCAAATTCCTCATTCCTTATCGAGGTTTTGGGGTGCTGGCAGTTGTTGGTCCGGTTAATCTTGATTACCAACGGCTGGTCAGCCAGATGAATGTTGTCAACCGTGTGCTGACCATGAAATTGACTGATTTTTATCGATATCTGAGTAGTAATCACTATGAAGTCCATTAATTATAGTATAAATATTCCTAAAAAGGAGGTGCCTTGTGGCAAAACATAAACAAGAAGAACATCCAGAAGATGTAGAAGTAAAAGAGGAAGCTGTAGAAACAGCTGAGCAGGTTGAATCAGTAAGTCCTGAAAAAACAGAATTAGAACTAGCCAATGAGCGGGCAGAAGATTTTGAAAATAAATATCTCCGTGCTCATGCAGAAATGCAGAATATCCAGCGTCGGGCGAGTGAAGAACGCCAGCAGCTGCAAAAGTACCGCAGTCAGGATCTGGCAAAAGCAATCTTGCCATCGTTGGACAATTTAGAGCGAGCTCTGGCTGTCGAAGGGTTGACGGATGATGTCAAAAAAGGCTTAGAGATGGTGCAGGAAAGCTTGATTCATGCTCTCAAAGAAGAAGGAATTGAAGAAATCGCAGCGGACGGAACGTTTGATCATAACTATCACATGGCCATTCAAACAGTTCCAGCTGACGACGAGCACCCAGCAGATACCATCGCACAGGTCTTCCAAAAAGGCTACAAACTTCACGATCGTATTCTTCGACCAGCAATGGTGGTTGTTTATAATTAGGCGGTAAGTCAGAAATCTGTGATTTCGTTGACGCAGCCCCGCAAGGGTGATTAGGCTGGTCACGAGCGTTTGCGAAGTGAACTGCCAATCAGCTACTGCGTAAAGCTTGTCCGAAACGACAATAAACTATGAAGGAAGAAAACATTCGTTTAGCTTTGCTTCTGATGAGCGAAGCGAACCAAAGACGATACTCTTTGTCGTGGCGCTACTTACGCAAACTTTGAGACTTTAGGCTCAAAGTTTAGTCAAAGAGATTGACGAAGTCAAGCTCTGACGGCGTCGCCACCTAAGAAGAGTATCAAAAAGAAAATTAAAGTAAAAATAGGAAATAAGAAAGGATTTGAACCCGAACGAAATGCTCGGAAAATAGATAAACCGTCTGGCATTCATCGAATGCTTCGTTGGTTCCCTAATTTTCAGTCGCATTGTCGGCGTTCTTGGTATCATTATTATGTCTAAAATTATCGGTATTGACTTAGGTACAACAAACTCAGCAGTTGCAGTTCTTGAAGGAACTGAAAGCAAAATTATCGCAAATCCAGAAGGAAATCGCACAACTCCGTCTGTCGTATCATTTAAAAATGGTGAAATCATCGTTGGTGATGCCGCAAAACGTCAAGCAGTGACAAACCCAGATACAGTGATTTCTATCAAATCAAAAATGGGAACTTCTGAAAAAGTTTCTGCTAACGGAAAAGAGTACACTCCACAAGAAATTTCAGCCATGATTCTGCAATACTTGAAAGGTTATGCAGAAGATTATCTTGGCGAAAAAGTAACTAAGGCAGTTATCACTGTGCCAGCTTACTTTAACGATGCACAACGTCAAGCGACCAAAGACGCTGGTAAAATCGCTGGTCTTGAAGTAGAACGGATTGTCAACGAACCAACAGCTGCAGCTCTTGCTTACGGTTTGGACAAGACTGAAAAAGAAGAAAAAATCTTGGTATTCGACCTTGGTGGTGGTACATTTGACGTCTCTATCCTTGAATTGGGTGATGGTGTCTTCGACGTATTAGCAACTGCAGGGGACAACAAACTCGGTGGTGACGACTTTGACCAAAAGATTATTGACCATATGGTAGCTGAGTTTAAGAAAGAAAACGGCATTGACTTATCAACTGACAAGATGGCGCTTCAACGTTTGAAAGACGCAGCTGAAAAAGCAAAGAAGGATCTTTCAGGTGTGACTTCAACGCAAATCAGCCTGCCATTTATCACAGCTGGTGAAGCTGGACCGCTCCACTTGGAAATGACCCTGACTCGTGCTAAATTTGATGATTTAACACGTGATCTTGTAGAACGTACAAAAGGTCCTGTTCGTCGTGCTTTATCTGACGCTGGACTTTCTCTGTCAGAAATCGATGAAGTTATCCTAGTTGGTGGATCAACTCGTATCCCTGCCGTTGTGGAAGCTGTTAAGGCTGAAACTGGTAAAGAACCAAACAAATCAGTAAACCCTGACGAAGTAGTTGCTATGGGTGCAGCTATTCAAGGTGGTGTCATCACTGGTGATGTCAAAGACGTTGTCCTTCTTGACGTAACACCATTGTCACTTGGTATCGAAACAATGGGTGGTGTCTTCACTAAACTGATTGACCGCAACACAACGATTCCAACATCTAAATCACAAGTCTTCTCAACTGCAGCAGACAACCAACCAGCTGTTGATATCCACGTTCTTCAAGGGGAACGCCCAATGGCAGCAGATAACAAGACTCTTGGACGTTTCCAATTGACAGATATCCCAGCTGCTCCTCGCGGAATCCCTCAAATCGAAGTAACATTTGACATTGATAAGAACGGTATCGTGTCTGTTAAAGCCAAAGACCTTGGAACTCAAAAAGAACAACACATTGTCATCCAATCTAACAGCGGCCTGACTGACGAAGAAATCGACCGTATGATGAAGGATGCAGAAGCGAACGCTGAAGCAGATAAGAAACGTAAAGAAGAGGTTGACCTTCGTAATGAAGTTGACCAAGCTATCTTTGCGACTGAAAAGACTATCAAGGAAACAGAAGGCAAAGGCTTCGACGCAGAGCGTGACGCTGCCCAAGCTGCTCTTGATGAACTTAAGAAAGCGCAAGAAGATAATAACTTGGACGACATGAAAGCGAAATTGGAAGCTCTTAACGAAAAAGCTCAAGCACTAGCAATGAAACTTTACGAACAAGCTGCTGCTGCTCAGCAAGCCCAAGCAGGAGCAGAAAGCGCACAAGCAACAGGAAACGCAGGCGATGACGTCGTAGACGGAGAGTTTACTGAAAAATAAGATGCAAAGCCCGTTAAAACCTCACAGTGAAAATAGGAAATCTGACGCAGAAACTTTAGTTTCTAGAAAGATTTATCTTTTTCACCAAGAGGTTAGGGCGTGCTCGATTCAATAAGATGTTGAGGCGTTAGGAAAACGAAAGAAAAATAGGAAGCCATCGCCTTGTGCGATGCACAAAAGATAGCTTATCTTTTTTCCGAAGTTTTTAGCCGAAACTCAATTCAGCCTAACTCGTTAAGAATGATTAATCACTAAAGTGCTTGTCATTCTACGGCAATCGCTATGGCGCCTTGCCTAAACGCCGTACTACTTCTAAAACAAAGTGTAATCGACTTTGTTGTAGAACGTCGTAATGATAAGAAGAAATCCAGAGGTTGCAGCCCAGCCTCTGTTTTTCGGTAAGAAAGAAATTGGAATGGAAACTTCCGGTTCTTTCTTATACTAAATTAGAAAGGAACTGAACCCGACCTAAATTCTCAGAAAAAAGAGAAATCAGCCTAGGAGCATCGCTCCGTCGCTTGATTTCCTATTTTTCAGTCGAATTTTACGGTCTTGGTATCTTAAATGAATAATACAGAATATTATGACCGTCTAGGTGTCTCTAAAAATGCATCTCAGGATGAGATCAAGAAAGCCTATCGGAAATTATCAAAGAAATATCACCCAGACATCAATAAAGAACCGGGTGCTGAAGAGAAATACAAGGAAGTCCAAGAGGCTTATGAAACCTTGAGTGATGAGCAAAAACGGGCAGCCTATGACCAATATGGTGCTGCGGGTGCCAATGGAGGATTCGGTGGTGGAGCTGGCGGTTTCGGTGGCTTTGATGGTTCTAGCTTTGGTGGCTTTGAAGATATTTTCTCTAGCTTCTTTGGTGGAGGCGGTGCAAGTCGCAATCCAAACGCACCTCGTCAAGGAGATGATCTGCAATATCGAGTCAACCTTAAGTTTGAAGAAGCGATTTTTGGTACAGACAAAGAAATTAAATACAATCGTGAGGCGACCTGTCATACTTGTCATGGCTCTGGTGCGAAACCAGGAACCAATCCAGTCACTTGTGGCCGCTGTCATGGGGCAGGCGTGATCAATGTGGATACACAAACACCTCTTGGAATGATGCGCCGTCAGGTGACCTGTGATGTCTGTCATGGACGTGGACAAGAAATCAAAGACCCTTGCCAAACTTGTCACGGAACAGGGCATGAAAAGCAAGCTCATAGTGTTCATGTTAAAATTCCAGCAGGTGTTGAAACTGGTCAACAAGTTCGCTTATCTGGGCAAGGTGAAGCTGGTTTCAATGGTGGACCTTATGGTGATTTGTATGTCGTCGTTCAGGTGGAATCAAGTGACAAGTTTGAACGGGATGGATCAACCATTTATTATAAGCTCAATCTCAATTTTGTTCAAGCAGCTTTAGGTGACAGCGTGGAAATACCAACCGTTCACGGTGATGTGGAATTAACCATTCCAGAAGGAACACAAACTGGCAAACGCTTCCGCCTGCGTGGAAAGGGAGCACCGAGCCTTCGTGGCGGCAGTATGGGAGACCAGTATGTCACAGTCAATGTTGTAACACCGACAGGACTTAACGACAAACAAAAAGCAGCGTTGAAAGAGTTCGCAGAAGCTGGTGATATGAAAATCAATCCAAAGAAAAAAGGTTTCTTTGATAAAATGAAAGATGCCTTTGAGCAATAAGAAAAGAGCAGTTTGACGCTGCTCTTTTATATTATAAGGATAAAATTGTGTGTTTTTCATCTTTGGTGATGACGCGCTTGATACCAGTTGGTTGTGTGGAAACAAGTTTTGCTAGAAAATTTGGGTAGGCTTGATACTCATCCATTCGATCTAGTGGAATCCATTCAACTGTTTCGGCAGCAGAAAAGCTTGGGAACTGCTGGCCTTTTGACTTCATCAAGTAATAAAAGGAAATTTCATGGCAATTCAGACCGGCTAATTTGCCAGAACTTTGTTGGAAAAAATTTTCGTGAATGAACAGCAATCGATCGATTTCGTAGTCCTGTCCAGTTTCTTCCTTAATTTCTCGAAGAATAGCTTCTTCTGAAGTTTCTCCTAGCTGAACAGCTCCACCTAAAGGATAAAAATAATCCTCGTTTGGATTGGTCATAAAAGCAAGCGCGCCTTCTTCAATAATGACGGCAGCAGCTTTGTAACGAAATCGAAATTTCTTTTCGCAAAAAGTAATATCAGTCATTTATCTTTCCTCCGTATTCTAGTGTAGCATATTTTTAATGAAAATCTGTCCCCGGACAGTTGGGTTTTTAGTTTCTTGTTTTCCAATTTATTTCTTGTTACAATAAACACATGACACGATATAAAGCGATTATTTCTTACGATGGTCATGACTTTGCTGGTTTTCAGCGGCAACCTCATGCTCGCAGCGTTCAAGAAGAGATTGAAAAGACTTTAACTAAAATCAATAGAGGAAAGCCTGTCATCGTTCATGGAGCTGGACGCACAGACAGTGGCGTTCATGCTTTGGGGCAGGTAATTCATTTTAATTTACCACAAAAAAGGGATGAAGAAAAACTACGTTTCGCACTTGATACGCAGACACCAGAAGACATTGATTTTATTAGCGTAGAAGAGGTGAATGAAGATTTTCATTCAAGATATTGTAAACACAGCAAGACCTATGAATTTATAGTGGATATCGGGCGTCCTAAAAATCCTATGATGCGCCATTATGCAACCCATTACCCTTATCCGCTTGATTTGAGTTTGATTGAAGAAGCTATTGAAAAGTTAGAAGGAACTCATGATTTTACGGGTTTTACAGCTTCAGGGACTAGTGTGGAAAATAAAGTTCGGACGATTACAAAAGCATACTTAGACTTTGATGAGAAACGCAACTTTCTGATTTTTACTTTCTCTGGCAATGGCTTCTTGTATAAGCAAATTCGCAATATGGTCGGTACTTTATTGAAAATTGGAAATAAACGAATGCCAGTTGAGCAAATTGATAGAATTTTAACAGAGAAAAATCGTCATTTGGCTGGACCAACAGCAGCACCAAACGGACTTTATCTAAAGGAGATACGATATGAGGAATAATCTTATTCTGGCAATTTCAGGGAATGATATCTTTAGCGGTGGCGGATTGCACGCTGATTTAGCCACTTATACAGTCAATCAACTACATGGTTTTGTGGCAGTGACTTGCCTGACAGCCATGACAGAGCAAGGTTTTGAAGTCATTCCTGTTGATTCTACTGTTTTTTCTCAGCAGCTTCATTCTCTCAAGAATGTGCCTTTCTCAGCCATCAAACTAGGACTCTTACCAAATGTTGAAATAGCAGATTTGGCCTTGGATTTTGTGAAAGCTCATGCAGGCATTCCTGTCGTATTAGATCCTGTCTTGGTTTGCAAGGAAACTCATGATGTCGAGGTCTCAGCACTTCGAGAGGAACTGATTAAATTTTTCCCTTATGCAAGTATTATCACGCCTAATTTACCAGAAGCCGAACTATTGGCTCAAAAAGAGTTGCGAACACTGGAGGATGTAAAAGAAGCGGCTAGAATTTTCCATTTCTTAGGTGCTAAATCCGTTGTTATCAAAGGAGGGAATCGTCTAGATTCTCAAAAAGCAGTTGATGTTTTTTATAATGGAGAGCAGTTTCAATTTCTGGAATCACCTGTTTTAGACAACAATAACACGGGCGCTGGCTGTACCTTTGCTTCTAGCATTGCCAGTCAGTTAGTGTTAGGAAAATCAATTGTTGAAGCTGTTCAAATTTCAAAAAAATTTGTTTATCAAGCTATCCAACATTCAGATCAATATGGGGTTGTTCAATATGAAAAAAAATCAGACATATAAACTTGTCCTTTTGTCCATGATTGCTGCGTTGACAGTTGTTTTGGGCTACTATTTAAAAATTCCAACACCAACGGGGATTTTAACGTTCCTTGATGCAGGTATTTTCTTTACCGCCTTTTATTTTGGCAGAAAAGAAGGAGCCATCGTCGGTGGTTTAGCTGGGTTTCTCATTGATTTGCTTTCGGGTTATCCACAGTGGATGTTCTTTAGCTTGATTTTTCATAGTTTACAAGGATATTTTGCAGGTTTTAAAGGAAGAAGTCGTTATCTCGGTTTGGTGTTGGCTACGCTTGTTATGGTAGGAGGTTATGCTGTTGCTTCCACTATCATGCATGGTTGGGGAGCGGCTTTTCCAGAAATATTTCCTAACTTTTGCCAAAATACCTTAGGGATAATTGTCGGATCTATTTTGAATAAACTGTTGACAGATGTTTTGAAAAAGTCAAACAAATAAGGGCGGTGTCCTCTTGGGCTTCTAAAAGCTCTATTTGTAAATATATTCAGAAGTATTTATGACAAAATGAAACGAGGTAAAATGATGAATTTACAAGAATTGAAAAAACAAACTCAAACCATTTTAGCAGATGTTTTAGAGAAATCAGCACTATCTTCCGGTGATATTTTTGTACTGGGCTTGTCTTCCAGTGAGGTGATTGGAGGGCATATTGGAAAAAATTCCAATCAAGAAGCGGGAGAGGCTATTGTCAAAACTATGTTGGATATGTTGTCACTTCGCGGAATTTACTTGGCAGTTCAGGGATGTGAACATGTCAATCGTGCTTTGGTCGTGGAGAAAGAATTGGCGCAGAAACAAAATCTGGAAATTGTCAATGTGTTGCCAACTCTTCATGCTGGTGGAAGTGGTCAATTAGCAGCTTTTAAATATATGAACAACCCAGTTGAAGTGGAATTTATTACGGCTCAAGCAGGGATGGATATCGGAGATACAGCAATTGGTATGCATATTAAGCACGTCCAAATTCCAGTACGACCAATTTTGAGAGAACTCGGAGAAGCGCATGTGACTGCGCTTGCCAGTCGTCCAAAGCTAATCGGTGGAGCGCGAGCTGCTTACCAAAAAGATAAAATTCGAAAAGCATAAAGAGCAAAATCAGCAAATGGACGGAAAAATCGTTAAATTTTTCATTAGAAAATTTGTGAAATAACGTGTATTTATGGTATAATTGATTGTATTCAATAAATTTTAAGGAGAAATGACAGAATGTCTGTATCATTTGAAAGCAAAGAAACAAATCGCGGAGTTTTGACATTTACAATTAGTCAAGAACAAATCAAGCCAGAATTGGATCGTGTATTTAACTCAGTTAAGAAAAATCTGAATGTACCAGGTTTCCGTAAAGGTCATCTTCCTCGTCCAGTGTTTAATCAAAGATTTGGTGAAGAAGCTCTTTACCAAGATACATTAAATGCTCTTCTCCCAGCTGCTTATGAAGCTGCTGTTAAAGAAGCAGAGATCGAAGTTGTTGCTCAACCACAATTTGATGTGGCGTCTATGGAAAAAGGTCAAGATTGGACCATTACTGCGGAAGTGGTTACAAAACCCGAAGTAAAATTAGGTGAGTATAAAAACTTAGAAGTATCTGTTGATGTCTCTAAAGAAGTATCTGATGCAGATGTAGATGCAAGAATTGAACGCGAACGCAATAATTTAGCAGAACTTGTATTGAAAGAAGATAAGGCTGCTAATGGTGATACAGTTGTGATTGATTTTGTTGGAACAGTTGACGGCGTTGAATTTGATGGTGGTAAAGGAGATAACTTCTCACTTGAACTTGGAAGCGGTCAATTCATTCCAGGTTTTGAAGACCAATTAGTTGGACATGCTGCTGGTGAAACAGTAGAAGTAAACGTGACATTCCCAGAAGACTATCAAGCAACAGATCTTGCAGGTAAAGATGCTAAATTTGTGACTACGATTCATGAAGTCAAAGAAAAAGAAGTTCCAGAAGTAGATGACGAACTTGCCAAAGACATTGATGAAGATGTTGAAACACTGGATGAATTAAAAGAAAAATACCGCAAAGAATTGGCTGAATCAAAAGAAATTGCGTTTGATGATGCAGTTGAATCTGCGGCACTTGACCTTGCAGTAGAAAATGCAGAAATCGTTGAATTGCCAGAAGAAATGGTTCACGAAGAAGTTCATCGCTCTGTAAATGAATTTCTTGGGAACATGCAACGTCAAGGTATTTCACCAGACATGTACTTCCAAATCACTGGTACAACTCAAGAAGATCTTCATAAACAACATGAAGCTGACGCTGAAAAACGTACTAAGACTAATCTTGTGATTGAAGCTGTTGCAAAAGCAGAAGGATTTGAAGCGAGCGATGAAGACATCGAAGCAGAAATTTCTTCACTTGCAACTGACTACAATATGGAAGTGGAGCGTGTTCGTCAACTTCTTTCAACAGATATGTTGAAACATGATATTGTTATTAAAAAAGCCGTTGAATTGATTACAAGTACTGCAAAAGTAAAATAATCTAATGATACATAAGGCAAATTCAGTCGGAGATTCGGCTGAATTGCCTTTTTGCTTCTTTTATATAAAAGTAGAAGTCATTTTGATGAAAAAGAGTGATTTTCTTGATTGGAAAATAAAATTCTTTTTGACGAAAGAAGATTTTTATCGTACAATAAAAAGTAGCGAAAATTCAACAAATTAATTTTTAAGAGCAAGTCTAAAAAAGCTCTTAAACCTTAAAAGGAGATCAATTTTGGAATTAGAAGTATTTGCTGGACAAGAAAAAAGTGAACTTTCTATGATTGAAGTGGCGCGTGCTATTTTAGAGACACGTGGTCGCAATCATGAAATGTATTTTAATGACCTTGTCAATGAAATTCAAAATTACCTTGAAAAATCAAATAGTGATATTCGTGAAGCCTTGCCGCTTTTTTATACAGAGTTAAATGTAGACGGCAGTTTCATTCCTCTAGGAGATAACAAATGGGGCTTGCGTTCATGGTATGCGATTGACGAGGTGGATGAGGAAATTATCGCCCTTGAAGATAACGATGAAGAAACTCCTAAGAAACGGAAGAAAAAACGTGTGAATGCCTTTATGGACGGAGATGAAAATGCCATTGATTACAATGACGATGATCCAGAAGATGAAGACTCATATGAAGCAGATCCTGCCCTTAATTATGACGAGGATAATCCGGACGACGAAAAGAGTGAAGTAGAAGCGTATGATGCTGAAATCAATGAAATTGCACCTGATGATTTAGGTGAAGAAGTCGAACTCAATGAAGAGGATGAAGACTATTCAGATGATGAGGTGGATTCAGAGGATGAAGAATAGTTAAGTCCGCTAACGTTTGCTTCTGTTCTTATTTGACAAAAAATTTATTCTGCGATATTATAATATCGGGCACTTCTTTTAAGAAGTCAAAAGCTCCCTAGCTCTAGGGAGCTGTTTTTGTTTTTGCTATTAGAAGTGAACACGCCTGAAAACATCGAAAAAGCAAAGGTTGATTTATGAATAGTCGTTTCCCATTTTCGTGTGTTTTCTAAATGAGTTTTGTATCTTAGATAAGGAGAATGTATGGCAACAAAATATATTTTTGTTACAGGTGGTGTAGTTAGTTCGATCGGTAAAGGGATTGTGGCAGCAAGTCTTGGTCGTCTTTTGAAAAATCGTGGTCTTAAGGTAACCATTCAAAAGTTTGACCCCTATATCAATATTGACCCAGGAACGATGAGTCCTTACCAACACGGGGAAGTATTTGTGACGGATGATGGTGCAGAAACTGACTTAGACCTCGGGCATTATGAACGCTTTATTGATATCAACTTAAATAAATATTCAAATGTGACAACGGGTAAGATTTATAGTGAAGTTCTTCGTAAAGAACGTAAAGGTGAGTACCTTGGAGCAACTGTTCAAGTCATTCCACACATTACAGATGCTCTAAAAGAAAAAATTAAACGCGCTGCAACGACAACAGACTCTGACGTGATTATCACAGAAGTAGGAGGAACTGTTGGAGATATTGAAAGTTTGCCATTCTTAGAAGCACTTCGTCAAATGAAGGCAGATGTTGGTGCAGATAATGTGATGTATATCCACACGACATTGCTTCCTTATCTGAAAGCTGCTGGGGAAATGAAAACGAAGCCCACTCAGCATTCTGTAAAAGAATTGCGTGGTCTTGGAATTCAACCGAACATGCTTGTTATTCGTACTGAAAAACCGGCTGGCCAAAATATTAAGAACAAATTGGCACAATTTTGTGATGTAGCACCAGAAGCAGTGATTGAGTCCTTAGATGTGGAACATTTGTACCAAATTCCGCTCAATCTGCAAGCGCAAAACATGGATCAGATCGTTTGTGATCACTTGAAGTTGGATGTGCCAGAAGCAGATATGACGGATTGGTCTGCTATGGTTGATAAAGTCATGAACTTGAAGAAACAAGTAAAAATTGCACTGGTTGGGAAATATGTGGAATTACCAGATGCTTACATTTCTGTTGTGGAAGCTCTCAAACATTCTGGTTACGCCAATGATGCAGAAATTAAACTGAGCTGGATCAATGCGAATGATGTCACAACTGAAAATGTCGCCGAGTTGCTGAATGATGCGGACGGGATTATTGTGCCGGGTGGATTTGGTCATCGTGGAACGGAAGGAAAGATTGCGACGATTCAATATGCGCGTGAAAATGATGTGCCAATGCTTGGAATTTGCCTTGGTATGCAGTTGACTTGTGTTGAGTTTGCTCGCCATGTGCTAGGATTTAATGACGCTAATTCTTCAGAATTGAACCCTGATACGCAACATCCTGTTATTGATTTGATGCGTGATCAGATTGATGTGGAAGATATGGGAGGGACACTTCGCTTAGGACTTTATCCGTCTAAACTAAAACGTGGATCCAAAGCCGCTGCAGCTTATGATAATCAAGAAGTTGTTCAGCGTCGCCACCGCCACCGTTACGAATTTAATAATGAATTCCGTCAACAATTTGAAGATACCGGTTTTGTATTCTCAGGAGTTTCACCGGACAATCGCTTGGTGGAAATTGTTGAAATTCCAGAAAATAAATTCTTTGTGGCTTGTCAATACCACCCAGAATTATCTAGCCGTCCTAATCGTCCAGAAGGACTTTATACAGCTTTTGTTACAGCAGCAGTTGAAAATAGTGAGAAATAAGATTGGAAGCAATTCCAGTCTTTTTAGCATTTCTCATAGGAGAAAAATTTGTCAATATGAATGAAAGACAGCATTTTAAAACTAAAGTAAGAAATTTTCTCCTAAAAATGATACAATTTGAATAGTTGATGAGCTCAATAAATAATGAAACGGAGGTGGATCATGATGAAATTTATACTGAATGAAAGTCTCGCAATGCTTGGGATTAAAAATGTGGTTATTGGCATCGCTAAAAATGTAGACCCACATGCACCTTTACCTGCTTCATTTTTGAAAAAGCAAAAAGAGATGGAAAAGTGGGCATTGAATTGCGATATCGATGAGGTGTCTGATACTCCAGTCATTCAAGGCTACAAGGATTTGTTGCAAAGTGTCGGACGTAGTGTCAAGAAGAATCCTCCTACCGTTTTGGCGCTTATTCGGAATATTCGACATCGTGGCTCCTTCCCGAATATTAATAGTATTATTGATATTTATAATGTTGAATCTTTACATTCTTTATTAGCCATCGGTGGGCATGATTTGGATAAAATAGCGGGGCAAATTGAATTTACGGTTAGTCAAAAAGAAGATGTTTTTCTACCTATTTTATCTACGGAAAAACACGTTTCACAGACTGATTATGTTTATCGTGATCAAAAAGGAATTTTAGCATGGCTAGATGTTCGTGACGGAGAAAACTATAAATTTGATGACGAGACAAAGAATGCTATTTTTATCATTCAAGGAAATGCTCATACATCTGTTGAAATGCGTTTAGAAGCACTGAAGCGCATTGAGAACGATTTAGCAGAATGTATGCCGAATCTGGAGTTTGAAACGTATGTCATTTGTTCAGAGAAAAAGACATAAAAACAGTGTATTCACTGATAAGATACGAGAAGCAAATCTATTTTTTGAAGGCATTTGGAATACAATCACATTTTTTAGTAAAAGATTTGTTTGAAAATTCTTTACTTTTTAGTAAGATATAGTATAATTAGAATATATCATAGTTTTCGGAGGTACCTATGAAAAAAAGTAAAATTATTGCAGTAGCAGGGGTAGCCCTACTAACTGCTGGTTTTTTAACAGCTTGCTCGGGTTCGAAATCGAACTCGGCTGAAACAAAATTTGGTTATGTGTATTCTGGTGATCCAGAAACTTTGGATTATGTAACGTCAGGAAAAGCAACCACTAGCGATCTTGTGACAAATGGAGTTGACGGATTGTTAGAAAATGACAAATATGGAAATCTTGTACCATCAATGGCTAAGTCATGGACTGTATCAAAAGATGGTTTAACCTATACTTATAAACTTCGTAAGGGTGCCAAATGGTACACATCAGAAGGTGAAGAATATGCTGAAGTCAAGGCGCAAGATTTTGTAACTGGACTGAAACATGCTGCCGATAAAAAATCTGAGGCTCTTTATTTGGTTCAAAACTCAATTAAAGGTTTAGATGCTTACGTGAATGGTCAAACAAAAGACTTTTCAACGGTAGGTGTGAAAGCGGTTGATGACTATACTGTTCAGTATACATTGAACAAGCCAGAACCATATTGGAATTCTAAGACAACCTCTGCCATTATGTGGCCAATCAATGCCGAATTTTTGAAATCTAAAGGAAATAAATTTGGCCAATCAACAGACCCTAACTCAATCCTTTATAATGGACCATTCTTGATGAAAGCTATCACAGCAAAATCTGCGGTAGAGTATGTTAAAAACAAACATTATTGGGATAAAGATAAAGTAAAAGTTGATAGCATTAAACTTGCTTACTATGATGGTCAAGACCAAGACTCATTGGCTCGTAATTTCAAAGATGGGGCATACTCATACGCACGCCTCTTCCCAACAAGTTCAAACTTTGCAACTTTTGAAAAACAATTCAAGGACAATATCTATACAGCAGAAGCAGGCTCTGGAACGGCTGCTTTAGCCCTTAATATTGACCGTCAATCTTACAACCATACGGCTAAGAAAACAGATGAAGAAAAAAATTCAACGAAAAAGGCATTGTTGAACAAAGACTTCCGTCAAGCTTTGAACTTTGCACTTGACCGCGAATCTTATGCAGCACAAGTAAATGGTAAAGATGGTGCTGCCACAGCAATCCGTAATATGTTTGTACCATCTAATTTTGTTCAAGTTGGTGAAAAATCATTTAGTGATGTTGTAGAAGAAAAATTAGCAAGCTATGGCGATGACTGGAAGGGTGTCAAACTAGCTGATTCACAAAATGGCTTGTACAATCCAACAAAAGCAAAAGCAAAATTTGCAAAAGCAAAAGAAGCTTTGCAAGCTCAAGGTGTGAAATTCCCAATCCACTTAGACGTTCCTGTTGTAGAAACTTCTAAGAACTACGTTGCTCGGATGCAGTCTTTAAAACAATCTGTTGAAAAAGTACTCGGCAAAGAAAATGTTGTCATGGACTTGAATATGATGTCAGAAGACGACTTTAATAACGTCACTTACTATGCTCCAAATGCAGCTGGAGAAGACTGGGATATTTCAGGTGCTGTTGGTTGGAGTCCTGATTATCAAGATCCATCTACTTATCTTGATATTTTGAAATCAACGGCTTCTGACAATACGAAGACTTGGTTTGGTTTTGACTCTGGTAGTGAAAATGCCGGTGCTAAAGCAGTAGGCTTGGACGAATATAATAAATTAGTCGATGAAGCAGGTGCAGAAACAACAGACATTGCAAAACGTTATGAAAAATATGCAGCAGCACAAGCTTGGTTAACAGACAGTTCGCTTGTCTTGCCAACAATGGCTTCAACAGGTGCCGGAACTTTTGTGTCACGCATTCAACCGTTCTCAGGTGCATTTGCGCAAACAGGTAGTAAAGGTAGCTCAACCTACTATAAATACATTAAAGTCGGTAAAGATGCTGTCACGAAGAAAGACTATGAAGCAGCTAAGAAGAAATGGCAAAAAGAAAAAGCCGAGTCTAATAAAAAAGCGCAAGATGAATTAGCTGATCATGTAAAATAATACAATGATAAAAGCAGGTAAAACTCACTAAAAGGTGAGGAAAACCTGCTTTTTTAATTTCTAAAGGTTAATAGATTAATATAAACCTTATTAAATCAGCTTTCAAAATATGTCATAAAATTTAGAAAATTCTATTTACTTTTTACTGTTTGTGTGCTAGAATGTATAAAAATAATGAATTTGGGAGGAATATTCATGAAGAAAAGTAAAATCATTGCTTTAGCGGCTGTTACCCTACTTACAGCAGGAGCCTTAACGGCTTGTTCTGGCTCTAAAACAAGTTCTAGCAACAAAACATTTTCATATGTTTATGAGCAAGATCCAGATAATTTGGATTATTTGACAACTGGGAAGGCTTCTACTTCAAATATTACAAGTAATGTCATTGATGGACTTTTAGAAAATGACCGTTACGGAAATTTAATCCCTTCTGTGGCAAAGGATTGGACGGTTTCCAAAGATGGCTTGACTTACACTTATAAACTTCGTAAAGGTGTCAAATGGTATACATCCGAAGGTGAAGAGTATGCCGAAGTCAAAGCGCAAGACTTTGTGGCTGGTTTGAAACACGCTGCAGATAAGAAATCCGATGCTATTTATTTGGTACAAGATTCAATCAAAGGCCTGGATGCTTACATGAAGGGTGAAAATAAAGATTTCTCTTCTGTCGGTATCAAAGCGGTTGATGATTATACGGTTCAATATACTCTGAATCGACCAGAAAGCTTTTGGAACTCAAAAACAACAATGGGCGTTTTAGCGCCAGTTAATGCAGAATTTTTGAAATCAAAAGGAAATAAATTTGCACAAGCAACAGACCCATCTAGTCTTCTTTATAATGGACCATACTTGCTAAAATCTATCACTGCAAAATCATCTGTTGAATTGGCTAAAAATCCAAACTATTGGGATAAGAAAAATGTACACATTGATAACATCAAATTGTCTTACTATGATGGTCAAGACCAAGATAAACTTGCTAAAGGATTTAGTGACGGTTCATTTACCAATGCAAAAGTATTTCCAACTAGTCCAAGTTATGCTTCCGTCAGCAAGAAATACAAAAACAACATCGTTTATACTCCACAAGATGCAACCACTTATCTAGTGGCTACAAACATCGATCGTCAATCTTACAATCATACATCAAAGACAACGGATGCTCAAAAGATATCTACTAAGAAAGCATTATTGAATAAAGATTTCCGTCAAGCAATTACCTTTGCATTTGACCGTACTGCTTATGCTTCACAGGTGAATGGTAAAGATGGTGCGACAAAGATGCTTCGTAATCTCTTTGTACCACCAACTTTTGTTCAAACAGATGATAAGAACTTTGGAGAATTGGTCAAAGAAAAATTAGTCAGCTACGATGAAAGTTGGAAAGATGTCAACTTAAATGATGCGCAAGACGGTCTTTACAATCCAACGAAAGCCAAGGAAAAATTAGCCAAAGCGAAAGCAGTGCTTCAAGCAGACGGTGTTCAATTCCCGATTCACATTGATATGCCAGTTGACCAAACGGCAACGAATAAAGTTCAACGTGTACAATCATTGAAACAATCGATTGAAAAAAATCTTGGCAAAGAAAATGTTGTGATTGACATTCAACAAATGTCTAAAGACGATGTAAATAATATCACTTACTTTGCTGAATCTGCAGCTGCAGAAGATTGGGATCTTTCTGATAATGTTGGTTGGAGTCCAGACTTCCAAGATCCATCTACCTATCTTGATATCATCAAACCTTCAAGCGGTGAAAGCACAAAGACCTATCTAGGATTTGATGCAGGTACGAATAACGCTGCAGCAGCACAAGTTGGTATGAACGAATATGAAAAGCTGTTGAACGAGGCTGAAAAAGAAACCACTAATACGAATGCACGCTATGAAAAATATGCGGCAGCCCAAGCTTGGTTGACTGATAATGCATTAGTTATTCCAACAACAACGCTAACGGGTCGCCCAATTCTTTCTCGCACAGTGCCATTTACTAATCCATTTGCTTGGTCAGGAAACAAAGGGAATAGTGAAATCATTCTATATAAATATCTTGAACTCCAAGATGAGCCTGTTACACAAGATCAGTACAAGAAAGCTATGACTAAATGGAATAAAGAGCGATCAAAATCTAATAAAAAAGCTCAAGAAGAACTTGCAGATCATGTTAAATAATTGAAAAAAATTTAACAGAAAAACAAAAAAGGTTCATTTATGATAAAAATATTCTGACAATTGATTTTACAATTGACTAGAATTGTGGTATAATTTTAAACAATCAGTTTAAAATTGAAGGTATTCTAAAATCGAAAATAGGTATTTGTCGTAACGCGTGACATTTTTCTATCCCTTCCTTCGGTCTTGACTGACAGGTTAGGTTTAATAACTTAATCATAGTGATTGAAGTAGAATATCTGATGTGACTCATGCTAAATCAGTAAATACCAAAGAATTAGCAGATCATGTAAAATAAACTTCTCATCAGAACTTTCTCTAACAGGGGAGAAAGTTCTTTTGGGATTTTAAAGGAAACGGTAAATGAAGAAATATATTTTTATGCGTATCTTACGCTCTTTAGTATCTATTTTCATGGTAACAACATTGACTTACACCATTATCTATACTATGGTGCCAAGAAAGTTGATTTTCAAGCAGGATCCAAACTATAATAAAATAGCTACAACTCCTGATAAAAAGACTAATTATGAAAATACAATTTTTGAGCGTATGGGTTACATTGACTACTATGATACGAAGGAATTACAAGAAAAAGCTAGTAAAGAGAATCCTTCTGTAACAGTAGAACCTACTAATGCAAATAAAAAAATCTATGAAGCTTACATCAAAAAGTTGGGGCGTGGTTGGAAATTGCAGCAATTCAAAGAAAGTAAGCAATTTTATGCAACTCGAGAGGTTCCAGTTTATGAACGCGTTCTTGGTTTCTATGGCAATTTGATTCAAATTGACCATACAGGTGCTGTGAAAGATGCTTCTAATCCAAACTTGAAGCGTTATCTTCGTATTGAAAATGATCCTGCTATTGGTTGGTCTGTTGTTGGTTCTGGAACGAAACATAAATACTTGTTATATTTCAACAGTCAATTTCCATTTATCCATCAAAATTTTGTAAGATTAAATCTAGGTATTTCTTATCCAACTTATGCGAATCTTCCTGTTTTACAAGTTATTTCGCAAGGGCAAGGACAAACGAAAACTTCTGAAGTTCAATTCCCGACAGGTAAGAAAACTTCGTCTGTCAACATTTATACAAGAACTTATAAATCTCCAAAACAAGCCGATGCGCGTGATGTTGCTAATTATGGAAAAGATGATCCATATACGGCAACAGAAAGTAACTACCAATATCCATCAATGATTGTAAGTTCTTCAATTGTTGGTTTGATTGGTCTGGCTTTATCTTACTTAATTGCTGTTCCGCTTGGATCTTACATGGCTCGCTTTAAGAATACATTGTTTGATAGTATTTCAACAGGAGCCTTGACATTCTTGATGTCATTGCCAACCATCGCTTTGGTTTATATCATTCGGTTGATTGGTTCGGCTCTTGGATTGCCGGATTCCTTCCCTATTTTGGGAGCGGGAGATTGGCGTTCCTATGTTCTTCCGGCAGTTATTCTTGGGCTTTTGAGTGCGCCTTGGACAGCTGTTTGGATTCGTCGTTATATGATTGACCTGCAATCACAAGACTTTGTTCGTTTTGCACGGGCAAAAGGTCTCTCTGAACAAGAAATTTCAAATAAACATATTTTTAAAAACGCCATGGTACCACTTGTATCCAGTATACCTGGTGCTATTATCGGAGTTATCACAGGTGCGACTTTGACCGAAACAATCTTTGCTTTCCCTGGAATGGGTAAAATGCTGATTGACTCTGTTAAAGCATCTAATAATTCTATGGTCGTTGGTCTTGTATTTATCTTTACATGTCTTTCTATTTTCGCTCTTCTATTGGGTGATATTCTGATGACCATGCTTGACCCACGTATTAAATTAACATCAAAAGGAGGTAAATAATGGCTACAATTGATAAAAGTAAGTTCACATTTGTAAAACGCGATGATTTTGCCTCTGAAATAATTGATGCGCCAGCTTATTCTTACTGGAAATCTGTTATGCGTCAATTCTTAAGGAAAAAATCAACAATTGCTATGTTGGGTATTCTTGTTGCAATTGTTTTGATGAGTTTCATCTATCCGATTTTTTCAAATTTCGATTTTAATGATGTAAGTAAAGTAAATGATTTTAGTGCTCGTTATATCAAACCGAATTCCCAATATTGGTTTGGTACAGATAGTAACGGAAAATCCCTCTTTGACGGAGTGTGGTTTGGAGCACGTAACTCTATTCTTATTTCAGTTATTGCAACCATGATTAACCTTGTGATTGGTATTGTTATTGGTGGTATCTGGGGAATTTCAAAGACTGTCGATCGTGTGATGATTGAGATTTATAATATCATTTCTAACATTCCACCGCTTTTGATTGTCATTGTCTTGACTTACTCAATCGGTGCAGGTTTCTGGAATTTGATTTTTGCTATGACCATCACTGGTTGGATTGGGATTGCTTACAATATTCGTATCCAAATTCTACGTTATCGTGATTTAGAGTATAACCTTGCCAGTCGCACTTTGGGAACACCGACTGTTAAAATCATTGTAAAAAATATTATGCCACAGTTGGTTTCTGTGATTGTGACAACTGCTTCACAATTACTTCCAAGTTTCATTTCATACGAAGCCTTTCTGTCTTTCTTTGGTTTGGGACTTCCTGTGACGGTGCCAAGTTTAGGGCGTTTGATTTCGGATTATTCACAAAATGTTACAACAAATGCATATCTTTTCTGGATTCCATTAACAACGTTGATTTTGGTTTCCCTTTCCCTATTCGTTGTCGGTCAGAACTTAGCGGATGCTAGTGATCCACGTACACATAGATAGGAGTAAATATGACACAAGAAAAAAATGTAATATTGACTGCCCGCGATATTGTCGTGGAATTTGACGTTCGTGATAAAGTCTTAACCGCCATTCGTGGTGTATCACTTGACCTCATCGAAGGTGAAGTTCTTGCTCTCGTAGGAGAGTCAGGTTCTGGTAAATCTGTTTTAACAAAGACTTTTACTGGAATGTTAGAGGATAATGGTCGAGTAGCGCAAGGATCGATTAACTATCGTGGACAAGATTTGACAAAATTGAAATCCAATAAAGATTGGGAACCTATTCGTGGTGTTAAAATTGCGACTATTTTCCAAGACCCAATGACAAGTTTAGACCCAATTAATACGATTGGTAGCCAGATTACAGAAGTTATTGTAAAACATCAAAAGAAAACGGCAAAAGAAGCGAAGGAAATGGCTATTGACTATATGAATAAAGTCGGTATTCCTGATGCTGAAAAGCGTTTTAGTGAGTATCCTTTCCAATATTCAGGAGGAATGCGTCAACGGATCGTTATTGCCATTGCGCTTGCTTGTCGTCCTGATATTCTAATCTGTGATGAACCTACAACAGCACTTGATGTTACCATTCAAGCACAAATCATTGATTTGTTGAAATCATTGCAACAAGAGTATCAATTCACTACTATTTTTATCACCCACGACCTTGGAGTGGTAGCAAGTATTGCGGATAAAGTTGCCGTTATGTATGCTGGAGAAATCGTCGAGTATGGTACAGTAGAAGACGTCTTTTATGATCCACGTCATCCTTATACTTGGAGCTTGTTATCAAGCTTGCCACAGTTGGCAGATGATAAAGGAGAGCTTTACTCTATTCCTGGCACACCGCCGTCTCTTTATTCACACTTGCAAGGAGATGCTTTCGCTCTTCGTTCAGATTATGCGATGGAAATTGATTTTGAGGAAAAACCACCTCAAATCTATGTATCAGATACACATTGGGCAAAAACATGGTTGCTTCATGAAAATGCTCCAAAAGTGAATAAACCTGCTGTTATTGATGATTTACATGAAAAAATTAGCTCAAAAATGGGTTTTGCTCATTTAGACGCTTAGGAGGAAGGAAATGCCTGAAAAATTAGTAGAAGTTAAAGATTTGGAAATTTCCTTCGGTGAAGGAAGCAAGAAATTTGTTGCTGTAAAAAATGCTAATTTCTTTATCAATAAAGGAGAAACGTTTTCACTTGTAGGAGAATCCGGCTCTGGTAAGACAACAATCGGTCGTGCCATTATTGGTTTGAACGATACTAGCAAGGGAGATATCTTCTTTGATGGAAAGAGAATCAATGGTAAGAAATCAAAAGAGGAAGAATCAGAAGTGATTCGCAAGATTCAAATGATTTTCCAAGACCCTGCTGCTAGTTTGAATGAACGTGCGACGGTTGATTATATTATTTCAGAGGGTCTGTATAATTTCCATCTGTTTAAAGATGAAGAAGAACGTCAGAAAAAGGTGAAAGATATTATTCATGAGGTAGGGTTGTTATCAGAGCATTTGACCCGCTATCCGCATGAATTTTCTGGTGGTCAGCGTCAACGGATTGGGATTGCTCGTGCGCTTGTTATGGAGCCAGATTTTGTGATTGCAGATGAGCCGATTTCAGCACTTGACGTTTCTGTGCGCGCACAAGTTTTGAATCTTCTTAAGAAATTCCAAAAAGATCTAGGCTTGACTTATCTTTTCATTGCCCATGATTTATCAGTTGTACGTTTTATCTCAGACCGTATTGCTGTTATTTATAAGGGTGTGATTGTAGAAGTGGCTGAAACAGAAGAACTCTTCAATAATCCAATCCATCCTTATACGCAGTCATTGCTATCTGCTGTCCCAATTCCAGACCCAATATTGGAGCGGAAGAAAGTATTGAAGGTTTATGATGCTGCTCAACATGATTATTCAGTAGATAAGCCAGAAATGGTTGAAATTCGTCCAGGACACTTTGTCTGGGCTAATAAAGCAGAAGTTGAAAAGTATAAAAAAGAATTGTAAATAGATCTTCAACTTTGTTGACAATTAAAGAGGTTAAATAAGAACTTAGTCTCTAGTTAAAATTAAGGAATGAACGACAATAAAAAAGCTTAAAACCAACGTTTTTGATAACATGGTTTTAAGCTTTTTTACTATTTTTGAGCTTTTATGCTATACTAATTTTAGTAAAAAAAGGAGAAATGTTATGTATCAATTGATTGCATTTGACATGGATGGAACGCTTTTAACCAGTCAAAAGACGATTGCTAAAAGTAGTATTGCAGCTATTGACAGAGCGCATTCAGCTGGAAAACAAGTTGCACTTTCAACAGGGCGCTCTCTGTCAGAACTAGGTCTTTATAAAAAAGATTTGCAAGGGATTCGCTATGCCGTTCTTGCTAGTGGTGCATTGATTTATGATTTGGAAATGAAGCAAACTTTAGCGGAGCAAACATTACCTGCTGTTGTGGTGGATAAAGTGAAGGCGTTGGCAGAAGCTCACGATTTAATGGTGGTCGGTATGATCAATGGACAAGGCTATCTTCAGCGCTCTCATTTTGAGAACATTGCGAACTACTATATGGAAATTTATACTGAACTGTATGATGAAACAGCGGTATTAGTAGATAATATCTGTGATTTGTTAGCAAAGGAAAGAGAAAATTTTGGTAAGATCAACATCTATCACTTAACAGCTGATGAACGAGATCAATCGTATGGAACTTTGTTATCTGAGGATATTGCCATGATAAAATCAGAAGTAAGTGGTCTTGAACTAACAGCGCGGGGTGTTGAAAAAGGGCAAGGTTTAGCTCACCTGGCTCAATATTTGCAACTTCCTATGGAACAAATCATTGCTGTTGGTGACGCAGATAACGATGAAAGTATGATTCGTGAAGCAGGCTTGGGCATTGCTATGGGAAATGCTAATGAGAGTATTAAAGGATTGGCGGATGTCATCGTAGCTGATAATGATCATGATGGCTGCGCGCAGGCAATTGATAAGTTTCTTCTTGAAGAAAAATATAAGAACAAGGAATAAATGCTAAACCCACTTAAGTATGGAGAAATTAAGTGGGTTTTCACTATTTACAGTATTAAATACTTTTTCCTGAAGAAAGGTGAACAGGTAAGAAGTAGCCCGTTGTTGGAACTTTTTCTCCTTCAATTTTTCGCAGCAATAAATCGACCAGTAAGCAAGCTATATCTTTTAATGGTTGCTGAATAGTGGCGAGCTGTGGATAGTAATTTTCCACAAAATAAGTTCCGTCATAACCAATAACTTTTAGTTCCTCTGGGATGTTGACCCCTAGTTCTTGAGCGACTTTCATGATTAAAATGGCAGTTAAATCATCTGAAGCAAAAATAGCATCAGGCTTCTTATCTTTTAAGATATTTTTGATTTCCATTTCTTTGCGAATGGGGGAGAAGTCGCTAGATACATTAATAATAGGAGCGGTTGGTAGGACAGAGGCAAAGCCTGCATGGCGGAGACCTGTTGGTGAATTGGAATTATCATTTCCGGTAATCATAATGATCTTTTTAGCTCCAGATTTGACCAACGTTTCTGCGGCTAGGGTTCCACCAGCATAGTTGTCAGAAGATACAACAGGGATAGAAGGAGACAAGTTGCGGTCAAAAGAGATAATAGGGGCTGTTACGCGGTCATAATCCGAAATTCCCAAGTTATGGCTGCCAGAGATAATGCCATCGACTTGATTGGCTTCTAGCATCTCCAGATATTCTTTTTCTTTGTTCGAATTGTGTTCGCTGTTGCAGATAATTGTTTTGTAACCTCTATTAAATAACTCGTGTTCTAATTTATCAATGAGTTCAGCATAAAATATATGACTAATATTTGGAAAGATCAATCCAATTAATTTAGCGGATTTTCCTTGTAAGCTGCGAGCGAGATTATTAGGTTTGTAGCCTAATTCTCGCATAGCTTCAGTTACTTTTGTGATTGTTTTTTCTGAGAGGTAGCCTTTTTTGTTAATCACACGGGAAACGGTTGTGGGGCTGACCCCTGCCAGTTTTGCTACATCAGTTAGTTTTGCGACCATAATCTAATTCATAATAAGTTCCGGTTGGATTTCCCTCAGTGATAAAAATGCCGTTTTGGTCATTATGTGGGAAAATGCGACCTGAAAATACTTTCTCTCCTTTGTTAATAAAAATTTCAAAAACTGACTTATCAATGAAAATTGAGGCAGTTGTAGTTTGGTTTTCAATCATACAGCGGCGAACTGTCCCAAATTCAAGAGCATATTGTTCGCCAACTTCACTACGGTCAATTGTTACTTGACCATTTTTGATGTCGAAGCGAATACGGAGGCCTTTGTGTTTTTGATCTGCAAAGAGGACGATTTCAGTTTGTGAACCACTTGCAAATTCTAATTCCAGTTCATAGCTATTTTTTGTTTTTGCTTGGTTGGTGAATACTTTATTCTCTTTCCGCAGGTTTTGGATTGCTTGAACAGGATATTGATAGAGTTTTCCTTTTTTTAGTGTTAATTCCTTGACAAGCGAGAAAATTCCTTGATGATCAAAACGATCAGATGGGTAAGCAATATCCGGCAAACCTAACCAGCTGACTGCTAAGACACGGCCATCTGGAGCATTGAAAGCTTGGGTTGCATAGCAATCAAATCCATAATCTAAATTTTGCAGAGGACTAGGATCGACAATTGCTGTCTTTGCTATGTCAAACGATTGACCTATCTTATACATGTTTGGGAAAATATTGTCGTAAGGAGCAACTTTTTTTGATAAACCTTGAGGGCAGTAGAGCAAAACAGGTGTTTCATCAATAAAGACAAGATTGGGGCATTCCATCATATAGGCTGTATTGTCATTTTCAAAGTCTAAATCGCCGACTTCTTCCCAGTTTATATAGTCGTTTTCAACTGCTTTATAAAGCTTGATAAACCCTTTTTTGTCCAGAGTTTGTCCGCCGACAATGGCATAGTTCTGGCCTTTATAATTGAAAATCTGTGGATCGCGAAAGTGATCCGTAGCTTCTTTTGGTTGCTCAATCAAGACTTTATCAATCTTCTCGAGTTTCCCTTCTTTATCCAGCAATGCTCCAATTTGGTATGGGTGGCGTACCCAATTTTCATCGCGAACATTTCCGGTATAAAAAAGGAAAAGCTTGTCATTAAACTGCATAGCAGAGCCAGAGTAGGCGCCGTGGCTATCCAATTTCGTATCTGGTAGAACTCGTACACCAGTTTCTGTGAAATGGACTAAATCATCACTTTCGAGCTGTACCCAGCATTTTAGACCGTGGGTTGCTCCAAAAGGGAAGTTCTGATAGAACACAATCCATTTACCATTAAAATAAGAGAAGCCGTTTGGATCATTGAGTAATCCTGTCTGAGGTTCTACATGGTAACTAGTATGCCAAGGGGATTTTTCAATATTTTCTTTTATTTGATTGATTTCATCTGTTGTCCAGTTTTCATAACGTTTGTAGCGTTGTTCGGTTGTCCAAGCCAATCTTTTATCCTCCAATATAGTTTTCTTACTTATATAGTAAACGTTTTCTTTAGAAAAATCAACTTTTTAGCAGAAAAAAATAAAATTTCTGTAAAACGCTTGACATATTTTTAAATCATGTTAAAATAATAGTCGTAGGAGCGATTAAATCGCTTTCATAAAAGTTAATTATTTTCAATAAGGAGATGCAAATGGAAAATAAAGACATTGCAAAAGCGGTCATTGAAGCCATCGGTGGACGAGACAATGTAAGTAGTGTTGCTCACTGTGCAACCCGTCTGCGTATTATGGTCAAGGATGAAGCTAAAATTGCTAAAGACAGGGTTGAGAATCTTGAGAAGGTTCAAGGAGCATTCTTTAATTCAGGTCAGTATCAAATTATTTTTGGGACTGGTACCGTTAATAAAATATATGATGAAGTGGTTGCACTTGGCTTACCAACTTCTTCAACTGGTGAACAAAAAGCAGAAGCTGCTAAAAAAGGAAATTGGTTCCAACGTGCTGTTCGTACATTTGGTGATGTATTTGTACCTATCTTACCAGCCATTGTAGCAACAGGTCTTTTCATGGGGATTCGTGGTGCGATTAATAATGATACGATTCTTGGATTATTTGGAACAACCTCAAAAGCTTTTGCTGCATCAGATTTCTATACTTATACAGTCGTTTTGACAGATACAGCTTTTGCTTTCTTCCCTGCTTTGATTTCTTGGTCGGCTTTCCGTGTATTTGGTGGGAATCCGGTTATTGGTATTGTACTTGGCTTGATGCTGGTAAATACAGCTCTTCCAAATGCTTGGGCTGTTGCTTCTGGTGATGCCAAGCCGATCATGTTCTTTGGTTTTATTCCGGTCGTTGGTTATCAAAATTCAGTTTTGCCAGCCTTCTTCATTGGTCTACTTGGTGCGAAGCTTGAAAAATGGTTGCATAAGAAAATTCCAGATGTGCTTGATTTGCTTGTTGTGCCATTCTTGACTTTCCTTGTGATGTCAGTTCTGGGTCTCTTTATCATTGGTCCAATTTTCCATTCACTTGAAAATGTCATTCTTGCTGCAACAAAAGCTATTCTTGCCTTACCGTTTGGCTTAGCAGGTTTGATTCTTGGGGGTATTCATCAACTAATTGTGGTAACAGGTGTGCACCATATCTTCAACTTATTAGAAGCGCAATTGATTGCCAATGAAGGAAAAGATGCCTTTAATGCGATTATTACAGCTGCTATGACAGCCCAAGCCGGTGCAACTCTTGCAGTTGGTGTAAAAACAAAATCTAAAAAATTAAAAGCTCTTGCATTTCCAGCAGCTCTTTCTGCAGGTCTTGGAATCACTGAGCCAGCTATTTTCGGGGTGAACTTGCGTTATGGTAAACCATTCGTTCTGGGTCTTGCTGCCGGTGCTATTGGTGGTTGGTTAGCCTCTATTCTTGGACTTGCTGGGACTGGATTTGGGATTACCATCATCCCAGGTACGCTTCTCTATCTGAATGGTCAAGTTCTTCAATATATCTTTATGGTACTTGTAACAACTGGTCTTGGATTTGGTTTGACTTATGCATTTGGTTATAAAGATGCTGAAGAAGAAGCTACTGAAGCAAAAGAAGTAGTCGAAGCGAATGAAGCTGCTGCGCCAGTTCTTACTGACGAAACAATCCTTTCTCCAATCGTTGGTTCAATCGTTGATTTGAAAGATGTTAATGATCCAGTGTTCTCAAGTGGTGCTATGGGACAAGGAATCGCAGTAAAACCTAGCGAAGGTGTGGTATATGCTCCTGCTGATGCAGAAGTGACAATCGCATTTGCAACTGGTCATGCTTACGGATTGAAAACGACAAATGGAGCTGAGATTTTGATTCATATTGGTATCGACACAGTTTCTATGAACGGTGATGGATTTGATCAAAAAGTTGCTCAAGGTATTAAAGTCAAAGCAGGTGATGTTCTTGGTACATTTGACGTTGCCAAAATTGCAGCCGCTGGTCTTGATGACACAACCATGGTGATTGTTACCAACACGGCTGATTACGCTTCTGTCACTCCTGTTGCAGAGGGTGCAGTAACTAAGGGAGAGGCTGTCATTGAGTTGAAAGTCTAATGTAAGATAAAGCGAGCAAATGAATGTTTGTTCGCTTTTCTTTGAAAAAGAGAAGAATAACTGAAATTTGTACTCAGAAGTGACATGAAGATATGCTATAATGAATAGAGAATAAAACAAAATATAAAGAGGTTTTGAAATGACAAAATTGTATGGAAGCTTAGAGGCTGGTGGTACAAAATTTGTTTGTGCAGTTGGTGGCGACAATTTTGAAGTGGTTGAGAAAACACAATTTCCAACGACTACACCGATTGAAACATTGGATAAAACAATTGCATTTTTCTCACGCTTTGAGAATTTGACGGGATTGGCAATTGGTTCTTTTGGACCGATTGATATTGATCCAAATTCAAAAACGTATGGTTTTATTACAACTACACCCAAGCCACACTGGGCAAATGTTGATATTGTTGGTGCTTTGCGGCGTGCATTGAATGTGCCGATTTTCTTTACGACAGATGTTAATAGCTCTGCGTACGGTGAAATAGTAGCACGAAACAATGCTGGTGGTCGTATTGAAAATTTGGTTTATTATACGATTGGAACAGGTATTGGTGCTGGTGCTATTCAACGTGGTGAATTTGTTGGTGGAACAGGTCATCCTGAAATGGGGCATTATTATGTTGCGAAACACCCGATGGATGTAGAGAAAGAATTTAATGGTGTTTGTCCATTCCATAATGGTTGTTTGGAGGGATTGGCTGCTGGACCTAGCTTAGAGGCTCGTACTGGCATTCGAGGAGAAAATATAGAACTCAACAGCTCTGTCTGGGATATTCAAGCTTATTACATTGCGCAAGCAGCGATTCAAGCGACAGTGACTTTCCGTCCTGATGTGGTTGTCTTTGGTGGAGGGGTCATGGCGCAACAACATATGCTGGATCGAGTTCGTGAAAAATTCACTGTTCTTTTGAATGGTTATCTGCCAGTACCTGATGTGCGTGACTATATTGTGACACCAGCTGTTGCTGGAAATGGCTCAGCAACACTTGGAAATTTTGTTTTAGCTAAAAAAGTCAGTGAAAAAGTCAAAGGATAATTAAGTGAATTGAGAGCAAGTAAAAGGATATTGAATGAACTTGCTTTTTTCTTATGAGGAGGAAAATGCTTAAACCAATTGTAAAAGATCTATTATTTTTACAACAGAAAGCGCAATTAGCGACCGAAAAAGATATCGAAATTGGGCAGGATTTATTAGATACTTTAAAAGCAAATCAAGATAGGTGTGTCGGAATGGCGGCCAATATGATTGGGGTGCAAAAACGAGCGATTATTTTCATGTATGGTATAGTGCCTGTTATCATGTTCAATCCTATTTTGAAAAGGAAGTCCTCTCCTTATCAAGCAGAAGAATCGTGTTTATCACTTTCGGGAAGTTGCTTGACGACTCGTTATAAGGAAATTATGGTTGAATATTTGGACCAGAATTGGCAAAAACAAACGCTAACTTTGAAAGATTTTCCAGCACAAATTTGCCAGCATGAATTGGATCACTTGGAAGGTATTTTGATATAGAAAAACGTGTAATATATGCTATGTCGGAGAAAATCGACTAATAGTGAAGAAATGCTAGAATTTTGTAAGTTTTGTCGAATGAATCTTGATGAACAATGTTTATAGTTTAAAAAAGCGTAGGGAATGGTTGATTTGTGATGCAAAAAGTGGATTTGCTGGAAATGAAGTCTGGGGAATATGCTTAGCTAAATGAGTTATTATCTGCGATGATGGTTTTAATAAAATAATAGTGGAATCAAAAATTTAAATTTTAAGGAGGATTTGTCATGTCAAAGAGTCTTATAGATACGGTTCAATTCCGTCATGGTGCTCAGCTCTCTAGTCGTTTGGTTATGCCACCAATGCTAACCTTTAGTGGTTTGAAAGGTGGTTTCGTTTCTGATGATACCTTGCGCTATTATCATGCTCGTTCACAGGCGGCAGGATTATTGATTGCTGAGTACCATTATGTGAGTGAGTCAGGTGGACCTTGCTCTAGACCAGGTTATCCTGAACAATTAGGAATTTACTCCGATGAGCATCTAGAGGGAGCTAAAAAGATTGCGGCAGCCTTGCAGAAAAATGGCAACAAAGCTATTTTGCAGATTCATCATGGTGGGCGCGAAGCTTCTGGTCGCGCTGTTAAAGGTGAGGAGGTTTTGGCACCCAGTGCTCTTGATTTTTCATTTTTGTCTTATCCAGTTCGTGAAATGACGAATGCTGAGATTGAAGGAATTATTAAAGATTTTGGACGTGCCACTAAGCGTGCTATTGAGGCTGGTTTTTCAGGAGTGGAAATTCATGGTGCAAATCATTATCTCTTGCAGCAATTTTTTTCAAGTTTCTCAAATGTGCGTGAGGATAAATGGGGCGGTTCTTTAGAAAAACGTATGGCTTTTCCTCTTGCGGTCGTAAAAGAAGTGAAACGAGTAGTGGAAAAATATGCACCAAAAGATTTTATCGTAGGCTATCGGATCAGTCCTGAAGAAATTCACGGAGATGAGGCCGGTTATAGTTATAGAGAAGCCCAAGCCTTGATTCGAGAGGTCATCAAATATGAGTTGGATTACATTCATCTGTCGCTCTGGGAAGGATATGCGTCAAAACCTGTTGGCTCTGATCGGACTTATGCTGAGCATTTTAAATCCATTCTAGATAATCAAACTAAGCTAATTATTGTTGGCGGTGTCTTTAGTGAGGAAGATGCGCAGGATGCGATTGCACAGAATCCGACTGATTTGATTGCAGTTGGTCGCGGAACATTGATTGATCCGTTGTTTGGGCAAAAGATAAAAGAAGGTCGTGGTGATGAAATTGTACACCAAATTAGTCCAGAACAACTAGAGCAAACCGCCTGGACATCTGGTTTGCGTGAAGCCTTTACTCGTGAGGATTCTTTAGGTTTACCAGAGTTGCCGGGACATGATAGTATCACAGAGTTTCATACTGGAAAATATGACAGTGCTGAAAAGTAAACGTCTTATATAAAAAATAGGGATAGCTGGCTGAATTTTTGGTCAGCTATTTTATTTTAATAAAAATAGTTCTCATAGAAACTTATTACTTGACATTCATTTGAATTATAGTAAAATAGTTCTCATGAAAACTAACTGGTTCTCTAGAGAACTATTTGAAAGGAAATCAAATGGAAAAACCATTATTGGAATTCAAGCGATTTGGACGGAAGACACATCTGATGATTCAAAAAATTGCCAAAGAGCGAGGGATTGAATTTATGGCGGGTCCACAAGGGCAAGTATTGCATTTTGTGAATCATCGAGAAGATTGTGGCAAGATGACCTTTATTAAAGATATTGAGCAGGAGTTGGGAATTACCAAGTCAGTTGCTAGTAATTTAATGAAGCGAATGGTTAAAAATGGCTTGATTTATCTGGAAGTGAGTGAAGCAGATAAACGCGCTAAGATTATTCGTTTGACATCGGAATCAAAAGAGCGCATGAATAAAATTCGGGATTTCTTTGATGAGATGGATCGCTGCTTATTGACTGGCATTTCAGAAGAAGATTTGGTGACTTTTTTTCAAATAATGGGGCGATTTTATCAGAATATTGAAAAATTAGAAAAAGGAGAAGCGAATGGTTAAATTGTTTAAACGTTTAACTGTCAAAGAAGTAGGGTTGATTATCATCAGTATCTTATTTACTTGTTTGGCAGTTTATTTGGACTTAGAGGTTCCAACCTATATTTCAAAAATTACGGAACTCCTACAGACGAAAGGAACAGTTATTTCTGATTTGTGGAATCCGGGCTTGAAAATGATTGGATTGTCATTTGCTAGTTTTCTCAGTGCTGTGGTAGTTGGTTTTATTGCGGCTAGATTGGCAGCTAGCTTTACAACGAGCTTGCGCTCAGATATTTTCAATCGTGTACTGGATTATTCAAATGCTGAGATTAAGAGATTTTCTATTCCAAGTCTTTTAACGCGGACAACCAATGATCTTACGCAAATTCAGCTTATGATTACTATGGGCTTGCAAGTCGTGACTCGTGGGCCGATTATGGCGATTTGGGCGATTACAAAAATCATTGGGAAATCAGAATACTGGTTGTGGGCAGTTATTGTCGCAGTTATTGTGAATATGATTATGACGACAGTTTTGATGACGTTGGCCTTTCCAAAGCAATCTGTTATTCAACGGTTGACTGATAAGTTAAATAGTATTACGCGTGAAAGTCTAACAGGGATTCGTGTTGTTCGGGCTTACAATGCTGAAGACTATCAAGATGATAAATTTGCAGGGGCAAATGCTGAAGTGACTCGGTTGAATCTCTTTGTTAGTCGGCTCATGGCTATTTTAAATCCGATTATGATGGGGATTTCGAGTGGTTTGACCTTGGCAATATACTGGATTGGTGCTTACTTGATTCAAGATGCAGCTTTACCAGGACGTTTGCCAATCTTTAGTGACATGGTTGTCTTTATGTCCTATGCTATGCAGGTCGTAATGGGCTTCATGCTCATGGCTGCTCTGTTTATCGTTCTTCCTCGTACCTTGGTGTCTGCGGGGCGGATTAATGAGGTACTTGATTTGCATTCCACGATTGAATCTCCAATGCAACCCAAAACAGCTAAAGATGTCAAAGGTGAAGTGGTATTTGACAATGTTTCTTTCCGCTATACTAAAAACTCTGAGGCTGTCATTGAACATGTTAGCTTTACAGCTAAAGCGGGCGAAACGGTAGCTTTCATCGGATCAACTGGTTCCGGGAAATCAACCTTAATTAGTTTAATTCCTCGTTTCTATGATGTGACAGAAGGAAGAATTTTAGTAGATGGCGTGAATGTAAAAGATTATCAGTTGGAAGATTTGCATAATAAAATTGGCTACATTCCACAAAAAGCTATTCTCTTTTCTGGTGATATAAAGAGTAATTTAGATTTTGGACAAAGCAATGAAAGTCCATTGGATGATGAAAAAATGTGGTCTGCGTTGGACTTGGCACAAGCGAAATCATTTGTTGAAGAAAAAGAAGATGGTCTGCACTCAGAGGTCGCACAAAGCGGAACCAATTTCTCTGGTGGTCAAAAGCAGCGGCTGGCGATTGCGCGTGCACTTGCTAGGAAACCTGAAATTCTGATTTTTGACGATTCATTTTCAGCACTGGACTATAAGACAGACCGTATTTTGCGAGAAGAATTGGCGAAAAAAGTGAAAGCTACAACCAGATTGATCGTAGCTCAGCGGATTTCAACGATCATGGATGCCGATCAGATCTTGGTGTTGGATAAAGGGAAAGTTGTTGGGCAAGGAACTCACAAAGAGCTGCTAGCGACAAACGAAGTTTATCAAGAAATTGCTTACTCACAATTATCAAAGGAGGAATTGGAAAATGGAAAATAAAAAATCATCTTTATTTAGCCAAGTGAAACCTTATCTCAAAGGTTTTCAGCTTCCATTGCTCATTGCATTTGTGGGAGCGGCAGTGTCTAGTATTATTACAGTTTATGGACCGGACAAATTAAAAGAAATTACCAACCTTATCACAGAGGGGATGCGAAGTCAGATTGATTTGAAATCAATCTCCAACATTGCTCTTTTCTTAGCGATGTTGTACGCAGCAGGTGCTTTGTTAAATTACGTTCAATCTTTTATCATTTCATCTGTTATTCAGCATTTTGCCAAGCGCTTGCGGACAGCTATTGCTGAAAAAATCAATAAATTACCTCTACGCTATTTTGATAGCCATTCCCAAGGGGACACTCTTTCACGGGTCACAAATGACGTGGATACTGTCGGACAATCTTTGAACCAAAGTTTAGGAACGGTGATTTCATCAAGTTTGCTTCTTATTGCGGTTCTCTTTATGATGTTTTACAATAATGTGGTCTTGTCCTTTGTAACGATTGGTTCAGTCTTGATTGGCTTTGTCTTTGTTGCGTTGATTATGGGTAAATCACAACGGTTTTTCCGCGCACAACAAGAGAATCTTGCTAGTGTCAATGGATATGTGGAAGAGATGTATTCTGGTCACAATGTCATTGTCAGCTATAATGCTACCGAGGAATCAAAAAAAGCCTTTCAAATGCTTAATACGAATCTTTATAGTAGTATGTGGAAGTCCCAATTTATTTCTGGAATTATGATGCCGTTAATGATATTTACAGGGAACTTTGGTTATGTGATGGTCGTATTGGTTGGAGCGAGCATGGCATTGAATGGTGATGTCACGATGGGGACGATTGTTGCCTTTATGGTATATGTACGGATTTTTTCTCAACCCTTGTCCCAAATTGCACAAGGGATTACTACTCTTCAACAAGCTAGCGCTGCTATGGGACGCGTATTTGAATTTTTAGCAGAGCCTGAAATGGAAAATGATGAACACAAAGCGCAACAACTCACGACCCTAAAAGGAGATGTTGCCTTTGATAAGGTATTCTTTGGTTATAATCCAGATCGAACGATTATTCATGATTTCTCTGCCAATGCCAAAGCAGGGCAAAAGATTGCCATTGTCGGTCCGACCGGTGCTGGGAAAACGACGATTGTCAATCTGTTGATGAAATTTTATGAAATTGAGAAAGGGCGGATTACTATTGATGGTGTTGATACCAAGCAAATGAAACGCTCTGAAGTGCATGATGCTTTCTCAATGGTCCTTCAAGACACTTGGTTATTTGAGGGAACGATTAAAGAAAATTTGATTTACAATCAGAAGAATATTTCTGATGAAGCGGTTGTGGCAGCGACTAAAGCTGTCGGGGTTCATCACTTTATCAAGACTTTGCCAAAAGGATACGATACAGTGTTGGATGACACAGTCAGTCTTTCTGTTGGGCAAAAGCAATTGCTGACTATCGCGCGTGCACTTCTTAAGGATGCTCCCTTACTTATCTTGGATGAAGCGACTTCATCTGTTGATACGCGGACAGAAGAATTGATCCAAAAAGCGATGGATAAGTTGATGGAAGGAAGGACTTCTTTCGTCATTGCTCACCGCTTGTCGACCATTCGTAATGCTGATTTGATTTTGGTCATGCGAGATGGCAATATCATTGAACAAGGAAATCATGATCAATTGATGGAAGAAAATGGCTTCTATGCTGATCTTTACAATAGTCAATTCGATGAAGATGCAGAGTATGCGTAAAGGAAATGACAAACGATAAATTACAATAGGGACTCTTTCTAGTCAAACTTTGACCGGAAAGAGTTTTTGATGCGGAGGAAAATAATGGAACAAGAAATTGAAATCAGAAGCAGTAAAGAAGCTCTTTCTCGAGTTAAGAAAAATGGAACAGAAGTCCAATATTTTTTATACCCAGAATTTGAAGTACATACAAACAAGATCCTACCAGGGAGTATTCAAGATTGGCATCGCCACCAACAGGTTGAAGAAGTGATTGTTGTTACTAGTGGAAAAATATCTATAGAGACAATAGAAAATGCGACATTAGAAAGAGCAGAAGTGAAACAAGGCGATGTCCTACGTGTTAAAAATAGCATTCATCGACTGGTGAATAGAAATCGCACATCAGCCTCTTTTATAGTGTTTCGATTTGTTCCTCAAGGGGTTAGCCAAGCTGATATCATAAAGAATGATAAATGCGATTGTGAAGAATTCGTTAAAAAAATATTGGGAGATTGAGTAGAATGCTCTCTCCGTAGATAGTTGTGATAGGAATTTTAACCATTAAATTTCCTGTTTCAAAGATCATAACTTTGTCAGTCAGGTAAAAAATAGCAAAAGAAGCTGAGTACATTTTGTACCAGCTTCTTCTGCTATTATCAACTCGTTAGTCCTCAAAACCATTTTTGTCAGACAACTCTTTAAAGAAATAACCTGATTTTTTAATCGTTCGTTTTCCTTTCTTATCAAGGTCAACGGCAATGAGACCATAGCGATTTTTGTAGGCATTGCACCAGGACCAATTGTCCATACAAGTCCAAAGATGATAGCCGATGCAGTTAGCTCCTTCTTCAATGGCTTGGTGTAGGTAACGGAGGTGATCTTTGATGAAGTCAATACGGTAGTCGTCCTCAATTTGACCATTGGCGTTGATATAGCGCTCCTCACCTTCGACGCCCATGCCGTTTTCTGAGATATAGTAAGGAAGATTTCCATAGTTATCACGGACATTCATCATAATATCATAAATTCCTTTTTCATAGATTTCCCAACCGCGATAAGGGTTCATTTTTTTACCTGGCATATCGTAGTAGTCAAAGAAATCATCTGGCATAGGATTCTGCGGGTCTTTATCGGCAGGGTTTTCCTTTGCTTTAACTCGGCGTGGCTGGTAATAATTGACACCAAGCAAGTCAATGGTATTTTCTTTAATGGTCTGCAAATCTTCAGCTGTGTATTCTGGCATCATATCCAATTCTTTAATGATAGCAATTAAATCAGCAGTGTATTCGCCTTTGATGGCAGGATCTAAGAAAGAGCGATTAAAGAAAGCATCTGCAATTTGAGCAGCTTTGACGTCTTCAGGATTATTCTCATCACGCGGATAGCTTGGGGTTAAGTTGAGGATAATCCCAATTTTACCATCTTGCTTTTCGTGATAGGCTTTGACAGCTAAGCTGCTGGCGAGCATTTCGTGAAAAGCCACCTGTACAGCGTGTTTCATGTTGATTTCATTTGGATAGTGGAAATTGTAGAGGTAACCACCTTCGACGGGGACAATGGGTTCATTGTGAGTGAACCAATATTTGACGCGGTCACCAAATAGGTTAAAGCAGGTTTTTGCAAAGTTTACATAAGCATCAACCGTTTCCCGATTAAGCCAACCACCTTTTGCTTGTAGTGCCATTGGCATGTCAAAATGGTATAAGTTAATAAATGGTTCAATTCCATTTGTAATCAGTTCATCAATGAATGAATTGTAAAAATCTACGGCTTGTGGATTAACAGCACCAACGCCTTCTGGGATTAGACGACTCCATTGGATAGAAGTGCGGAAAGAATTGTGTCCAGTTGCTTTCATTAGTTGCACATCTTCTTTGTAATACTGATAATTATAGGAAGCTTTATCAGGTCCAATATGGTTGAAGAATTTTTCAGGTTCTTTGTTGTACCAATAGTCCCAGATATTCTCTCCTTTTCCATCGCCGTCAAATCGACCTTCTGTTTGCGGTCCACTGGAAGCAGTTCCCCAAAAGAAGCCTTTTGGAAATGTTAAAAATGTCATATATTTTCTCCTTTTTAAAAATAGTCTACAATATAATACTATACTTGTTTCAAAAAAAGTCAATCTTTTATATAAAAAGTATAGACATTTTATAAAAAATATAGTATAGTTAGAGTATCAAAAAAGAAAAAGAGGGAAGATTGATGAACAAGTTTCTAGATCAAATCGGTGATAAGTTGTTGCCATTGGCAAACAAACTCGCTTCCAATCGTTATTTGGCTGTTTTACGAGATGCCTTTATGCTCTCCTTTCCATTAACGATGTTTGGCTCAATTGTAGTGGTATTTAACAATTTGCCATTTTTTAATGATGCAACGAAAGCTACTTTGTCTAATCTGTTTGGCAGTGGACAAAATGCAACGATGTCAATTATGACAATCTTTGTAACGTTTGGTATTGGCTATTATTTATCAAAATCTTATGATGTGGAAGGAATTTTTGGAGGAGCAGTTTCCTTTTCTAGTTTTCTTCTTTTGACACCTTTTTATACCATGTCAGAAAAAGGTGAAAAAATTTCAGGCATCTTGAGTTTAGACCGTTTAGGGGCAAAAGGGATGTTCCTTGGAATGCTGGTTGCATTTTTGGCAGCGGAAATCTACTGCTGGGCAACGAAAAAAGGTTGGCAGATTAAAGCCAGACAGCGTTCCGCCTGCAGTAGCCAAGTCGTTTGCGGCTTTGATTCCTGCCGTATTGACTCTTTCCATATTCTTGTTTGTCAATGCTGGTTTGACAGGATTTTTCAATGCAAATCTTCATGATATTATTTATAAGGTTATTCAAACGCCGCTGGTTGGCTTGGGAAGTAGTATCTGGGCAACTTTACTTGCAATCTTCTTTGTTCAATTTTTATGGTTCTTTGGACTTCATGGACAAATTCTTGTTAATTCTGTCATGGATCCAATTTGGAATACATTGATGTTGGATAACTTAGAGGCTTATCAGGCTGGCAAGCATTTGCCACACATTATTTCCAAATCATTTATGGAAACATTTACTGTTGGTTTAGGTGGTTCTGGGATGACGCTAGCTGTAGTTATCATTATGGCTTTTATTCTGAAAAAGAAAATGTATAAGGACGTTGGACGACTTGCTCTTGGCGCGGGGTTATTCAATGTCAATGAACCAGTTATCTTTGGCTTGCCAATCGTTTTGAATGCGACTATTCTGATTCCATGTGTTTTAGCACCGATTGTTGTGACTGCGTTTAACTATATCGTGATGGCAGTAGGAATTGTTCCAGCTCCAACAGGAGTGGCAGTTCCTTGGACGGTGCCCGTATTCTTTAGCGGAATGCTAGCAACCAATTCCATTTTAGGTGGTGTCCTTCAGTTAGTGGATATGGTGATTGTTGGATTTATCTGGTATCCATTCCTTCGTATGCTGGACAAACAACCTGATTCTGTATTATAATGAGATGAATGACAGATTTGCAGGAGCTATCATATGCCTAAATACGAAGAAATAGCAAATATACTTCGAGATAGAATCGCAAATGGAGTCTACCCAGTAGACTCCATGTTGCCTATTCAGTCTGAATTATCAAAAGAGTTCGGTGTTAGCCGAATGACTATAAAAAAAGCTGTTGAGATTCTAACCATTGAGGGATTGATTTTTTCCAAACAAGGAAATGGAACGAGAGTGTTAAATTCCTCTTTTTGGGATAAAGAAGATTCAAAATTTCGCTTGAATAATTACAATGGCTTGAGTCAAGATTTCAAAAATGATGACCGAAAATTAACGAGCCAGATTATTCAGTTTGCAGTTGAATTCCCAGAAGCCGAGATTGCAGAGCGCCTGCAAGTGGAAGTGACGACGCCAGTTTATAAAATCATACGTTTGCGTCTGCTTGATGAGAAGCCCTATGTGTTGGAACACACTTATATGCCGTGTGATTTGGTGCCAGGATTGGATGAGACTATTTTACTTCAGTCTATCTATGCTTATTTATGGGATGAATTAAACTTAAAATTTGCCGGAAGTTATCGCCATATCACAGCTGAAAAGCCAGATGAATATGATAAAATGTATCTGGACTGTCAAAATGACGATCCACTTTTGCAGGTTGAACAAGTCGTTTATCTCGAAAATGGGCGTCCGATTGAGTACTCGAGAAGTCGCAATCGCTTTGACACGAGAGGGTATTCGCTTTTAGATGTTAAAAATATTTAAGTTGTTTGTACAATATTAAAGGAGGAAATGATGTCAGAACCATTATTTTTACAATCTGTTATGCAGGAAAAAATCTGGGGCGGAACGAAGCTACGAGATGAATTCGGCTATGAAATTCCCAGTGATAAAATAGGCGAATACTGGGCGATTTCAGCTCATCCACACGGAGTATCTACTATAAAAAACGGTCGATTTGCAGGACAAGGATTGGATAAAGTCTATGCTGAGCACCGTGAATTGTTTGGCAATAGCAACGAGCCTGTTTTTCCGCTTTTAACCAAAATTTTGGATGCCAATGATTGGCTTAGTGTTCAAGTTCATCCAGATGACCACTATGCTATGAAGCACGAAGGAGAATTAGGAAAGACCGAGTGCTGGTATGTGATTGCGGCAGATGAAGGAGCAGAAATCATCTATGGACACAGTGCTCAGTCACGAGAAGAGTTGCGCCAGCAGATTGAAAAGAAAGAATGGGAGAAGCTCTTAACCAAGGTGCCAGTCAAGGCTGGGGACTTCTTCTATGTTCCAAGTGGCACCATGCACGCCATTGGCTCAGGTATCTTGATTTTAGAAACGCAACAGTCCAGTGATACTACCTATCGTGTTTATGATTTCGACCGAAAAGACGCTCAAGGCAATTTGCGCGAGCTTCATCTAGAAAAATCCATTGACGTACTCAATATCGGTGCGCCGGCCAATAGTCGACCAGTTACTGTGAAAGCAGATGATTTGCAATCAACCCTTTTGGTTGCCAGTGATTTCTTTGCCGTTTACAAATGGGAAGTGTCAGGGAAAGTTGCGATTGAGAAAACAGCTCCTTATTTATTGGTGAGTGTGTTGGCAGGACAAGGGATGTTGACAGTAGATGAGAAAGCTTATCCGATTGCAAAAGGAGACCATTTCATTTTACCAAGCGATCTGGAGGCTTGGACTTTTGAGGGACAAGATCTTGAAATGATTGTCAGTCATCCTTAATAACTTTTATATAGAAAATCAGAGGTTGGGAAAAAGTTCGCAACCTCTTTAAAAGCATAAGTCTAAAGCATCATGATGTAGTGGTTCATTAGTTTACTCATTTTTACAGATGATTTCAAAGGAATTATAGCAGTCTATTTTATTCTCTTTTATGCAGAAATTATCAGTTATATTAAAAAATGATGTCATTTTCAGAAAACATTGATACTATTTCAGAAAAGCGTTATAATGGCTGATATTGAAAAATTTAGGAGAAAAATATGTTTTCCAAGTTGAAAAATATTTTTATTGGTCGACCTTTGAAATCAAGCGATGAGGGAGAAGAAGGGAACTTATTAACAAAACTGCAAGCTCTGGCTATGTTGTCAAGCGATGCTCTATCTTCGATTGCCTATGGTCCTGAACAAGTTGTTTTGGTTTTGGTATCCGTATCTGCTGGCGCAATTTGGTGGTCGTTACCAATTGGTATTGTGGTGCTGATTTTGCTGGCCAGTTTAACCATTTCATATCGTCAGGTGATTCATGCTTACCCACAAGGCGGTGGGGCTTATATGGTTACAACGGAAAATCTTTCACCAAAAGCTGGTCTAGTTTCAGGTGGTAGTTTGCTAGTTGATTATATGCTGACAGTAGCGGTATCTGTTTCTTCTGGAGCGGATGCGATTACGTCAGCAATTCCTGCTTTGCATCCGTACAATTTGCACATTTCGATTGTTTTAGTGCTGATTTTAATGTTAATGAATTTACGTGGCTTGCGGGAATCGGCGGTTTCGCTGATGATTCCAGTTTATTTGTTCATCGCAAGTACTGTTTTCTTAATTGGCTTTGGTTTATTGCAATTATTGCTGGGGAATTTATCCTACCATGCAACAGCTCCGATTGGAAAATCTATTTCAGGTGTCAGTTTAGTTCTTCTGCTTCGTGCATTTACGAGTGGTTCGGCTTCTCTGACAGGTGTGGAAGCTATTTCAAATTCTGTACCATTTTTCAAAACACCCAAAGCTGAAAATGCAGCGAAAACCTTGGCAATTATGGCAGCCATTTTAGGTTTCATGTTTGCTGGCATTACCTTTTTGAATTACTGGATTGGAATCGTTCCGGTAAAAGGTGTTACAACGCTCGCTCAAATGGCGCAAGCTATTTTGGGAAATTCACCTGTTGGGCAGCTTCTCTTTTATATTTTCCAACTGTCAACAGCTCTCATCCTTGCTGTAGCAGCTAATACAGGCTTTTCAGCCTTTCCTATGTTGTCATACAATATGGCAAAAAATAAATATATGCCACACATGTATATGGAAAAAGGTGCTCGCCTTGGCTACTCAAACGGGATTTTGACTTTAGCTATCGGTGCTATTCTTCTTTTGCTAATTTTTAATGGGAATACCGAACGGCTCATTCCACTTTACACTATTGGTGTATTTGTGCCTTTTGCTCTTTCTCAAACGGGAATGGTCGTGCCTTGGCGCAAGCAGTATGGAAAACATTTCTTGAAATATTCAGTAGCAAATATTTTAGGCGCTGCGATTTGTTACACCATTGTAGCGATTTTGCTACTTTTTCGTTTGCGAGATATTTGGCCATTCTTTCCGATTATCATTGTTTTATTATGGATTTTCTTGAGTATTAAAAATCATTACAATAAAGTTGCTAAACAATTGCGTTTAAATGAAAAAATTGAACGCGTGGACTATGCAGGAAATCTGGTTTTGGTCCTTGTTGGGAATGTTACGCGTGTTAGTGCCGGTGCGATGAATTATGCTTGTAGTATTGGTGATGAAGTGATTGCTATGCACGTATCTACTAAAGAAACACAAGAAAAAGATGAGGAAGTAGCAAGTGAATTTAAACACTATTTTTCAGATATCCAATTTGTCAATGTAGAAACAAGTTACCGTAATATCATCAGACCAACAGTACAGTATGTGACAAAAGTCGCTCGTAATGCGCAGAAGAAAGGTTATACCGTAACGGTATTAGTGCCACAGTTCATTCCAAATCATAGCTGGCAAAATATGCTACACAATCAAATGAGCTTGAAATTGAAATATTTTCTCAGATGGCATGAAAATGTTGTTGTAGCTAGTTATTCTTATCACTTAAAAGAGTAAGGACATAGAACGGTAGTTTTGAATGGAACTGCCGTTTTTATCCTTTTATTTTCTTGAAAGATATAGTGAAAAATGCTATAATGAAAAGAACATTTTAAAATAAGAATTATTACAAGTAAGGAAAGAAATGGCGAATATTTTAAGAACAATTATCGAAAATGATAAAGGCGAATTAAGAAGATTAGAAAAAATGGCGAAGAAAGTCATGGCTTATGAAGATGAAATGGCTGCTTTGTCAGATGAGGCTTTGAAAGCAAAGACAGATGAATTTAAGTTGCGGTATCAAAATGGTGAGTCATTAGATGATTTGCTTTATGAGGCCTTTGCAGTTGTTCGTGAAGGCGCAAAACGTGTGTTGGGCCTCTTCCCTTACCCCGTACAGATTATGGGCGGGATTGTCTTACACCATGGAGATGTACCAGAAATGCGCACAGGGGAAGGAAAGACTTTGACTGCGACCATGCCGGTTTATCTGAATGCTTTGTCTGGTGAAGGTGTACACGTTGTCACAGTAAATGAGTACCTGACAGAACGTGACGCAACTGAAATGGGTGAATTGTACTCTTGGTTGGGACTTTCTGTTGGTATTAACCTTGCCGCAAAGTCATCAGCAGAAAAGAAAGAAGCCTATGCTTGCGATATTACCTATTCAACGAATGCAGAGATTGGGTTTGACTATTTGCGCGACAATATGGTAGTGCGTGCTGAAAATATGGTGCAACGCCCACTTAACTATGCTTTGGTTGATGAAGTGGACTCCATTTTGATTGATGAAGCTCGTACCCCTTTAATTGTGTCCGGACCAACTTCGTCTGATACAAATCAGCTTTATCATATGGCGGATAGCTTTGTAAAATCATTAAACAAAGATGATTATATTATTGATGTTCAGTCTAAGACTATTGGACTTTCTGATTCGGGGATTGATAAGGCAGAAAGTTATTTCAAACTAGAAAACCTGTATGACATTGAAAATGTAGCACTGACTCACTTTGTTGACAATGCTCTTCGTGCAAATTATATTATGCTGTTGGACATTGACTATGTGGTTAGTGAAGAACAGGAAATTTTGATTGTTGACCAATTTACAGGTCGGACAATGGAAGGTCGCCGCTATTCTGATGGACTCCACCAAGCAATTGAAGCTAAAGAAGGTGTACCAATTCAAGATGAAACGAAGACCTCAGCTTCTATCACTTACCAAAATCTGTTCCGTATGTATAAGAAATTGTCAGGAATGACGGGAACGGCCAAGACAGAAGAAGAAGAATTCCGCGAAACTTATAATATTCGAGTGATTCCGATTCCTACAAACCGTCCGGTGGCTCGTATTGATCACCCAGACCTTCTTTATCCAAGTATTGAATCAAAATTTAAAGCAGTTGTCCAAGATGTGAAAGCTCGTCATGAAAAAGGGCAACCTGTACTTGTGGGGACGGTTGCTGTTGAAACGAGTGATTATATTTCTAAAAAATTAGTCGAAGCTGGAGTTCCTCATGAAGTATTGAATGCGAAAAATCACTATAAAGAAGCGCAAATCATTATGAATGCTGGTCAGCGAGGTGCTGTAACGATTGCAACCAATATGGCTGGTCGTGGTACGGATATTAAACTTGGTGAAGGCGTTCGCGAGTTAGGTGGGCTTTGTGTCATTGGTACAGAACGTCATGAAAGTCGTCGTATCGATAATCAGCTTCGTGGTCGTTCCGGACGTCAGGGAGATCCAGGGGAGTCGCAATTTTATCTGTCACTTGAAGATGAGCTCATGCGTCGTTTTGGTTCAGAGCGGATTAAAGCAGTTATGGAACGCTTCAAAATGAGTGAAGAAGAGTCGGTTATCAAATCCAAAATGTTTACTCGTCAAGTGGAAGGAGCCCAAAAGCGTGTTGAAGGGAACAATTACGATACACGTAAACAAGTCCTTCAATATGATGATGTCATGCGTGAGCAACGTGAGATTATCTATGCACAACGTTATGATGTCATTACGGCTGATCGTGATTTAGCACCGGAAATTCACGCTATGATGAAGCGGACTATTAATCGCTTTGTAGATGGCAATAGTCGTGCCGAACAGCAAGAAAAAATTGAAGCTATTGTGAATTTTGCTAAATATAATCTGGTGCCCGAAGATTCTATCAACATATCAGACTTAATCGATTTATCAGATGATGAAATAAAGGAAAACTTGTATCAACGAGCACTGGAAGTATATGACAATCAGGTCGCAAAATTGCGAGATGAAGAATCAGTCAGAGAATTCCAAAAAGTTTTGATTCTGCGTGTAGTGGACAATAAATGGACTGACCATATTGATGCTTTAGATCAATTACGTAATGCCGTTGGACTCCGAGGTTATGCACAAAACAATCCGGTTGTTGAATATCAAGCAGAAAGTTTCCGCATGTTTAATGATATGATTGGTTCGATTGAGTTTGATGTTACACGGCTGATGATGAAAGCTCAAATTCATGAGCAAGAGCGTCCACGGACGGAACACCATATCAGTACAACGGCAACACGTAATATTGCAGCACAAAAATCTGGCTTACCTAGTGATATTGATTTGACAAAAGTGAAGCGCAATGACTTATGTCCATGTGGTTCAGGGAAGAAATTCAAAAATTGTCACGGACGCCACAGATAAGTAGTGTAAAGAGAGGGAGATTATGACATTTAAAGCAACTAGTCAGCCAATTGACGTAGCAAAGGTTCGCAATCTATCGAAATTAAAAGGAGATGCTTTAGCCAAAAAAGAAGCACGAGATTGGGAACTAAATGCAATTATTCGCGGAGAAGATGACCGCATTCTGCTAGTCATTGGTCCGTGTTCTTCTGACAATGAAGCGGCTGTTCTAGAATATGCAAAACGTTTATCTGCCCTTCAAGAAGAGGTAAAAGACCGTATTTTTATGGTGATGCGTGTGTATACGGCAAAACCTCGTACCAATGGTGACGGCTATAAAGGCTTGATTCATCAACCAAATGCGAAAGCAGCCCCAAGTTTAATCAACGGCATTAAAGCAGTACGCAATTTGCACTATCGTGTGATTACAGAAACAGGAATGACGACTGCTGATGAAATGCTGTATCCGGAAAATCTTCCTTTGGTAGATGATTTGATTTCTTACATGGCTGTTGGAGCGCGTTCTGTGGAAGATCAGCAACACCGTTTTGTAGCTAGTGGAGCTGACGTTGCGACTGGTTTAAAAAACCCCACTTCTGGAAATCTTAATGTTATGTTTAATGGGATTTATGCAGCCCAAAACAAACAAAGTTTCTTGTTTGCTGGTAAGGAAGTAGAAACTTCAGGTAATCCCTTAGCGCATGCTATTTTGCGCGGTGGTCTTGATGAATACGGAAAGAACATCCCAAATTATTACTATGATAATTTACTAGATACGATTGCTCAATATGAAAAAATGGGCTTGGAAAATCCTTTTATCATTATTGATACCAACCATGATAATTCTGGAAAACAGTATTTAGAACAGGTACGAATTGTCCGTCAAACTTTAATCAACCGTGATTGGAATGAGAAAATCAAAAAAGTTGTACGCGGCTTTATGATCGAGTCTTACTTAGAAGATGGCCGTCAAAATGAGCCTGAGGTGTTCGGAAAATCCATCACAGACCCTTGTTTGGGTTGGGATAATACAGTCAGATTAGTCAAGGAAATTTACACTACCCTATCTAAAAATGAAAAATAAAAAGGATGGAGTTGAGACTAGTCTCAACTCTTTTTAAAAAGATGATTAAAGGACATGGTATTGATATAGAGGAAATTTCTTCTATTCAAAAAGTTTATGAAAAAAATGCTCGCTTTGCTAAGAAAGTTTTGACAGCCGCAGAATTTGACCGATTTGAAAAACTGACTGGTAAGCGAAAAATGGAATATTTGGCGGGGCGTTGGTCTGCTAAAGAGGCTTTTTCTAAAGCGTGGGGGACTGGTATCGGCTGTGTCACTTTTCAGGATTTAGAAATTTTAAACGATGAAAAGGGAGCGCCTATTTTTAGCAAATCACCTTTTTCTGGCAAGGTCTGGGTGTCACTCAGCCACACAGATAATGTCGTCACAGCTAGTGTTATTTTGGAGGAACATCATGAAAACGAGTAATCATCGGCCTACCAAGGCTATTGTTGATTTGGCTGCTATTCAATTTAATATTAAACAAATTGCAGCGCATATACCAGACAATGTAGAAAAATGGGCTGTTGTCAAGGCAGATGCCTATGGTCACGGTGCAGTTGCTGTTACGCAATCTATTGAGTCAATTGTGGATGGCTTTTGTGTTTCCAATATTGATGAAGCGGTAGAGCTGAGAGAAGCAGCTATTTTAAAAAAAATTCTGGTTCTGGGAGTATCAACTATCCAGTCTGTTCCGTTGGCAATTAAATACAAGATTACTTATACGGTGGCTAGTTTAGAATGGATTGATTTACTCTTGAAGTCAGACATAGACCTAACTGGACTGGTTGTTCATATAAAAATTGATTCTGGAATGGGGCGGATTGGTTTTCGAAATAGCCAAGACGCTCAAGAAGCGATTCATCGTTTGGAAAAGGCAGGTGCTCAGGTCGAAGGAATTTTCACCCATTTTGCGACAGCTGATGAAGCAGATACGCAAAAATTTGAGGCACAGTTAGCACGTTTTAAAGAAATTTTAGGGCAATTAGAAACTATTCCACCGATTGTTCATGCTAGTAATTCGGCAACGACTCTGTGGCATAGTGAGACGATTATGAATGCAGTCCGTTTGGGCGATGTCATTTATGGGCTTAATCCAAGTGGAACTGTTTTGGAGCTGCCTTATGACATCAAACCAGCTCTTTCATTGGTTTCAGAATTGGTTCATGTCAAGCAATTAGAAGTAGGGGCAGATGTAGGGTACGGAGCTACTTACACTAGCGATAGCCCACAGTTCATTGGAACGATTCCACTGGGCTATGCTGATGGCTGGACGCGAGATATGCAAGGCTTTAATGTTTTAGTTGACGGGAATCCTTGTCCCATTGTTGGACGCGTATCTATGGATCAGATTACTGTTCGTTTATCTCAGTTTTATCCTATTGGAACGTCAGTTGTTTTCATCGGAAAAAGCGGGGAAGAGGTTATTTCTGCAACAGATGTGGCAGAAAAACGGGAAACCATCAATTACGAGGTGGTTTGTTTGATCAGCGACCGCGTCCCTAGAGTTTACAAAGAATGAGTTGAAATCTAAAAGTAGTCGGAAACAATCCAAAGAGCTATTGGAGGGTGTCTGTTTTAGCCTGCTTTTATAAATTCTTAAGAAACAGAACTGAAAGAGGAATTATGAATTTACACCAACCTTTAACGGTTCTGCCGGGTGTAGGACCGAAATCTGCTGAAAAGTTTACTAGGCTGAGAATTGAAAACCTACAGGATTTACTACTCTATTTTCCATTTCGCTATGAAGATTTTAAAAGTAAGAATGTGTTAGAACTGGAAGATGGTGAAAAGGCGGTTATCTCAGGACTTGTCGTTACGCCAGCCAATGTGCAGTATTATGGCTATAAACGTAATCGTCTACGTTTTACTATAAAACAAGGTGAAGTGGTGCTTGCAGTCAATTTTTTTAACCAACCCTATCTGGCAGACAAAGTGGAGGTTGGTTCAACCATTTCTATTTTCGGGAAATGGGATAAAGCAAAAGCGAGTCTGACAGGTATGAAAATCTTAGCACAAGTGGAGGATGACTTACAGCCTGTCTATCGAGTGGCACAAGGGATTAGTCAAGCTAGTTTGGTGAAAGTCATTAAGACAGCTTTTGACCAAGGCTTAGAACTTCTGTTGGAAGAAAATCTGCCTCAAATTCTGCTGGAGCGCTATCAGTTAGTGGAACGCAGTCAGGCCGTACGAGCAATGCATTTTCCAAAAGACTTAACAGAATACAAACAAGCCTTGCGTCGGGTCAAGTTTGAAGAGCTTTTTTACTTTCAAATGCAGTTACAAGTCCTAAAGAGCGAAAGCAAGAATGCGAGTCAAGGGTTAGCTATTCCTTGGCGAGATGATTTATTAGAAAAAAAGCTGACACTGCTACCTTTTGAATTGACAGCTGCCCAGAAGCGGAGTCTTGATGAAATTCTACAAGATATGAAAGCACCAACCCACATGAACCGGCTTTTGCAAGGAGATGTGGGTAGTGGAAAGACGGTGGTTGCAGGTTTAGCTATGTACGCTACCTATACGGCTGGTTTTCAGTCTGCTCTTATGGTACCGACTGAAATTTTGGCAGAGCAGCATTTTGATAGCTTGAGCCAACTTTTTCCTGAACTACGGATAATTCTGTTGACAGGAGGAATGAAGCCGACAGAACGCAGACAAGCACTAGAAGCGATTGAGGCTGGTCAGGTAGATATGATTGTCGGTACTCATGCTTTGATTCAAGAAAGTGTGACATATCATCAGCTTGGTCTGGTGATTATTGATGAACAGCACCGCTTTGGAGTGGGACAGAGACGAATTTTGCGAGAAAAAGGAAATAATCCTGATGTGCTCATGATGACTGCAACACCGATTCCGAGGACACTTGCGATCACTGCCTTTGGCGATATGGATGTGTCGGTTATTGATCAAATGCCAGCGGGGCGTAAGCCGATTATCACTCGCTGGGTCAAGCACGAGCAGCTGAATGTGGTTCTCAATTGGTTGGAGAAAGAGCTGCAACGAGGTGCTCAGGTCTATGTCATCTCTCCTTTGATTGAGGAGTCGGAAGCGCTGGATCTGAAAAATGCTATTGCTTTGGAAGAGGAATTAAAGGCTTATTTCGGTGACAAAGCACAAGTAGCTCTGCTACATGGTAAAATGAAGAGCGAAGAAAAAGATACTATTATGCAGGATTTTAAGAAAGGAAAAATTGACATTCTGGTTTCCACGACTGTTATTGAAGTCGGTGTCAATGTCCCCAATGCTACGGTCATGCTAATCATGGATGCGGATCGATTTGGGCTCAGTCAGCTCCACCAGTTACGTGGTCGGGTAGGACGTGGAGACAAGCAATCTTATGCGGTTCTCGTGGCTAATCCTAAGACAGAATCCGGCAAGAAACGCATGAAAATCATGACGGAAACGACTAACGGTTTCGTCTTGGCTGAGGAAGATTTGAAAATGCGTGGCTCTGGTGAAATCTTCGGCACGCGTCAATCAGGGATTCCAGAGTTTCAAGTGGCGGATATTGTAGAAGATTATCCAATTTTAGAAGAAGCCAGAAAAGTCGCTAGTCAAATTGTGTCCATTTCTGATTGGAGAACGCATGCAGACTGGCATATCGTAGCTCTTCATTTGGACACGCAGGACTACTTGGATTAGAAGATGAAACGAAAAAGAGGCTGGAACAAAATCCAGCCTCAAAGCATACTGTGTAATAAAGCAACGACGAAGTAACTAATTACGCAAAACACTGCGTCGTTGCAGATAAAACTTGAAAGTAAGTCACTTTTCGTTTGCTTTTCAAGCTTGAAAAAGTGCTGTTGACAAAAACTTTGTTTTCTTCATTCATTACCTCAATAGTCCAGGAGACAGTTGAGCAGCTTTGTAGGAGAGACTACAAACTAAATTTTAGATTAAGTTTTCTGAAAGAAATCTATAAGCCTGTTTTAAGTTTTTCGGACTATACTAAATTCATCAAAAAGAAAGAGGTAAGTCCAATGACAGTAAACATTAAAGTGAATTATAACAAAATATTCAAAAAAACAGGAAAGGAATTAGAAATATATGGTAGATAACTAAAAAAACAAGCGAGTTAAAAAACTTTTTTTCATAAATCTCCTAAGAAGCTTCGAATTAATCGAGGCTTTTTATTTATATAAGAATCTAGCCTTCTATGTAGTTTTTTAATGTCTGCCCTTGAAGTCCAGCGTTAAGGGCGATGAGAAGTTTGATACGAGCTTTAGGAGCATTTAATTCTTTAACAAACATAATTCCTGCTTCACGAAGCATCACGCCACCTCCTTCATAAGCATAAACTGGCTCTGCAATGCCGTTGAAGCAACGAGACACCAATGCAATTGGGAGACCACAAGCAGTCATATGACTGAGCTTTTGTGCCACTTCTTGTGGTAGATTCCCAGCTCCGAAGGCTTCAATGACGAGACCATCTATTCTCTTCAAATCTAACATATCCAGCAATTCGGTTGTCATTCCAGCATAGGTGGGGATAATAGGAATCAAGCCAGTAATCTTATTCAAATGAAAATGCACGCGTGGTTCAGCAGTTTTAAAATAGAGGATTTCTTTTTTCATAATCAATCCAAGTGGACCATGAGTTGGCGTTTGAAAGGTACTGACATTTGTTGTATGTGTTTTTGTTACGTATTTTGCAGAATGGATTTCATCATTCATAACTACTAGAACGCCCTTTCCGCGTGCCTTTTCATCACTTGCAACACGAAGTGCAGACAAGTAATTGTAAACCCCATCACTCCCTAGTTCATTAGAGCTTCGCATGGCACCAGTCAAAACAACAGGAATATTTGGAAGTTCCATCGTATCCAAAAAATATGCTGTTTCTTCTAGAGTGTCCGTTCCGTGAGTAATCACAACACCGTCAAATTGCTTTCCATCTGCCCTGATTTTTTTGTACAATTGCAGCATGTGCTGTGGTGTCATGTGAGGACTAGGAATATTGAATATATCAAGAGCAGTCACTTGAATGCCTTCTAGAGGAACTGCGACATGGTTCATGGGATTATGTTCATTTGTGACGACTTTTCCAGTGGTGTCAGCTTGCATGGAAATAGTACCGCCAGTATGTAAAACTAGAATTCTTTTAGTCATAAGTGAGCTTCTCCTGAATCTATGCTATAATTATTGTATCATAAAAGAAAGAGATGAGAAATGAATGGAAATCAAAGCAGTCTTTTTTGATATTGACGGGACATTAGTAAATAATAGTCGGACGGTCTTGAAATCCACAGAACAAGCGATCCATAGTTTAAAACAGCAAGGTATTTTAGTTGGTTTAGCAACAGGAAGAGGCCCCTTTTTTGTCCAATCCTTTATGGAACAGTTGGATTTAGATTTTGCAGTAACCTATAATGGACAATATATTTTTTCAAAAGATAAAGTCATTTCTGCTAAGCCAATTGATAAAACCAGCTTACGTCACTTGATTCAATATGCGCATCAGCATAAAATAGAAATTTCATTTGGGACAAAATCAGGAGTGGTTGGTTCAAAAATCATGAGCTTTGGCATGAGCAAGTTTTCTCAATGGACTAGCCGTTTTGTTCCGAAAAAGATGACACATTTGGTCAATAAAAGTTTCAATCATGTAATCAGTAAGGCGCTCCCTCAACAACAGAATGATTTATTTAAATCTATTCAAGAGCCGATTTATCAAGTGTTAATGTTGGCAACCCCGAGAGAAACACAATCTATAGAAGCCGATTTTCCAAATTTAAAATTTACTCGCAGCAGTCCTTTTGCGGCTGACATTATCAATCAGGGTATGTCCAAGCTAGAGGGAATTAAGCTGGTTGGAAAAGAATATGGCTTTGATATCAATCAAGTCATGGCTTTTGGTGATTCTGATAATGATGTTGAAATGTTAGCGGGGGTTGGTATGTCCATCGCCATGGGAAATGGAACTAGTCGAGTGAAAGAAGTTGCGAAACACACTACTAGCAGTAATAGTCAGGACGGAATTCATAAGGCTTTGGAGCATTTTGGTATTTTGGCGAGTGAAAAAGTCTTTGTCAGTAGCGACCACCACTTTAATAAGGTCAAAGAATTTCATGGGATAATGGATGAATGCACGCAGGAAGAGCCCATCCTGTGGACAACAGAGGGTGCTCGTCATCGTGCAGGCTTCAAGGTAGAAGAACTAGTGGAATTTTTACGAGCAGCCAGTCCTTCAGAAGAAATTTTCAATCAGTCTATTCAATCTTTGCATAAAGCGATAGATAAAGCTTCCGATAAGGTTAAACAGAAGAGTAATGCAGAGATGTCTCTCGTTGGACAAGTAGATGCACTGATTGATATGCTATATTTTACTTATGGTAGTTTTGTTTTAATGGGAGTAGATCCTGAGCGCTTATTTGAAATTGTACACCAAGCGAATATGGGGAAACTCTTCCCAGATGGTAAAGCGCACTTTGACCCAGTTACTCATAAAATTTTAAAACCAGATGATTGGGAAAAAAATTATGCACCGGAGCCTGCTATCAAAAAAGAACTTGAACGTCAAATTCAAGCTTATCAACGGAATTGTGAAAAAAATGAAGAATAAAAAAGAGGAGAGACTGGTTATGCCAATCTCTCTTTATCTTTGGATTATAATGTTTTTTCCTTATCACGAACAACAAGTAAGTCAACTTTTGCATGACGCAAGATGTATTCAGATGAGGAACCGACCAATAAACGTTCAAAGGCATTGAGCCCAGTAGCACCGACCATGATGAGATCGACTTTTTGTTCATCTGGAATATCTGTTGCAAGTAAGGTTTTAGGGTTACCCATTTCAACAATTGTGACAACGTCTGTGACGCCAGCTTCTTTTGCTTTTTGGGCATACTCATCCATTAATTTTTTAGCATCTGCCTGTAATTCTTCATAAACTTCGGCATCGAATGTGGAAACACTTTGCAATGCACGTGTATCAATAACGTGAGCGATTGTGAGACGTGAATTATTTCTTAGTGCCACATTTACCCCTTTTTCAAAAGCAAGCTCAGCTTCGTGAGAACCATCAACAGCGACCATAATGTTTTGATATCTTTGTAGCATAGGGATACCTCCATTCTTTCTTTACTAATATTGTAACCCTTTACATGAAAAAAGTAAAGCATTTTCAGGTAGACTTTACAAGAACTTTTTTAGATTTTTTAGAAAAATTGCGTTATAATAAATTGACTCTTTTGAAATGAGGAAAAGTTCGATGAAAGAATTTAATAAATCGACAAAGTTAGAACATGTAGCTTATGATATTCGTGGTCCAGTCCTAGAAGAAGCCATGCGAATGCGTGCAAATGGTGAGAAGATCCTCCGTTTGAATACAGGAAATCCTGCCGAATTTGGTTTTACGGCACCAGATGAGGTGATCCATGACTTGATTATGAATGCGCGTGATAGTGAGGGTTATTCAGACTCGAAAGGAATTTTTTCTGCTCGGAAAGCCATTATGCAGTATTGTCAGTTGAAGAATATTCCAAATGTCGATATTGAGGATGTTTATCTTGGTAATGGGGTTAGCGAGCTGATTGTTATGTCAATGCAGGGCTTGCTGGATAATGGGGACGAAGTTCTAGTGCCAATGCCTGATTATCCGCTCTGGACAGCTGCTGTTAGCTTAGCAGGAGGCAATGCGGTTCATTATCTTTGTGATGAGCAGGCGGATTGGTATCCAGATATAGAAGATATCAAATCAAAGATTACTTCTAATACAAAGGCTATTGTCGTTATCAACCCAAACAATCCGACAGGAGCTTTGTATCCGAAAGAGGTGTTGGAAGAACTTGTTGAAGTTGCGCGGCAAAACAATTTGATTATTTTTGCAGATGAGATTTATGACCGTTTAGTGATGGACGGTGAGAAACATACGGCTATCGCAAGTTTGGCTCCTGACCTTTTTTGTGTCAGCATGAACGGCTTGTCTAAATCACATCGTATTGCTGGTTTTCGTGTCGGATGGATGGTACTGTCTGGTCCTAAATATCACGTAAAAGATTATATTGAAGGCCTGAATATGCTATCCAATATGCGTTTGTGCTCAAACGTCTTATCTCAGCATGTGGTCCAAACATCTCTTGGAGGTTATCAGTCAGTAGACGAATTGTTACTTCCTGGTGGTCGCATTTATGAGCAACGGAATTTTATTTACAAGGCTATCAATGAAATTCCAGGTTTGTCTGCGACCAAACCTAAAGCAGGACTGTATATTTTTCCAAAAATTGATAGAGAAATGTATCAAGTGGATGATGACGAACAATTCGTGCTGGATTTCTTAAAGCAAGAAAAGATTTTGCTGGTGCACGGACGCGGATTTAATTGGAAAGACCCAGATCATTTCCGTATCGTTTATCTGCCACGTGTAGATGAATTAGCACAGATCCAAGAAAAGATGACGCGTTTCTTAAGGCAATATCGAAGATAATCATACAGGCAGCCGAAAGGTTGCTTTTTTGGTATTGGAAATGGGGATTGAGGAGTTTTGAAAAAGTTAATGAGACTTAATTGTGTTTCAATAAACAATTTTCAGATAATTGTTGAAGAATAAAGCGTTTTATGGTATAATCAATAAGATTATATGCGAGGTAAATTATGGCAAACTTATTAGCAAAAACACGAAAAATTACATCTATTTTGCGTCGTTCAGATGAGCGCTTACAGGAAGAATTGCCTTACAATGCTATTACTCAGCAGTTAGCTGAGATTATGGATTGCAATGCTTGTATTGTAAACAGCAAGGGGCGTCTTTTGGGGTATTTTATGCGCTACAAGACGAATAATGACCGGGTGGAAGCATTTTATCAAACAAAAATCTTCCCAGAAGAGTATGTTCGCACAGCGAATTTGATGTATGATACAGAAGCTAATCTTCCTGTCAATCATGCTTTATCTATTTTTCCAGTCGAAACCAAAGATGAATTTCCAGATGGCTTGACGACGATTTCGCCTATTCATGTATCAGGGATTCGCTTAGGAACATTGATTGTTTGGCGAAATGATAAAGAATTTGATGATGATGACTTGATCTTGGTTGAAATTGCAAGTACAGTAGTTGGGATTCAGCTACTCAACTTCCAACGAGAAGAAGATGAAAAAAATATTCGACGTCGAACAGCCGTAACCATGGCTGTAAATACTTTGTCTTATTCAGAATTACGAGCTGTTTCAGCTATTTTAGGTGAACTAAATGGTAATGAAGGACAGTTGACAGCATCGGTCATTGCAGATCGTATTGGGATTACTCGCTCAGTGATTGTCAATGCTTTGCGTAAACTAGAGAGTGCAGGCATTATTGAGAGTCGTTCTTTAGGAATGAAAGGAACCTACCTTAAAGTCCTTATTCCCGATGTCTTTGAAGAGATTAAAAGGAGAGACTACTGATGACAAAAGCATTGATTTCGATTGATTATACGGTGGATTTTGTGGCAGATGATGGCAAGTTGACAGCTGGAGCTCCAGCTCAGGCAATTTCTGAAGCTATTGCCCAAGTGACCGAGGCAGCTTTTGAGCGAGGAGATTATATCTTTTTTGCAATTGATGCGCATGACGAAGGAGATACTTTCCACCCAGAAAGTAAACTCTTTCCACCACACAATATCAAAGGAACTAGTGGACGCAATCTTTATGGACCATTGGCTGACTTTTATGAAACCTATCAAGCGGACTCTCGAGTCTTTTGGATGGATAAGCGTCATTATTCTGCCTTTTCCGGCACAGATTTGGATATACGTCTGCGAGAAAGAAAAGTAGACACGGTGATTCTGACAGGAGTCTTGACGGATATTTGCGTCCTGCATACGGCAATCGATGCCTACAATTTAGGGTATCAAATTGAGGTGGTAGAACCTGCGGTAGCTTCTCTTTCTGAAGAAAATCATAAATTTGCTCTCAATCACTTGCAAAATGTTTTAGGTTCGACTATAATAGATAACAATTTAAAAGTAAAAAAGCAGTAGAGTAGGCTTGCTGACTTGCACAGAAAGTGCTGAAAGCTGAGAGCAGCACCAAGAAAGCAAAATCCGAAGAACATACTGTCAATGATAAAATGGTTTTTTCTATGCTATTTATGACAAAAGATAATATTGTTTAAAACTATTATATTGTTGCGAATGATTTGTGTGAATCAAAGCACAAACGGCTGCTCACGTTACGAGCCAGAGGTTGCAATGCAACGAATAACAGTGGTACCACGGCTTTCGTCTGTTTTACAGGCGAAAGCCGTTTTTCCATAGTTCTTAATGCTTTAGAGTCTAGAGCTATGGACATAGATTTACGCAGTAAAGTCTATGTTCCTTATAATTCTTAGCACATAGAGGAGTGGATGCAGTTTTGTCCTTTGGACAAAATCTGTAACCCCAAATTGCTTAATGCTTTATAGCATTAGATCTATGGGCGTAGATTTCTATATGTAATTTGTGGTAAATTGGTGATTAAACTGAACATGAATTTAGAAAGAGGTAGAGAACATGAAAGAAGTTTTTATCGGAAACTACGGTTTAGAACAGGTTGGTCAGAAAATGACAGCGACCGGATGGGTTGCCAATATCCGACATCATGGGAAATTAGCTTTTATAGAGCTAAGAGACCGAGAAGGACTACTTCAAGTTTTTGTCGCAGGCGATAGCCCAGCTTTTGCGGGAATTGATCATCTACATAAGGAAGATGTTATCTCTGTTACGGGAGAGGTTGTCAAACGAGAAAATCGCTTTGTCAACAAAGCTATCAAGTCTGGACAGGTGGAGCTACGAGCGGAGGCTATTCAAATCCTTGCAAACAGTAAGTCTCTTCCCTTTGAACTCGATCAGCACGCCCATACAGGAGAAGACTTGCGACAGAAATATCGCTATCTAGATTTGCGTCGGAGTAAGATGACAGAGAACCTCAAACTTCGTCATCAAGTAACCAGCACAATTCGTGACTACTTGAACGGTAAGGATTTTCTGGAAGTGGAGACACCTTATTTGACGAAATCCACACCAGAAGGAGCCAGAGATTTTTTGGTTCCTAGTCGAGTTTTTAAAAATCAATTTTATGCTTTACCTCAAAGTCCGCAAATGTTGAAGCAACTTTTAATGGGAGCTGGTCTGGAACGTTATTATCAAGTTGTTCGCTGCTTTCGAGATGAGGATCTACGGGGAGACCGTCAGCCTGAATTTACTCAGGTCGATATGGAAATGAGCTTTGCTAGTGAAAAAGACATTCGCAGACTTGTTGAAGGCATGCTCAAAGCTGTTGTTAAGAAAACTCATGGTTTAGAGCTAACAGAAGCTTTTTCGACTATTAGCTATGAAGAGGCTATGAGCCGCTTCGGCTCTGATAAGCCAGATACGCGCTTTGGTTTAGAGCTGAATAGTTTGACGGATTTGTGCCAAGCAAATGAATCGCTTCTCATCAAGAAAGCCTTGGATAATCAAGAGGAAGTGATGGGTATCTGTGTTCCTAATGCTGCGAACGCATTTACTAAAAAGCAGCTTAGTCATTTCTATCAGGAAATGAAAGGATTTGGAGCTAGTAGGTTTGCAAGCGTTACGGTGGAAGCTGGTGGGTTTCAAGGGGATTTGGCTTCGACTTTTGAAACAGAAGTAGCTGCCTTCATAGAGCGATTTAAAGCACAAGACGGTGATTTACTTTTGCTAGTTATTGCCAAGAAAAGACAAGCTCAAGAAGCTCTAGGGTACTTGCGTTTAGAAGTAGCAAAACATCTTGATTTGATCGACCAGAGCTTGCTGAACTTTCTCTGGGTTGTGGACTGGCCCCTGCTGGAGTGGAATGAGGACCAAAACCGCTATCAAGCCATGCACCATCCTTTCACACAGGGGATTTTTGAAGATGGGCAAGAGCCAGGTCAATTTCGCAGCCATGCCTACGACATTGTCTTGAATGGCTATGAAATTGGTGGAGGAAGCCTTCGTATTCACGACCGGAAAGCTCAGGAGGCCATGTTTGAGCTATTAGGCATGAGCCGAGAAGACTATGAGCGGGACTTTGGTTTCTTCCTGGAAGCCTTGGAATACGGCTTCCCACCGCACGGCGGCTTGGCTCTAGGCTTAGATCGTTTGGTTATGATTTTAGCTGGGGAAGAAAATATCCGCCAAGTCATCGCCTTTCCGAAGAATGGTACTGGCTTTGATCCGATGCTGGAAAGTCCAAGTTTGGTTGACCAAAGACAGCTGAAAGACCTGCATTTGGAATTGAAGAACTAAGCCTATTTGTGATAAAATAAGAAGATGATTGTTTTTCGGCTATGCTGAAAAATAAAAGAAGAGAAAGGAAACAGAGATGAAAATTACTCAAGAGGAAGTAACGCATGTTGCCCACTTGTCAAAACTAGCTTTTTCACCTGAAGAAACGGCAGAATTTGCGACAACTTTGTCAAAAATTGTGGACATGGTGGAGTTGTTAAATGAAGTTGATACGACTGGTGTGCCTTTTACATCAAATGTTGCAGAAAATGTCAACTATATGCGTGAAGATGTAGCAGTTGCAGGTTGGAATCGAGAAGAACTTTTCCAAAATGTTCCTGAAAAGGAGCGAGGCTATATCAAAGTGCCTGCTATTCTAGATGACGGAGGAGATGCTTAATGACTTTGAACCAAAAAACAATTGAAGAATTGCATAATCTCCTTGTCAAAAAGGAACTTTCCGCAGTTGAGCTGACGAAAGCTACTCTGGAAGATATTAAGAGTCGAGAAAGTTCCGTTGATAGCTTTATTACGATTAGTGAAGAAGAAGCAGTGGCACAGGCAGCAGCAGTAGATGCAAAGGGAATTGATGCGGATAATCTCATGAGCGGCATTCCACTGGCTGTTAAGGACAATATTTCTACTAAGGGGATTCTAACGACAGCTGCCTCAAAAATTCTCTACAATTACAAGCCGATTTTCGATGCGACCAGTGTGGAGAAGCTCTACAGCAAGGACATGATTATCGTTGGTAAAACCAATATGGACGAATTTGCCATGGGTGGTTCTAGCGAAAACTCTTATTTTAAGACTACGAAAAATGCTTGGGACGCTACAAAAGTTCCGGGTGGTTCATCTGGTGGTTCAGCGACAGCAGTTGCTTCTGGTCAAGTTCGCCTGTCTCTAGGTTCTGATACCGGAGGTTCGATCCGTCAGCCAGCTTCCTTTAACGGAGTGGTTGGTCTCAAGCCAACTTATGGACGAGTTTCTCGGTTTGGTCTCATTGCTTTTGGTAGCTCGCTAGATCAGATTGGACCATTTTCTCGGACGGTCAAAGAAAATGCTCAGCTTTTGGGAGTGATTGCAGGCAATGACAAAAAAGACTCAACTTCTTCTCAACGAGCTGTTCCTGATTTCACTAGCAAGATTGGTCGAGAGATTAAAGGATTGAAAATCGCTCTTCCCAAAGAATACATGGGTGAGGGGATTGATGAAAAAGTCAAAGAACGCATTTTAGCGGCTGCTAAGCATTTGGAAAGTCTGGGAGCAATTGTTGAAGAAGTCAGCCTTCCGCACAGCAAGTACGGTGTTGCAGTCTACTATATCATCGCTTCTTCTGAAGCCAGTTCCAACTTGCAACGTTTTGACGGGATTCGCTACGGCTATCGGGCAGAAGAGATTGAAAACTTAGAGGATGTCTATGTCAAATCTCGCAGCCAAGGTTTTGGTGAGGAAGTCAAGCGCCGAATTATGCTAGGAACGTTCAGTTTATCGTCTGGTTATTATGATGCTTATTTCAAAAAGGCGGGTCAAGTTCGGACGCTCATTATGCAAGATTTTGCCAAGGTTTTTGAAAAATATGATTTGATCTTAGGTCCAACTGCACCGACGGTAGCTTATGACTTGGGCAGTCAAAACCAAGATCCGGTAGCCATGTATCTGGCCGACCTTTTGACCATTCCAGTCAATCTGGCTGGCTTGCCGGGCATTTCGATCCCAGCTGGCTTTGCAGACGGTCTTCCTGTTGGTCTGCAGCTGATTGGTAACCACTTTGATGAAGAAACGATTTACCAAGTCGCAGCTGCTTTTGAAGCAACGACAGATTACCACAAGCAAAAGCCAGTCATTTTTGGAGAATAAGAGATGGTTCGTATTTATCAGTCTAAACTTTATCATCAGCCAGCTTATCTTGATTTATTGATAAATATTGCTAACTCAGTTATAGGGGATAATGAGATACTTTATGTTGCACTTAAGGGGACGTTTAAAGAATTTCTCTTTTGTACAGATAAAAATGTTTACATAGTAAAGTAAGGGTATATGACAGGACATACATTTGGTAACGGTATATTTTCAATGCCATATAAAAATATTACAAATGCAGAAGTAAATTATGGTTTTCTAGGTAGTGGATATTTTGAAATTTCGGCTGGAGGCATGTAAAATACTAGAAAGAGTTATTGGTCTAATGATCCTGACAAAAGTGCCGCTAAACAACCTAATTCTATATCTATAGCATCTAAAGTTGTTGCAGACAGTTTTAATTATGCAAAAAACTTTATACTAGAAAAAGTGAATGAAACACATATGCCAGTAAATACAGTATCAACTATTTCTCCTGCTGACGAGATACTTAAATACAAAAAGTTATTAGATGAAGGTATTATCACAGATGAAGAATTTATTTTGAAAAAGAAAGAACTGTTAAGGCTATAAATATTTAGAAAGGATATTAAATGAACTTTGAAACGATTATTGGATTGGAAGTCCATGTTGAATTAAAAACAAATTCAAAAATTTTCTCACCAGCACCGGCTCATTTCGGGGAAGATCCAAATACCAACACCAATATCATTGACTGGTCTTTTCCAGGTGTCTTGCCAGTAATGAATAAGGGAGTTATTGATTACGGTATCAAGGCTGCTCTGGCGCTCAATATGGACATTCATCAAAAAATGCACTTTGACCGCAAGAATTATTTTTATCCAGATAATCCTAAAGCCTATCAAATTTCTCAATTTGATGAGCCCATTGGCTATAATGGCTGGATTGAAATCGAGCTAGAAGACGGCACGACTAAGAAAATTCGCATTGAGCGGGCTCATTTGGAAGAGGATGCTGGCAAGAATACCCATGGCAGTGACGGTTATTCTTATGTTGACCTTAACCGTCAAGGAGTGCCTTTGATCGAGATTGTCTCAGAAGCTGACATGCGCAGTCCAGAAGAAGCTTACGCTTACTTAACAGCGCTCAAAGAAATTATCCAATACACGGGTATTTCCGATGTCAAGATGGAGGAAGGCTCCATGCGGGTGGATGCAAATATTTCTATCCGACCTTATGGCCAAGAAGAATTTGGCACCAAGACAGAACTAAAAAATCTTAATTCCTTTAACTTTGTCCGCAAGGGCTTGGCTTTTGAGGAAAAACGTCAGGCTGAGATTTTGCGTAGCGGTGGACAGATTCGTCAAGAAACTCGCCGTTATGACGAAGCGACAGGTGAGACTCTTTTGATGAGAGTCAAGGAAGGTTCGGCAGATTATCGTTATTTCCCAGAGCCAGACCTGCCAATCTTTGAGATTGATGACAGCTGGATTGAGGCAGTGCGCTCAGATTTACCAGCTTTTCCAAAAGAACGTCGGGCTAAGTATAAAGCTGACTTCGGACTATCAGACTATGATGTCAAACAATTAACGGCAACGAAAAATCTCTCAGACTTCTTTGAAGCTGCAGTAGCAGCAGGCGGAGACGCAAAATCTGTGTCAAACTGGCTGCAAGGTGAAGTGGCTCAGTACCTCAATGCTGAGGGCAAGACTATCGCAGAGATTGAGTTGACACCGGAAAATCTGACAGAAATGATTGCCTTGATTGCAGATGGCACTATCTCTTCTAAAATTGCCAAAAAAGTCTTTGTTCATTTGGCGAAGAATGGTGGATCAGCCAAGGAATATGTGGAAAAAGCCGGTCTGATCCAAATCTCAGACCCAACCCAGCTATTACCAATCATTCAAGAAGTCTTTTCCAACAATGAAAAAGCTCTCAATGACTACAAGGGCGGCAACAAAAATGCAGCTAAGTCACTGATTGGTCAGCTCATGAAAGCTACCAAAGGCCAAGCTAATCCACAAGTAGCCCAAAAACTGCTCAATCAAGAGTTGGAAAAATTGTAAAATCTAAAAAATCAGTCGTTTCGGCTGATTTTTTGTGTTATAATCATACGATGAAAGGGAGAAGTGGAATGTCAAAGACAGCCAAAGGAACAATGTTAACATTAGTAGCAGGAGTTGCATGGGGATTGTCAGGTACGAGTGGGCAATACTTAATGGCGCATGGATTTCCCGTCTTAGTTTTAACGAATGTTCGACTTTTAATTGCGGGAGTTCTGTTGATATCGTATATGGTATTAACCAATCGCAAAAAATTATTTGAAATGCTAAAAGATCAGGAAGCGATGATGTCATTAGTGCTTTTTGCTTTATTAGGACTTTTGCTCAATCAATTTGCTTATTTAAAATCTATTTATGAAAGTAATGCAGGCACAGCTACTGTTCTGCAATATGTCTGTCCGGTTGGGATCCTTGCTTATACTTGCCTCAAAGATTGGGTTGCACCTACTATAACAGAAGTGTTGTCTATGATATTAGCTATTGGAGGTACTTTTTTGATTGCCACTCATGGACAGCTCGATCACTTATCTGTAACGCCAGCAGGGCTTTTTTGGGGATTATTTGCTGCCTTCACTTACGCTTTATATATTTTAATCCCAATTCAATTGATAAAAAGGTGGGGCAGTATTCCGGTGATTGGAGTGGGGATGACATTAGCAGGCCTTGCTCTAACACCATTTAGTGGTATCTTACATTTTCATTTGCGATTGTCAATGGAAGTATACCTAGCTTTGGTGGGCATTATCTTAGTGGGAACAATCCTCGCTTATACGCTATTTCTCAAAGGAACCAGTTTAGTTGGACCTGTTAAATCTAGCCTGTTAGCGGCTGTTGAGCCCATATCGGCTGTATTTTTTGCCTTTCTCATTATGCATGAGCAATTTTATCTTGTAGACTTTGCTGGTATGTTTATGATTTTATCGGCGGTCTTCTTGATTTCTATAAAAGATTTGATATTAGAAAAAAGGAAAGGAATCTTATAAAAGGCAGAGCGAATCGCATTGCTCTGTCTTTCATTTTGAAAATAATTGCCAAAAGAAGTCGATGATGTATGTCAAACCGTAAGTATAGATGACAAGCGTGATGGGTTTGCACAAGACAATAATAATCATATATTTTTTAAAAGTCATTTTCGTAAGAGCAGCCAGCATACAGAGGAAGTCTGCTGGACTGATAGGCCAAATCATCATAAAGATGAAAAAACGTTCAAAACGATTGTCCTCGTCCAGCCAACCGATATACCTGTCGTAGGTGTGTTTGCTGACGACCGATTGGACAAAAGCAGAACCGTAGGTACGCGCTAGATAAAAAATAATAGCACAGCCGATGACGATACCGACATAATTATAAATGGTTCCAATGATATGACCATAAATAAAAACACCAGCAACCGAAGTCAAAGCTCCAGGAATAATAGGAACAACTGTCTGTAGGATTTGCAGGAAAATAAAAAGTGGTGGTCCCCAAAATCCAGCCTGCTTAATAAAGGCGGACAGGGTTTCTTTAGATTGTAAAATGCCAGTATAATAGGCCCAGATACAGAAAATTACTGTTCCAACTGCTCCAACAATAGAAGCCCAGTTGATAAATTTTTGTAAAAGAGGGGAGACGGCAGTCATTTTCTTACTCGTATTTGCCATAAGTTCCTCCGTGTTAAATTCTCTATTCTTACTATAACATTTTTAAACATTTTTTGGCAAATTGTACATAAAATCGATGAAAAGATCTAGGGTGCGAAAACCTTTTTTTTATGTTAAAATAGGTAGAAGTATAATGTTTGGAGAGAAATGTGGCAATTGAAAACTACATGCCTGATTTTGCGATTGAGGCAGTTTATGATTTGACAGTTGAAAGTTTAAAAAAACACGGTATCAAGGCTGTTTTGGTGGATTTAGATAATACTCTTATCGCATGGAACAATCCCGATGGAACACCAGAAATGAAGCAGTGGCTTCACGATGTGCGAGATGCAGGGATTCGAATTATTGTGGTATCTAATAATACCAAAAAACGAGTGAAGCGAGCAGTTGAAAAATTTGGAATTGATTATGTTTGTTGGTCTATGAAGCCTTTTACTTGGGGGATTAATCGTGCGTTAAAGGAATTCCATTTTGAGAAAAACGAAGTGGTCATGGTAGGCGATCAGCTTATGACAGATATTCGAGCTGCTCACAGGGCTGGAATTCGTTCGATTTTGGTCAAGCCGCTGGTTGAGCATGATTCAATAAAAACTCAGATTAATCGGGCGCGTGAGCGGAGAGTTTTGAAAAAAATCACTAAAAAATATGGAATGATTGAATACAAAAAAGGAATTTAAACATGGAAGACATTTTCTGTATTGGGTGTGGAGCACCGATTCAGACAAAATATAAGGACAAGTTAGGCTATACTCCTCAGTCTGCTTTGGAAAAGGGAATGGAGATTGGCGAACTGTACTGCCAGCGCTGTTTTCGTCTCCGTCACTACAACGAAATTACTGATGTGCAGCTGACAGACGATGATTTTCTTAGGCTTCTCCACGAAGTGGGTGACAGTAATGCTCTCGTAGTCAATGTAGTAGATATTTTTGATTTTAATGGTTCGGTCATTCCAGGTTTACCACGCTTTGTGGCTGGTAATGATGTGCTGTTAGTTGGGAATAAAAAAGATATTCTTCCCAAGTCTGTTAAGACTAGCAAAGTGACCCAATGGTTGACAGAGAGGGCTCACGAGGAAGGTCTGCGTCCTGTTGATGTGGTTCTGACTTCAGCTCAAAACAAGCAAGCCATTAAAGAACTAATTGAAAAGATTGAGCAATATCGGAAAGGCCGAGATGTCTATGTGGTCGGTGTAACTAATGTTGGTAAGTCAACGCTAATCAATGCTATTATTCAGGAAATCACTGGGGATAAGGACATTATCACCACTTCCCGTTTTCCTGGCACTACTTTGGATAAGATTGAGATTCCTCTGGTTGATGGTAGTCATGTCTATGACACACCTGGAATTATCCACCGCCACCAAATGGCTCATTATTTGTCTGCCAAACATCTCAAATATGTCAGTCCGAAAAAGGAGATTAAACCCAAAACTTACCAACTCAATCCGGAGCAAACCCTCTTTTTAGGTGGATTGGGGCGTTTTGATTTTGTGTCGGGTAACAAACAAGGTTTTACAGCTTATTTTGACAATGAACTAAAACTGCATCGCACCAAGCTTGCAGGAGCAGGAGAATTTTATGAAAAGCATGTTGGTTCTTTGCTAACACCGCCCTCTAAAAAAGAAGTGGCAGATTTTCCGCAGCTAGTCAAGCATGAGTTGAAAATTGAAACCAAAACAGATGTAGTCTTTTCAGGTTTGGGCTGGATTCGTGTGATAGGACCAGCACAGATTGCAGTTTGGGCGCCAGAGGAAGTAGCAGTGGTGACCCGCAAAGCCATTATCTAAGAAGAAATGGCTGTTAGAAAAATAAAGAGAAGACAAACGAAATAAGAAACAAAAGAGGAATCTATGTCATTAACATCCAAACAACGAGCTTTTTTAAATAGTCAAGCTCACAGTCTCAAACCCATTATTCAGATTGGCAAAAACGGCCTCAATGACCAGATTAAAACAAGTGTCCGTCAAGCTCTAGATGCTAGAGAATTGATTAAAGTGACTCTTCTGCAAAATACAGATGAGAACATTCATGAAGTAGCAGAAATTCTCGAAGAAGAAATCGGCGTGGACACTGTTCAAAAAATTGGTCGTATTTTGATTTTGTACAAGCAGTCTAGCAAAAAGGAAAACCGCAAAATTTCAGTAAAGGTAAAAGAAATTTAGAGGAAGTAGCCTATGGCAATTGAATTACTGACTCCTTTCACCAAGGTGAAGTTGGAACCAGAAGTAAAAGCAAAAAAAAGAAAGCAAGTTGGGATTTTAGGTGGAAACTTCAATCCAGTCCATAATGCTCATTTGGTCGTAGCTGATCAAGTTCGTCAGCAGCTATGTTTAGATCAGGTCTTGCTCATGCCTGAGTATGAGCCGCCCCATGTTGATAAGAAAACAACGATTGATGAGAAGCACCGATTGAAAATGTTGGAGTTGGCAATTGAAGGCATCAAAGGTTTAGGAATTGAAACCATTGAACTTGAGAGAAAAGGTATTAGTTATACCTATGATACAATGAAGCTCTTGACAGAAAAACATCCAGATACAGATTATTATTTCATTATCGGAGCGGACATGGTAGATTATCTTCCTAAATGGTATCGGATTGATGAATTGGTTGATTTGGTTCAATTTGTCGGTGTTCAACGCCCTAGGTATAAAGCAGGAACTTCTTACCCGGTTATCTGGGTAGATGTGCCGTTGATGGATATTTCTTCTAGCATGGTTCGAGCTTTTCTGGCTCAAGGTCGGACGCCGAATTTTCTCCTACCCAAGCCAGTTTTAGACTATATTGAGAAAGAAGGGCTTTACAATGGGATATGAAACTTATGTGGGAATTTCTCGTGAGCAACTTTTAGTCAAAATGCAGCAGCTTTTACCAGAGAAACGTTTTAAACATTGTCTGGGAGTGGAACAAGCAGCTATTAACTTGGCAGAGCGCTTCGGAGTAGATGTAGAAAAAGCTGGTTTGGCAGGTCTGCTCCATGATTATGCGAAAAAGCTCTCTGACGAAGAATTTCTGGCGCTGATTGATAAGTATGCTCTGGATCCAGCATTGAAAGATTGGGGAAATAATGTCTGGCATGGCATGGTCGGCATTTATAAAATTCAGGAAGATTTAGGATTGGCAGATCCAGAAATTTTGAGAGCTATTGAGGTTCATACCGTAGGTTCTGCTCAGATGTCCGATTTAGATAAGGTGGTTTATGTAGCAGACTATATTGAGCCTAATCGGGACTTTCCAGGAGTGGAGCAAGCACGTGAAATTGCTAAAAAATCGTTAAATAAGGCGGTTGCCTACGAAACTGTTCATACCGTAGAACACCTAGCGCACCAAGCCTTTCCTATCTTCCCACAAACCATTGAGACTTATAATGCGTATGTTGGCTTTATGAAAGATGACAAATGAACGGCTCTGTTAGTGATTGATATTCAAACAGCCTTGATAGAGGCTAAACCGTATGCTGTTGATAACTGCTTATCTGTCTGGCAAAAAGCAATCACCACTTGTCGTGAGAAAAACATTGAAGTGATTTATGTCCGCCACAATGACAACGAACTACTGACAGGAAGTCATGGCTGGGAAATTTACGAAGCTATTGCTCCAGAAGTTGACGAGAAAATCTTTGATAAGCATTATAATAGTGCTTTTAAAGAAACTCATTTACAGATTTATCTGGATAGCCAAGCTATTGAGCGGCTGATTATCATTGGCATGGCAACGAATTATTGCATTGATACGACTGTTAAGGTAGCGTTTGAGTTTGGCTATAATTTGGCAGTTGTTAAAAATGGCACGACTACCTTTGCTGAAAGAGAAATTACAGCAGAACAATTAATACAGCATTATGAAAATACTTGGAACGGACATTTTGCCCAAGTGGCTGATTTAGAAGAAATTTTAAAAGAGGATTAAATGGATAAAAAAGAACTATTAGAAATTGTTGTAAAAGCAGCGGATGAAAAACGAGCAGAAGACATTACTGTGCTAGATTTGCAAGAATTGACGACGATGACAGACTATTTTGTCATTGCCAGCTCTATGAACAGCCGTCAACTAGAAGCGATTGCTGATAATATTCGTGAAAAAGTTACAGAAGCAGGGCAATCAGCTAGCCATGTAGAAGGAGACTCTGCTGGAGGCTGGGTACTTTTGGATCTAGGCGGGGTGGTTGTTCATATTTTTTCTGAGGAAATGCGGAATCACTACAACCTTGAAAAACTCTGGCATGAAGCAACAGGTGTTGATGTTGCTGCTTTGTTGGAAACAAATAAAGGGTAAGGCTGGGGAAATTCCTCGGCCTTTCAATCACTAGAAAGGACAAGTGCCGTTTCGGTGCGATTTAATGTATGACAACTTATGAAACCTTCGCATCAGTCTATGATGCTATTATGGATGACAGCCTTTATGATAAATGGACTAACTTTTCGCTCCGCCATTTTCCAAAAAATAAGAAAAAGCTCTTAGAATTAGCTTGTGGAACTGGGATTCAATCCGTGCGCTTTGCTAAAGCAGGTTTTGATGTGACGGGGTTGGATTTGAGCGAGGAGATGCTTGAAATCGCTCGTAAACGTGCCAAAGAAGCAGATGAAGCTATTGAATTTAAACAGGGCAACATGCTTGATTTATCGCAAGCTGGTCAATACGACTTGGTGACTTGTTATTCTGATTCAATTTGCTACATGGCCGATGAAGTTGAAGTCGGTGATGTCTTTCAGCAAGTTTACAACTGCTTGAACGAAGGCGGTGTTTTCGTTTTTGATGTGCACTCGACTTACCAGACAGATACTGTCTTTCCTGGTTATTCTTATCATGAAAACGCTGATGAATTTGCCATGGTCTGGGATACATACGCCGATGAAGCCCCGCATTCAGTCGTGCATGAATTGACCTTCTTCTTGCAAGACGAAGACGGGCGCTTCACACGCTACGACGAGGTCCACGAAGAACGCACTTACGAAATTCTGACCTATGATATTTTACTGGAACAAGCTGGATTTAAAAATGTTAAAATCTATGCAGATTTTGAAGACCAAGCACCGAAAAAGGAAAGCAAACGTTGGTTTTTTGTGTGTGAGAAGTAAATCAAATATTGTTAATCTTATGCTTAGGAGGTAAGGAAAAATGAGTATACCAGTACCATTTGGTGATATTATTGAAAAAGAAGTAATTACCAATATACCCAAAATTTATCAAAAGTTAAAGCAAATTTATAAGGACTTACAGTTTAAAACAGAAGAAGAGTTAGGTGTTGTTTATCAGAACTATTTAAAATTTACTTATGATAAATATTCTAAGGTTAAAACATTGCTTTATAAAAACGAAGGTAAGTTTATATATGATTTTTATGAACATGTTTATTTGAGTAGTGCTGGTTTAGAAAAGCTAGAAACTGATAATACTGAGCAGATTTTTAATAAGTCGTCTAATATTATTTTGACAGGAACTGGTGGGATTGGTAAATCAATGCTTGTAAAACATATTTTTATCAACCAAATACAACAAGCTACATCAATTCCAATCTTTATTGAGTTAAAATCTCTTAATGATTTTGAGTTTTTGGACAACAGGTTAATTGATTTTATTTATCAGGAGATTCGAAACCATCATTTAGATTTAGAAAAGCAATATTTTGAGGTGACTTTAAATGCTGGGAGGTATACAATAATTTTCGACGGATTGGATGAAGTAAATCCGTCAAAACGTTCGTGGTTAGATAGAGAGATTAAAGAGTTTGTAACTTTATACAATGAAAATCGGTATGTTTTATCTTCAAGACCGTCTGAGGAATTTATCGGATGGAATCAATTTATTGAGTATGAAATTAGTAAAATGGATAAGGTGCAGGCACTAGCTTTAATCAATAAACTGAATTATGATGAAAAAGTAAAAAAACGTTTTCATAAAGAATTAAAAGGTCATTTATATGATACTCATGAATCTTTTGCTTCTATCCCACTCCTGTTAACGATTATGTTAATGACTTACGAAGCTGGGGCTTCTATTCCAAATAATTTAACTGATTTTTATAATCAGGCCTTTTATACATTGTACCAAAGACATGATGCATCTAAATCAGGATACAAAAGAGAACTAAAAGCAAAATTAACTCCTGAGGAATTTCGAAATATATTAGCCTACATTGGTTTGAAAACATTCTTTGATGGGAAAGTAGATTTCGATAGAACTACACTTGATGATATAATTACTAAATATTGTTTAAAAAATAACTTTGAATTAAAGATGAATGATATAGTTTATGATGCGACTCATAGTGCTTGCATGATGCTTCAAGAAGGTGTTAGTTTAAAGTTCTCTCATCGTTCTTTCCAAGAATACTTTGCTGCAGTAGGTATTAATCAACTAGATGATAAACTTCAAAGACAGATATTAGTTAAGTGGTCTGAAGCAGATAGAAATAATATTACAGCGCATAGGACTTTTATGAATGCACTTTTTACAATACAGAAAGAAAGAACTTACAAAAATTTATGTATTCCAATTATAGAAAGTATGGATGAAAAGTATAGGAGAATGGGAGACATCACAGAGAGAATTAGTACATGTTTTAATTACTTTATCTGTAGCAAAGACAGTAGAGAAAACAAATTAGAATTGCGCTTTTTACTAACAAACGAAGTTCACTTTTACTTTAGTTTGCAATTTTTAATATTTGCTAATCTAGGTGTCGATATTTTGTCAATAAGTGATTATGAAAGTATAGAAAAATTAGAGGCTAGTATAGTATCAAATTGGAAGATAGATGAAAGAAAATATTATAATATGTTGACTGATGATGAAAAATGTTTAATAAATAAGTGGGTAAATGGCTGGTATTTTAGTAGACACAATTACTTAAAAGAATGGTCGATTAAATTCATTGAGGAAACAACCACTCAAAAACGGAGTCTACAGAATATAATAGATTCAATTTGACATTAAAATAGGAGCACTCCATGATTATCACCGGTATCATTGCAGAATTCAACCCCTTCCACAATGGTCATAAGTACTTGCTAGAGCAGGTTAAAGGTTTGAAGATTGTTGCTATGAGCGGCAATTTTGTTCAACGTGGTGAGCCTGCGATTGTGGATAAGTGGACTCGGACCCGAATGGCTCTGGAAAACGGGGCGGATTTGGTGCTTGAACTGCCATTTTTGGTGGCTGTTCAGTCAGCTGACTACTTCGCACAAGGAGCAGTAGATATTTTAGAGCGCCTTGGTGTGAATAAGTTAGCCTTTGGTACGGAAGAGGTCTTAGATTATCAACACTTTTCACAGATTTATGGGGACAATCAACAGAAAATGGTGGACTATGTGCAAAGCTTGCCAGATGATTTGTCTTATCCACAGAAAACGCAGAAAATGTGGGAAAAGTTTGCTGGTGTGAAATTCACAGGCAATACACCCAATCACATTTTAGGGCTGTCCTATGCTAAAGCTTGCGCGAATAAGGCTATCGAACTTCTCCCAATCAAGCGTCAGGGAGCTGGTTATCATTCACAAGAAGAAAATTTAAAATACGCCTCTGCTACGGCTCTTAGAGAGCGTCTTAATTGTCCAGATTTTTTGGAGAAATTTACCCCGGCTCATGAACTGCTGATTCAGTCTCCCAAAGTGACCTGGTCAGCACTCTATCCTTTGCTGCGTTACCAGATTATCAGTCATCCCGATTTGACGAGTTTTTATCAGGTTAATCAAGAACTTGCGGTGCGCTTGCAGGAAGCAGTGAAAAGCAGTTATAGCGTAGAGGAGTTGGTCGAACAAGTCGCAACCAAGCGATATACGAAAGCACGAATCAGACGAATTCTGACTTATATTTTGGTCGGTGCAAGAAATGATCAGTTGCCTAGCGGTATTCATATCTTGGGCTTTACTCAAGCAGGTCGAGAACATCTTAAAAAGATGAAAGGGAAAACAGACTTCATCAGTCGCATCGGTCAAGAACCATGGGATTCCTTAACCCAGCGAGCTGATTGTATTTATCAGCTAGGGAACGCCCAACTAGAGGAGCAGAATTTTGGGAAAATCCCGATAATAGTAGATTGATACAAAATTATTTTATAGAGCTAGACATTGTCAATAATTTGCTAGTGAAATTCAACCTGACTTGTGATATAATAAGAAAGATTGAAAAAGTGAAAATCTAAAGGAGAATATCCAATGGGACGTAAATGGGCCAATATTGTGGCAAAAAAGACTGCCAAAGATGGTGCAAACTCAAAAGTTTATGCTAAATTTGGTGTTGAAATCTATGTAGCAGCTAAAAAAGGAGAGCCAGATCCAGAATCGAACTCAGCTTTGAAATTTGTTATTGAACGTGCGAAACAAGCGCAAGTGCCAAAGCATGTCATTGACAAAGCACTGGATAAGGCAAAAGGAAACACAGACGAAACCTTTACAGAGGGGCGTTATGAAGGGTTTGGACCAAATGGTTCTATGCTCATCGTTGATACACTAACTTCAAATGTCAACCGTACTGCAGCAAATGTTCGCTCTGCCTTTGGTAAAAACGGTGGAAATATGGGAGCAAGTGGCTCAGTGTCTTATATGTTTGATAATAAAGGTGTGATTGTGTTTGCAGGAGACGATACAGATAGTGTCTTTGAACAACTGTTAGAAGCAGATGTAGACGTAGATGATGTAGAAGCAGAAGATGGAAGCATTACAGTTTATACAGCACCAACAGATTTGCACAAGGCCTTGACTGCTCTCCGTGAATCTGGTGTAGAAGAATTCCAAGTCACCGAATTGGAAATGATTCCGCAATCTGATGTGACCTTATCAGGTGAAGACTTAGAAACATTTGAAAAGTTGTATGCTGTTTTGGAAGATGACGAAGATGTCCAAAAAATTTATACAAATGTAGAAGGATTTTAATAGTGAAGAAAGAGGTGGTGGGACAGAAGTAAATATTTTTAATTTTTACTTCTGTCCTACCACCGCAGGGTTGCTTAGATACTCTTCTGAGCTTAAAAAGCAAATGAAGAGTCCGACAGCTACTGCGTCAAGAGTTTTTTACTAATACAGATTGAGACTGAGATAATTTTGTCCCAGTCTCTTTTTTTGTTACTTACTAATCTCTCAGTGTTTTTTAAGAAATTTAGTTATAAGACCGTAAGTATGTTGAGCTAGTATCTTCTTTACTTTGATAGAATAGACATGAAGTTTGGTAGAAAAGGTGGCTAGCTAATAATATGTAGTTGAAGAGTGAGGTTGGTTTCCAAGACTGCTTGTTGTAGCTTAGTTTATTCTAAAAATTCAAATAAGGAGCGTAAAAAGCAGACAAACCAGTGATAAACTATAAGTTGAGAGAAGTAAACTATTGGTCGATTGAGTTTGTAAGAAAAGGTGCTACAATATAATTAGCAAATGGAGGGAGGAAAAATTTGATGAAAAAACAAACACTAGGTATGATGATTTCATCATTAAGGAAAGCAAAAGGAATGACACAATTAGAACTGGCTGAAAAGATGGGGGTCACTGATAAGGCTGTTTCAAAATGGGAAAGAGATTTATCCTATCCAGATATTAATACCATTCCTAAATTAGCAGACCTGTTTGATGCATCGGTAGATGAGCTGATGCAAGGACAGACAGTGATGAAAGAAAACAAGAAAAATGGGAAATCTGATATTGTTGACACCGTGTTGAGAGGACTTGGAGTAGCCATGGGGATTGTTGTGGTGGTTTTATCTGCTTTAGGAAAAGTGGACACTAAGGCTGCACTGACAATGCTTGGACTTGGTTTAGCCAGTCTTTCAATCTCCTCACTAAAGGATAAAAACGAATGAGAAAGATTATTAAAGGCGATGGTGAAATAATTATCGCCTTTTCTGATACGTTTTCATATTCAGGTCATCTAGAGATTTTACATGGGGTTATATTACAATGGTAATAAGGTTCTCGCAAGCGTCTGGGAACAGAGAAAAAGAGGAGGGGAAAATGGACGCTTTTAAGCATATCAATCCTAAGTTTTTAGTATGGTACAGAATTATTGGGGTGCACAATTTGTCAAAGACCTTGTAGTAAGGATTATCGTGGCAATTATTGCCTTACCATTGTCAATTGCTTTAGCGATTGCTTCGGGGGTCAATCCAGAGCAAGATCTTTATATAGCTGTTGTAGTTGGTTTTTTCATTTCCTTTTTTAGGTGGGAGTCGTGTTCAGATTGGTGAGCCAACAGCCGCTTTGGTTGTTATCATTTATGGAATTATTGCGCAGTACGGTCTATCTGGTCTGACAGTGGCTACTTTCTTAGCTGGTCTAATGCTCGTCGGCATGGGTTTGTTGCATTTTGGTGACCTGATTAAATTTATTTCAAAGACCATCACTGTTGGCTTTACCCTTGGAATTGACGTTGGAATTATCGCTGGACAAATCAAGGATTTATTTTGTCTGAACAAGGTAAAAATGTCTTAATTCTTCGTATGCGCAGTGTGTCTGCAATGGATATTTCAGGATTGGATGCTCTTGAAGAGCTCCTTGGTAAATGTCAACGAACAATCTTACCATGTCATGGGAAAGCAAGCATTATTGATAGAGTTGGTGCAGACAACTTTTGTGCTAATATTGATGTCGCTTTAACGCACGTAGCTAGTTTAGAAAAGTAATTGAGTTTTCCACTATTCGTCAAATGTATCAATGTTTGGTAAAAATCTGATTTCGTTTAGCTCTACTTGATAAAGAAAATCTATCACTTTGATAAAAATCAAATAATAGTCAAGAAGAAAAATATTTGATATGATAGGATTTATCTTAATGAAAGAGGTTATGTAGGAATATGAAAAAAGTATTGAAATACTCTTCTTTAGTAGCTCTTGGACTTTTAACAGCAGGAATGTTAGCAGCGTGCTCTAATTCAAAGTCAGCTACTTCATCTGGAAAAACAGAAGTCAAAGTTGCAACGAATGCTTCACCAAAGCCATTTAACTATGAAGAAAATGGGAAACTAACCGGCTATGAGATTGAAGTTATTCGTGCCATTTTTAAAGGTTCTAATAAATACAAGGTCAAATTTGAAACGACAGAGTGGTCTGGTATTTTCGCTGGTCTAGATAGCGATCGCTACCAAATGGCAGTGAACAATATCAGCTATACAAAAGAACGTGCAGGTAAGTATTTGTATGCAGCTCCGACTGCTAAAAATCCAAATGTCTTAGTAGTGAAAAAATCTGATAAAACTATTCAATCATTGGATGATATTGGTGGTAAGAAAACAGAAGTAGTGCAAGGGACAACGACTGCTGCACAATTAGAAAAATACAATCAAGCACATGCTAACAATCCAACGAAAATTAGCTATACAAAAGCGGATTTTCAACAAATTATGAACCATTTAAACGATGGAAAGTTTGATTATAAGATTTTTGATAAAATTGGTGTTGAAACAGTTATTAAAAATCAGAAACTGGATCACCTAAAAGTGATTGATTTACCAAGCAATCAACAACCTTATGTTTATCCACTTTTAGCAAAGGGGCAAGATGAATTGAAAACATTTGTCAATAAGCGCATTCAAGACTTGTACAAAGATGGGACTCTGGAAAAATTATCTCAAAAATTCTTTGGTGGTAGTTACTTGCCAGCAGAAGCAGATGTGAAATAAGAAACTTAAAACCAACTAGATGCTAAATGTCAGCTGGTTTTTTAATAAATTTAGTTATAGCTTAAAACTATAACCCTTGTTATGAAATAACAATTTGTCAATCAGATAAATATGTGCGATACTATTTTCATAAGATTTTTAAAGGAGAATGAAAATGAAATTGAAAAAATGGTTTGGAATAACAGCTCTAGCAGCGACAGCAGTAATTGGTTTAACAGCTTGTGGTTCGGGAAATAAAAATACTGATGCCAAGACAGTTAAAATTGGTGTGATGACAAAAAGTGATTCGGAAGAAAAACGTTGGAACAAGATTCAAGAGTTGTTGAAAAAAGATAACATCAAGTTGCAATTTACAGAATTTACGGATTACTCTCAGCCGAATAAAGCGGTTGCTGATGGTGAAGTGGATATCAATGCTTTCCAACACTACTATTTTTTGAACAACTGGAATAAGGAAAACAAGCAAAACTTAGTCGCAGCAGCTGAAACTTATATTGCCCCAATTCGCCTCTATTCTGGTACAAAAAATGGGAAAAATAAATATACGAAGGTAAGTCAAATTCCAAATGGTGCAGAAATCGCAGTTCCAAATGATGCAACAAATGAAAGTCGAGCACTCAATCTATTGCAATCTGCAGGTCTGATTAAATTAGACAAATCTGGGAATGAATTGGCAACTGTGGCAAATATCAAAGAAAATCCAAAGAAATTGAAAATTACAGAATTGGATGCCAGTCAAACAGCACGCTCATTGACATCTGTAGATGCAGCTGTTGTCAATAATACTTTTGTTACTGAAGCAAAAATTGATTTTAAAAAAGCTCTGTTTGTTGAACCAAAAGATAAAAACTCAAAACAATGGTTTAATATCATTGCAGCTAAAAAAGATTGGGAAAAATCGCCAAAAGCAGATGCCATTAAGAAAATTATCAAAGCCTATCATACAGATGAAGTCAAAAAAGTAGTTGACGAAACATCAGATGGTCTAGATCAACCAGTTTGGTAAGATTCACCCTATTTATCTGTATTTCAGTTTGACAAAACTCAGTTGGAATCGCCGACTGAGTTTTGTCGCCATGACTATGAGGAAAAAAGATGACATTTTCAAGTGAAGAAGAACAAATTAAAAGATTTGAAGAGGATATGGTGGCACAAGACTATATTGCCGTTTTACGGGCATTGATTTCTAAAAAATCAATCTTTGCCCAACAGGTTGGTCTACAAGAAGTTGCTGCTTATCTAAAAGAAATCTTTATAAAAGCCGGTGCAGAGGTGGAATTAGATGAAAGCTATACAGCGCCATTTGTGATAGCAAAATTTAAAAGTCAGAATCCAACAGCTAAGACAATTATTTTTTACAACCATTATGATACAGTTCCGGCAGATAGTGATCAAATTTGGACAGATGATCCGTTCACTCTATCTATTCGGGATGGTGGCATGTATGGTCGTGGAGTCGATGATGACAAAGGGCATATTATTGCACGTTTGACGGCTGTTCAAAAATACCTACAAACGCATGATGGCTTGCCTGTTACTGTCATTTTTATCATGGAAGGTGCGGAGGAATCAGCTTCGGTTGATTTGGAGAAATATCTAGAGAAACACAAATCTCTTCTACATGGAGCAGACCTGTTGGTTTGGGAACAAGGCATTAAAAATTCTTTAGGTCAACTTGAAATTTCTGGTGGAAATAAGGGAATTGTCACGTTTGATATCAAGGTTAAAAGTGCAGAAGTGGACATTCACTCCAGTTTTGGTGGCGTGATTGATTCAGCTTCTTGGTACTTGATTAATGCCCTTACTAGTTTGAGAAATAAGGATGGACGCATTAAAGTAGAGGGACTTTATGAACAAGTAATGACACCCAATCAACGAGAATTGGCTTTGGTGGAGAGATACGCTCAGCGCAGTCCAGAAGAAGTAGAAACCATTTACGGTTTGAAATTACCTTTATTACAAGCGGAGAAAAAAGATTTTTTAAATCGAATCTTCTTTGAACCTTCTATTAACATTGAAGGGATTACTTCTGGTTATCAGGGGCAGGGGGTGAAAACTATTCTTCCTGCAGAGGCTTCAGCAAAAGTAGAAGTTCGTTTAGTTCCAGGACTAGAACCTCATAGAGTATTAGAATTAATCCGAGAACAACTCGATAAAAATGGTTTTGATAAGGTGGAATTAATCTATACTTTGGGCGAAATGAGTTATCGTAGTGATATGAGTGCGCCCTCTATTCTCAATGTTATTGAGTTGGCTAAGAAATTTTATCCAGAAGGTGTTTCTGTTTTGCCTACAACCGCAGGAACTGGTCCCATGCACACTGTTTTTGAAGCACTTGAAGTGCCAATGGCAGCCTTTGGTCTTGGCAATGCGAATAGTCGTGACCATGCAGGTGATGAAAATGTACGCATTGCAGATTATTACACCCATATTGAATTAGTAGAGGAGCTGATTGCAAGTTATGAGTAAAGAAATGATTCAGTTAGAGCACATTGATGTAACTTTTCAACAAAAGAAACGTCAGATTCAAGCAGTTAAAGATGTGACACTTCATATTCAAGAAGGAGATATTTATGGAATTGTTGGCTATTCTGGGGCTGGAAAATCAACCTTGGTTCGTGTTATTAACCTACTGCAAGTTCCAACGAATGGGAAAATTATTGTAGATGGGGATGTTCTTTTTGACAATAAAGTAACTCTGACAGCAGAACAACTGCGTCGCAAACGTCAAGATATCGGCATGATTTTCCAACATTTTAATTTGATGAGTCAATTGACGGCAGAAGAAAATGTAGCTTTTGCGCTCAAACATTCTGGCTTATCAAAAGAAGAAAAGAAAGAGAAAGTACATACGTTGTTGGAGCTCGTTGGCTTAGCAGATCGCGCTGAAAATTATCCCTCTCAGCTTTCTGGAGGGCAAAAACAACGGGTTGCAATTGCACGTGCTCTTGCCAATGATCCCAAAATCTTAATTTCGGATGAATCAACCTCTGCACTTGATCCCAAAACGACCAAACAAATCTTAGCATTGTTACAAGATTTGAATCAAAAGCTCGGATTAACGATTGTTTTGATTACTCATGAGATGCAAATTGTCAAAGATATCGCTAATCGTGTTGCAGTCATGCAGAATGGACGACTGATTGAAGAAGGATCTGTCTTGGATATTTTTTCTAACCCTCAGCAAGACTTAACCAAAGACTTTATCTCCACTGCAACAGGGATTGATGAAGCTATGGACAAAATTGAACAGCAAGAGATTGTCAAACATTTAGCCTCAAATAGCCTATTAGTACAAATGAAGTATGCGGGAACCTCTACAGATGAACCCTTGCTGAATGAGATTTACAAACATCATCAAGTTACTGCCAACATACTTTATGGAAATATTGAAATTTTAGGGGGAACACCTGTCGGAGAACTGGTCGTTGTTTTATCTGGTCAAAAGGAAAATCTAGTAGCGGCTAAAACAGCTATTTGTGAAGCTGGGGTTCAATTAACGGTATTGAAGGGAGAAGCATAGATGGAAAACTTTATTCAAACATACTTGCCGAATGTTTATCAAATGGGGTGGAGTGGTCAAGCTGGCTGGGGAACAGCTATTTACTTGACATTATATATGACAGTCACTTCTTTTATTATTGGTGGATTATTAGGGTTAATTGCTGGGCTTTTTCTTGTTTTGACTGCTCCGGGAGGAGTCTTGGAAAATAAAGTAGTTTTTTGGGTTTTAGATAAAATCACGTCAATCTTTCGCGCAATTCCATTTATTATTTTGTTAGCCGTTCTTTCTCCGTTTTCCCATTTGATTGTAGGAACTAGCATTGGACCAAATGCAGCTATCGTACCACTTTCTTTTGCTGTATTTGCTTTCTTTGCTCGTCAAGTTCAGGTTGTTCTCGCCGAATTAGATGCTGGTGTGATTGAAGCTGCTCAAGCTAGTGGAGCGACTTTCAGTGATCTAGCAGGTGTCTATCTACGCGAAGGTCTGCCAGATTTGATTCGTGTGACGACTGTGACTCTCATTTCTCTGATTGGGGAAACAGCCATGGCCGGTGCTGTCGGAGCCGGCGGGATTGGCAATGTTGCTATTGCTTATGGTTTCAATCGTTATAACAATGATGTCACTATTTTAGCAACAGTGATTATCATTATTCTTATCTTTACTATCCAGTTTGCTGGTGATTTTTTGACTAGAAAGTTAAGTCATAAATAGACAACTAAATATGATTGTTAAAGATAAACAATAAATATATGAAGAAATGATATAAAAATTCTATGATAATAGGCACTACACCCCCAAAATGAGACACAAGAAAACCACTTCTGTTGAAATCTAGGAAACTAGAAACAGGAGTGTTTTATTATGGTCAAAAAAACCTGTTCAGTGGAAACTAAGTTAGCCTGTATCGAAATGAAGAAAGCAGGTAACTCTAACAAGGTCATTAAGAAGACGTTGGGATTGAATGATGGTCAGATTTATACATGGATGAGATGGCATAAGAACGAAGAGCTCCACCGTTTCCATCCACCTGTTGGTAAGCAAGATTCCTACGGTAAAGGTCTGGAGGAGCTATCTGAAGTAGAACAACTACGACTACTTAAGAAAATCCATGGACTAATCGTTAATCGCAAGAAAGTCTATCGAATTATGAAGGAAAGAGGTTGGCTCTGTCGTGCACGTCCTAAGAAGGTGCCAAATATAGGTCAGCCTTACTATGTGACAGAGAATAAGCTAGATCGTGATTTCTAAGTAGAAAAGCCACTGGAGAAGCTTGTCACAGGCATTACCTACCTCTACTTTGGGAACTGTAAACTCTACCTATCTTCCGTCATAGATCTCTATAATCGTGAGATGGTAGCTTACACCATTTCAGATTGTCAAGATACTAACTTTGTATTGGATACGCTCAATCAATTGGAATTGCCTAAGGGAAACAAAAATGCGACTCAGCAAACAAGTCGCATTTATTGAAAATTGGATAAATGACTATCCAAAGAAGGTATTAGATTACAAATCTCCTAGACTGGTTTTACAAGAGGGGCAAACTTAGGCTTGAATTTTGGCACAGGGAAAAAAGCTAGAGGAAAATAAAAAAAGATGAAAAAAAGTATTGACAAGAAGAGGAGGAGGTGATATACTAAGATAGTTGTCGCTTGAGGGCGATAAAGACCTTTGAAAACTGAACAAGACGAACCAAT